>JADZDA010000213.1 GCA_020851255.1 Burkholderiales bacterium | reverse complement strand
TCGGTGATGCGCCCCTTGGCGTGGGGCGCCCCGCCCGCCCCGCCGTCCCACGTGTAGGCGTGCGTCTCGGTCGGCAAGCCCGACCTGGTGAACTCAAGCTGCGTCACCCGGTTGGCGAGGTCGTGGTCGCCGCTCTTGGATCAATCGAGTCTGACCCCATTGGTCCCCCCATTGATCCATTGATCCGAACCGCTACCTACTCGCACTCGAGCCGCCCCCGCTCGGTGTGCCGGAACACCGGCGCCCCGTCGCCCAGCGTCTCGAGGAACGCGACCAGGTCGGCGCGCTCCTCCGGCGTCAGTCGAAGGGGCTTCAGGATCCTCTCGCCGTGGACGTGCAGCCGTTCCTCGTTCAATTCCGAGTAGTGGCGGACGACGTCGGCGAGGGTCTTGACGCTCCCGTCGTGCATGTACGGCGCGGTCGCGGCGACGTTGCGCAGGCTCGGCACGCGGAACTCGCCGAAGTGGCGGTGTTCCTGCGCGACGTGCCGGGTCGAGGTCGCGGTCGCCCGCGCGGCGTCGTCGCTGTGGCGGCCGAGCAGGTTGAACGGACTGGACCTGACCGTGGCGATGCCGCCGTGGCGCCCCGGGTCGACGCGGCCGGGCGCCGCGAAGTGCGCGATGCCGATGTCGTGGAACTCGCCGTTGGTGAACCGCGGCCCGGTGTGGCAGACGTCGCACGATCCGCGGCCGACGAAGATGCGCAAGCCGCGCTTCGCGGCGTCCGGATAGCGCGCGATCGCCGCGCGGTCGCCGCGCGCGAGCGCGTCGCGGAACTCGTCGAACGGCGTGCGACCGGAGGCGAGCGTCTCCTGGAACGCGGCGAGCGCCTTGCCGACGTCGACGACGACGCGGCGGTCGTCGGTTCCCGGCGCGCGACCGAACGTGCGGCGGTAGCGGCAGGCGAAGTCGGGCACCTCGCGGATCGTCCGTGCGACCGCGGCCTCGGTCATGCCCATCTCGCGCGGATCGAGCATCGGCCGGATGCTCTGCGCCCACAGGTTGTCGTTCGCGCCGTCCCAGCCGAACCAGCGATTCAACCTCGCGTCGACGACGCTCGGGGCGTTGCGGTCGCCCGGCGACAGCCCGATCGAGCGCGCCTGTCCGTCGGTCCAGTGTCGCCCCGGCTGGTGGCAGCGCGCGCAGGAGACCAGTCCGTTCGCGGAGAGCCGCGTGTCGAAGAACAGTCGCTCGCCGTACGCGATCGCGTCCGCGTTGCCGGAAACGCGGTTGGAGGGATCGCGCTTCACTTCCGGCGGCCACGGGCCGTGGGCGAGGATTTTCGCGATTTCGTCGGGCGTGAAGGCGACGGCGAGCGTGTCGTCGGCCGGCGAGGGAACGCCGGCGAGGGCGAGCGCGAACGCCGCGAGCGCCCGTCGCACCGCGCGCCGGGTCAACGAACGTCCTCCGACACGGTCAGGCGGTCCTCGCGCCGTCCGTCATGCGGCTGGAACACGAATTCCCAGCGGCCCGGCATGTGGAACATGAGCCCCTCGGCACGCCAGCGACCGGGCGAAACCTGCCGGACGGAAGGCCGGTAGTTCATGCCGTGCCGATGCTCGGGCATCGTCGCGTCGACGCGCAGCCCCGCCACCGGTTGGGCGCCCGGCTTCGGACAGACGGCCAGCTCGACGATGAAATGCGCGCCGACGCTCACCGGCGAGGGCACGGTGCGGAAGGCGATGGCGTAGCGGGCCGACTCGACCTCGCGCTTCGGCTCGCCGATATCGTCGCCGCACGCGGCCGCGCGCGCCACACCGATCCCGTTCCCGGTCGCGACGAGCGCGCCGGTGAAGGCGAGGGCCACGACCGAGGCGACGGGGAACCGCATCGAATTCAACGTGCGGGGGCCGCGCCGAACAGCGCCTCGCCGTTGCGCCAGGCGATCCTCTCGGCCAGGTCCTTCGGCAGGTCCGCGAGCCACGCGCGCGACCAGTTCGCGTGCTCGACGACGTAGTGCCAGCGCTCGGGTGTGTACGAATCGGTGCCGACCATGAATCGATCGGGGAACTCGGTGAACAGCGAGCGCCAGGCGGGATCGACCTTGCCGTCGCTGCCGTGCTCGCTGCGGAACGCGAGGTCGCACCAGAGGTTGCGGTGCCTGCGCAGCATCGCGCGCACCTCGTCGGGGCGCTCGAAGCCGGAGTGCGCCCACAGCACGCGTGCCCGCGGATCGTGGCGGAACAGCCGCTCGATCGCGTCGACGTCCGAGTGCGCGTGCAGGACCAGCCGGTGCTTCTTCGCCAGCTCCACGACGCGCCGCGGGTTGGGGAGGTCGGCGTCCGCCCCGTAGACATGGAACTCGCCGATCGCGACGTAGCGGGACTTCGCCAACCGCTCCTCGAGCCAGGGTACGAGTGTCTCGTCACGGACCCAGGTCGATACGTCGGCGCGCGTGCGGTACGGCCGCAGCGACGGCAGAATCAGGTCCGGCGCGAGCGCGACGAGCTTCTGGGTGCCGTCGTCGCCGGAGCTCGACACCAGCGCGCGCTTCAGCCCCGCCTTCCGCAGGACCGCGATCGCGTCCGCCGGCGGCAGGACCTCGACCGCGTCGTGGCTGTAGTGGACGTGCGCGTCGAAGACCGGCAGATCGGCGGCGGTCGCGGCCAGCGGCGACATCGCGAGCGCGCTCGCGACCAGCAGGCGGGCGTGGCGTGGAACCATGGCGGACCTCCGGTCCAGGGTCTGGGGGCCGATCCGGTGCGCCCTGCGCACGAAGCGCCGGGTCGGCCCGGTCCGCATAGCTTAGCGCGTAAGCGGTCCGGATTCCGGATCGCCGACCCTGCGACAATGCGCGGATGCTGGACGTCCTCGCCGCCACCTTCCCGTTCTTCGCGCTGGTGCTCGCCGGCTACGTCGCCACCTGGCGGGGCATGCTGCCGCAGGCGGCCATCGCTGGCCTGAACTCGTTCGTCCTGTATTTCTCGCTGCCGGCGATGCTGTTCCGGTTCGGCGCGACCACGCCGGTGGTCTCGGCGCTGGGCGGCGGGCTGACGGCCGTGTGGCTGTTCTGCACGGTCGTCATGGTCGGCTTCTCGATCGCGGTGACGATGTCCGGGCGGATCGGCTGGAACGACGCGTCGTTCGGGGCGCTGGTCGCCACCTTCCCGAACACCGGGTACATGGGCGTGCCGCTGCTCGCCGGGCTGCTGGGCGAGGCGGCCGCCGCCCCGGCGATCGCGACGATCCTGCTCGACCTCGTGTTCACGAGTTCGCTTTGCGTCGCGCTGTCGCGGCTGGGCGTCGCCGGCACGCACGGCGCGAGCGTCGCCGCCCGCGACGCGCTCGCCGGCGTCGTGAAGAACCCGCTGCCGTGGTCGATCGTCGCCGGCATCGGGGTCTACGTGTCGGGCATCGAGCTGCCGAAACCGGTGTTCCGCACGGTCGCACTGCTCGCCGACGCGGCGTCGCCGGCGGCGCTGTTCACCATCGGGGCGATGCTCGCCCGCGCGCGGATGACCGAGACCACGCGCGCACCGGCGTCCGAGGTCGTGCCGCTGGTGCTGATCAAGCTGGTCGTCCATCCGCTGCTCGTGCTCGCGATCGGACTCGCCGCGAGCGACCTGGGCCTGCCGCTCGACCGCGCGTCGCTGACGGTGATCGTGCTGGTCGCGGCGCTCCCCTCGGCCGCCAACGTCGCGGTGCTCGCCGAGCGGTTCGGCGCCGACAGCGGCCGGATCGCCCGCACGATCCTGCTCTCGACGGCGGCGGCGTTCCTGACGTTCTCGGCCGCGATCGCCGCTCTCGCCTGAGCGCGCCGGGTCACTTCGACGCCGGCCGCCGCTCGCGCCAGAGCCGACCCAGCGCGGCGGCGATCGCCCAGCCGAGGCGCCGGCGTGCCGGCAGATGACGGTCGTAGACGGCGTCGTACTCGGACACCGGCTGCGCTGATCGGGCGGTCTTGAACCCGCCGGCGCCGCCGGAGAGGTTGAGCACGCAGCCGGCCCGGGCTGCGTCGCGGAACAGCTGCGCGATCAGTACCCGATACGCGCCGTCCTCGCGTGGGCTCTCCAGGTCGTAGCCGACGATGGCGCCCGTGCACACGCCGTTGCGCCGGAACGAATTGACGAAGCCGATGACACGTTCCGCATCGCGCAGTGCGAAGGTCTGGAAGTTCGCGGAGCCGATCATGCACGCGAACGCCTCGGTCCGGTAGGCGGGATTCAGCGCCGTGTACTGGTCGAGATAGAGCGTCCGGTAGAGCCGGGCGAAAACCGGCGCGTCCCGCGCATCGCGCGTCGATTCGATCCGGCATCGCGATTCGTCGTGGAGCTTGCGGTCGCGCCGGAGGTTCTCGTTGCGCCGGGCGCGCCCGCTCGCCGGATCGGCGACGTAGACGACCCGCGCGCGCACCCGCCTGAAGCCGGCGGCGTCGAGCGCCACGGCGTGAGGCTCGTCGAGCGTGGGGTTCACCGACCGGTGGACGATCGCGTGCTTCGGGTATCTCGCCACCAGCCAGTCGGCCAGGGCCCGGTAGCGCGCCGCGCCGAGCGACCGGACCGGATTCGTGGCGAGGAGCCAGTTGTCGATGTAGACGACGCGGTCGAACTCGCAGAACCGCAGCACGTATCCGACCAACGTGAACGCGAGACGCGCGATCGGCCGCAGCCATCCCGGCTCGAGCCGCCGGGCTTCGGCCGCCGGATACCGCGCGTACTGTGTGACCGGCGAGCAGACGTAGGTTCGGACCGGCCCCGGCTCGGCGGCGGCGATCGCGACGATCTCGCCGGCCACGTCCAGCAGGCGGAAGTCGACGTGCGCGTTCTCGACCAGCGTTCCGGCGCCTTCGAGCGCGAGTGCCGCGAGCCAGCGATCGACGCGCGGGTCGGCCGCGATCGCGGCGGGGTCGAGCACGCGGATGTCGATGGTCACAAAGGCGGGCGTCTCGCATCCCGGCGGGGCGGCGCGCCGGGCCGGGGCCTGCCGGCATTCAACCACGTCGCCGCGCCGCCGTCTCCCCGTGCGATCATCACCGGCGGGGTGCCACCCCGGTCCGCCGCACACCGCGCGCCCGGGTCGACGAGCCAAGCCCCACGACCCCGATGCCCACACCCGACCCGCCCGACAAGCCGCACGCCCCGGCCACCGCCCGCAACCGCGACCCGATCCTGGCGGTGCTGCGCGAGATCTACGCCGATCGCCATCGCGTGCTCGAGATCGGCAGCGGCACCGCCGAGCATGCGGTCCACTTCGCCGCCGCGCTGCCGCACCTGGTCTGGCAGGCGTCCGACCGCGCCGAATGCCTGCCGGGCATGCGGATGTGGCTCGACGAGGCGGCGCTGCCGAACACCCCGCCGCCGATCGTGCTGGACGTGAACGGCGAGTGGCCGGATGCGCGTTACGACGCGGTGTTCTCGGCGAACACGTTGCACATCCTGCACTGGGACGAGGACGAGCGCCTGTTCGCGCGGCTCCCGTCGGTGTTGGAGCCCGACGCTCTCGTCGCGATCTACGGTCCGTACAACCGCGATGGACGCTACACGACCGGGAGCAACGCGGCCTTCGACGCGTCGCTCAAGTCCGCGGACCCTCTGAGGGGGCTGCGCGACGTCGCCGACGTCGATCGCCTCGCCCGCGCGGCCGGGCTCACGCTCGTCGACGAGCGCGCGATGCCGGCGAACAACCTGATGCTCGTCTGGCGCGCCGGAGCGCGCCGCTGACCGGGCGCGCCCGCGCGCAACGAACCGGAGGTCACCGATGTCGGTCCACACCGCCACCGTCGCCTGGACCCGCGGCGACGCCGACTTCCTCGACCGGCGCTACAGCCGCCGCCACCGGATCCGCTTCGACGGCGGCGCCGAGATCGCGGCGTCGTCGTCGCCGCAGGTCGTGCCGGTCCCGATGTCGGATCCGTCCGCCGTCGACCCGGAGGAGGCTTTCGTCGCGTCGCTGTCGAGCTGCCACATGCTGTGGTTCCTGGCGATCGCCGCCGAGCGCGGTTTCCGCGTCGACCGCTACGAGGACCGCGCGTCCGGCACGATGGCGAAGAACGCGCGCGGGAAGCTCGCGATCGTGCGTGTCGAGCTCAGGCCCGACGCGCGCTTCTCCGGTGCGCGGCGGCCGACGCGGGACGATCTCGTCGCGATGCACGAACGCGCGCACGAGGAGTGCTTCCTCGCGAACTCGGTGGCGAGCGAGATCGTCTGCGAACCGGTCTGGCCCGACGATTGATCCGCGCCGGACCGGGACCGCTCAACCGTGGCGCCGGCCGGCCAGGTCGATGACGCGGGCGCCGCCGCGATTCGCGATCCGCGCGGCCGACACGGCGAGGAAGGCGTCGATCTCGCCCGCCGGCACCGGCCGGCAGACGAGGAAGCCCTGGATCGCGTCGCAGCCCATCGAGCGCAGCAGCTCGGCCTGCGCCTCCCGCTCGACACCCTCGGCGACCGCGATCCGGCCCAGGCTGTGCGCGAGCGCGATCACCGAGCGCGCGATCTCCACGTCCTCGACGTCGTGCGGCAGGCCGGCGACGAACTCGCGGTCGATCTTGATCGTGTCGATCGGGAACCGGCGCAGCCAGGCGAACGACGAGTAGCCGGTGCCGAAGTCGTCGAGCGCGAAACGCACGCCGAGCTTCTTCAACTCGCCGAGCAGCGAGGCCACCCGCACCTCGTCGTGCATCACCAGCGTCTCGGTCAGCTCGAGCTCGACCTGGCGCGGATCGACGCCCGAGATCGACAGCGCCGACCCGATGTCGGCGGCGAGCGCGTTGTCGCGGAACTGGCGCGGCGAGAGGTTGACGGCGACGCGGATCGAATGGCCGGCGGCCGCCCACGCCCGCGCCTGCGCGAACGCGACGTTCATCACCCAGCGGCCGATCGGCACGATGAGCCCGGTCTCCTCGGCGACCGGGATGAACGTCGCAGGCGGCACGAGTCCACGCAGCGGGTGTTCCCAGCGCAGCAGCGCCTCGGCGCCGAGCACGTGGCCGTCGACCGCGGAGACCACCGGCTGCCAGTGGACGCGGAACTGGGCCGATTCGAGCGCATGCCGCAGGTCGGTCGCGATCGACGCCCGCTCCCGGGCGCGCGTCTGCAGATCGCGCGAGAACGAACCGACCGCGTTGCCGCCGGCCGACTTGATCCGGTACATCGCCAGATCGGCCTGCTGCACGAGTTCGTCGGCGTCGCGCGTGTCGTCCGGATAGAGGGACAGGCCGATCGACGCGGAGAGGTGGACCTCGTGGTGGTCGAGCTCGATGGGCATCGCGAGCGCCCGCACCAGCCGCCGGGCCGCGGCGAGTCCCGCGCCGGGCGCGTCCTCCTCGACCAGCACGACGAACTCGTCGCCGCCCAGCCGCGCGATCCGCTCGCTCGCCCGCACCGCCCTGCGCAGCCGCTGCGCGGTCTCCTGGAGCACGCGGTCGCCGGCCGCGTGTCCGTGCATGTCGTTGACCTGCTTGAAGCCGTCGAGGTCGACGAAGAGGAGCGCGAGCCGCCGGTCGCCGCGCCGGGCGTGCGCGATGGCGCCGGCGAGTTCGTCGCGGAATATCGTCCGGTTCAGCAGCCCGGTCAGCCCGTCGTAGTGCGCGAGCTCGTGGACGCGCTGCTCGGCGCGCTTGTCGGGTGTCAGATCGCGCGCGATCCCCCGGTAGCCGGCGAACGCCCCCGCGGCGTCGAACACCGGGTCGCCGCTGACCGTCGTCCAGCCCTGCTCGCCGTTGCGCGCGCGGGCGTAGACGAAGTCTCGGAACGGCTCGTGCCGCTCGAGGGTCGCGCGATGTTCGCGCCACACCGGATCGTCGGGGTCGACGCCGGGCAGCTCCCATCGACACCGGCCGATGCAATCCGGTGACACGAAACCGGGTGCCTCGCACTTCTCGGTCGCGTAGACGAAACGAAATTCGGCGTCCTGCTCCCAATAGGCGTCGCCCGACAGCGTCGCGTAGGCCCGGAAACGCGCTTCGAAGTCCGCGGGGGCCGGCGCGCGATCGACCGCGTACGCCGGAGGACCGTCGTCGCGGTCGCCGTCGCGGTTCGTCGCCGGGCTCACGTCTTCGGGCATCGGGTGACGCCTATCGTCGTACTCGGTCGTGGCAGGCCCTGCCGGATCGTTCCCGTACGGATGTTGGCAGGCGAGCCGCCGCGCCGATCCACGGAACAGGCGGGGCATTCCGGGACGACACCCCCCCGGCGCCTTGCCGGGCGTCGCCAGGCCGAGCGCCCCCGCGGCCCGCGCGCGACACCCCCGGACGGTATATCGGCACGAGGCACGTGCCACCGCAGGGGGACGGCTGCGGGGAATGCCGGATAATCGCGCGGCTCTCCGCCCGCGCCGCCGATGCCCACGCTCGACCGTCCCGACGTCCGCTTGCACTACGAAGACACCGGCCGCGGCCCGGCGCTGCTGCTCGTCGCCGGCCTGGCCTCGGACTCGATGAGCTGGCAGCCGGTGGTCGCACCGCTCGCCGCCGCGTTCAGGCTGATCCGGCCCGACAATCGCGGCGCGGGCCGCACGACGCCGCAGGACGCGGAATCGTCGATCGACGCGATGGCCGACGACTGCGCGGCGTTGATCCGCCACTCGGGCGTCGCCCGCGCCCACGTGGCCGGTCACTCGATGGGCGGCTTCGTCGCGCGCCGCCTGGCGATCCGCCACCCGGCGCTGGTCGACCGCCTGGTGCTCGTCGCCTCGGGTGAGCGGGCGGGCGGGCGCAATCTCGCGCTGTTCCGCGACCTCGCCGACGACTACCCGCCGGCCACCGACGCGGCGGACTGGTTCCGGCGGCTCTTCGACCTGATCTTCACGCCACGATTCCTGGCCGACCCGGAGAAAGCCGGCGCGGCCCTGCGCTGGGCGCTCGACTACCCGGTCCCGCAGTCGGCGACGGGGTTTCGCCGCCAGGTCGAGGCGATGGCCGCCTTCGAGGAGACCGGCGGCGGCGACGCCGGCCGCATCGCCGTGCGGACGCTCGTGGTCGGCGGCGCCGCGGACCGGCTGTTCCCTCCGGAGGAGCTCCGGTCGTACGCCCGGACGATCGCCGGTGCCCGCGCGGCCATGATCGACGACGCCGCGCACGCGGTCCACACCGAGCGGCCGGACGCGTTCGTCGCCGAGGTCTTTGCGTTCCTCGCCCGCTGACGCCCGCGGCGCCGACGGAGCGCGCCGGCTACTTGAGCAGCAGCACCGGCACCTTCGACGCCGCGAGGACCTTGGTGGCGACCGAACCCATCACCAGGTTGCCCATCGCCGTATGCCCGTGCGTGCCCATGACGATGAGGTCGCAGTCCGAGGCTGCGGCGTGGCCGATGATCTCCCGGGCGGCATCGCCGACGAGCTTCACCGGACGGAACGGCACGCCCTGACGCGTGAGTATCGCCTCGGCCGGCTTGAGCGCGAGTTCGCTCTCTTCGTCGTAGTAGCGGTCGACGGCCTCCTTGCCCGCCCAGGCCGCCGCGCGCGGATAGGGGATCGGCGCATGCACGTGGACCAGTTCGACGGCGGGAACGTCGCGAAACCACGCGCGCCGCGAGAGGAACGCGTTGAGGGCGGCGAGCGAGTGGTTCGAACCATCGGCGGCGATCAGCACCTTCATCGTCGACACTCCGGCAGGGATATCGGAAACAGTCTAAGACCTATCCGACCGGCGTGCACGCGCGCGCCCGGATGCGCGTGCCAGCGGTTCGGCGGTTCGGCGATTCCACGGTTCCGCGGCTAGGAGGCCAGCCGCAGCGTCGTGCGCACCTGTTCGGCGTCGTCGGGATCGTCGGCGGTCGTGAATCCCAGTCCGGCGACGAACCTGAGCATGTTGTGGTTCGCCTTGAGCACCGCGCCGTCGAGGCGCTTGAATCCGCGCTGGCGGGCGCAGTCGATCAGCCGAAGCATGACCGACCGGGCGACGCCCCGACCCTGCCACGCGTCGTCGACGACCACCGCGTACTCGGCGCTCTCGCCGTCGGGATTGCCGATGTAGCGCGCGACCGCGACGATCTGCTGCCCGCCCGGAGCCGCTGCGTCCTGCGCGATGGCGACGAGCGCCATCTCGCGGTCGTAGTCGACCTGCGTGAAGCGCGCGAGCATGTGCGGCGTCAGCTCGTGCAGCCGGTAAAAGAAGCGGAAGTAGCGCGTCTCCTCCGACAGGCCGTTGACGAAGCGCTTCTCCATCTCGGCGTCCTCGGGCCGGATCGGGCGCACCACCAGGCGGGTGCCGTCGCGCAATTCGACCGTGCCGACCAGCTCGACCGGATACGGATGGATCGCCATGTGCCCGTAGCCGCGCCGCGACTTGCGCCGCGGATCGATCCCGACGCGGGCCGACCCGATGATCGCCGCGCCCGGCGCGACCAGCACCGGGTCCAGGTCGAGTTCGCGGACCCAGGGGCAGGCGCAGACCAGCGCCGAGAGCTGGAGCAGCAGGCGGACCAGCGGCTCGATCTCCGCCTCGGTGGTCACGCCGGTCACTTCGTAGCGGCGCTGGCGCGGGCCGACGACCAGGTCGAGCGCGAGCGCGCGGTTGAGCGGCGGCAGCGCGAGGAACCGCGTCGACGGCGGCAGCGGCGGCCGCACGCTCGTCCCGTAGGTGATGACCGGGCCGAACACCGGGTCGTGCGCCACGCCGATCGCGAGCTCCCGCGGTCGCTCGAGCCGCGGCGACTTGCGCACGAAGACGTGTCCGCCCCAGCCGGGTCCGCGCAGGACCGTGCGCGCCTCCTCGAGCAGCGCGGCGTAGGCGCGCGCGAGCATCCGCCCGTCCGCGATCGGTCCGCGCGAGGGCAGCGGCAGCGGCAGCGGTGCGTCGACGGCGAGGTGGACCGGATAGCCGAGCCGCCGCGCGATCGCGCGCGCATCGGCGAGCGTGTCGGCGCGTTCGAGCCGCGGCACCGGCAGACCGAACGCGGCGAGCAGGCTCGCGAGCTCGGTCGCGGGCAGCGTCCGCCGGTCTCCGAGCGACGCCCGGATCCGCTCGACCGCCGCGAGATTCGGCGGGTCCGGCTCCTGCGCGGGCGGCGGAACCTCGAGCAGCAATTCCTGGTGCCGGCGATACGCGGCGAGGATCGCGAGCGCCTCGATCGCGTTCTCCGGCGTGAAGAAATTCGCGACGCCCCCGGCTTCGAGCGCGTGGTTCGCCTCGCGCCGGTGGATCGCGCCCAGCCAGGCGCCGAGCACCGGCTTGGAGCTGCCCCGCGTGACCGCCGCGACGGCGCGCGCGGCGTCCGTCGGCGGGTCGGACGGTCGCGGCACGTGCAGCGCGACGACCGCGTCGACCGTCGCGTCGCCCAGCACCGCCTCGACCGCCGCCGCGTAGGACTCCGGCGTCGCCTCGCCGCGGACGTCCACCGGATTCGAGCGCTCGGCCTCGTCGGGGAGCAGGGCGTCGAGCCTGGCGATCGTGGCCGGCTCGAGCGGGGCGAGCGTGAGCCCGGCGTCGCGCGCGCTGTCGGCGGCCAGCAGCGCCGGACCGCGCCCGTTCGCGACGACCGCGATGCGCTCGCCGCGCGGAATGCGTCCGGCCGCGAGCAGGCGTGCGGCGGCGAAGAGCTGCGTGTACGTCCTGACGCGCAGCGTGCCCGCGCGGCGCATCGCCGCGTCGAAGACCGCGTCGGGGGCCGGACCGCCGGCCGGCGCGGCCTCGAGCGAGCGGCCGGCCTTGAGCAGGACGACCGGTTTCGTGCGGGCCGCGGCCCTGAGTGCCGAGAGGAAGCGCCTCGCGTCGTGGACCTGTTCGACGTAGACGAGGATGCCATCGGTGTGCTCGTCGACGAGCAGCGCGTCGAGCAGTTCGCCGAAGTCGACGTCCAGCACGCCGCCCAGCGACAGCACCGTCGAGAAGCCGATGCCGACGGGCCCGGCGAAGTCGAGCATCGCCGTGCACACGGCGCCCGATTGCGCGACCAGCGCGAGGCGCCCGGGCAGCACCGGGACGTCGGAGAAGGTCGCGTTGAGTCCCAGGTCGGTCCGGATCACACCGAACGCACCCGGCCCGACGATCCGGATGCCCGCGCGCGCGGCGATGGCCGCGACCTGCCTGGACCAGGCCTCGGATTCGCGCGCGTCGCCGCCCGGTGCCGCGGTCAGCACGACGGCGGCCTTCGCGCGGACGCGCGCCGCGTCCTCGAGTACCTGCGGCACCGCGTCGCACGGCACCGCGATCACGACCAGTTCGACCGGCTTGCCGATCGCCGGGAGCTTCGCCCAGGACTTGCGTCCGAGGACCTTGCGATGCGCCGGGTTGACCGCGTGGAATTCGCCGGTGTATCCGGCGGCGAGCACGTTCTCCAGCACGACACGACCGAGCGATCCGGGACGCTCGGACGCACCGACCAGCGCGAAAGACGCGGGCTTGAGCAGGGGACGCAGATAGTGGTACATGCGGTCCGTTCGCAGACGATCATCCGAGTCTAACCGATCGATGCGCGCGCTCTCGCACCCGCGCGCGGTCGGGCCGGCCGCGCCTGCCGGGCGATCGCGTACGCGCAAGTGCGAGCGCGTGTCGGCTATACTTCGACGCGCCGGGTCCGCCCCGCGCGATCGGTCCGGACCTCCCGGCGCCGGGCCCGTAGCTCAGTCGGTTAGAGCAGACGACTCATAATCGTTTGGTCGCTGGTTCGATCCCAGCCGGGCCCACCCTCCCCCCTCCCGTGGTCATCACGCCCAGCGCTCGCGTCTGGCGCTTCCTGCGCGGCGACGGCAGCCTCACGTTGTCGGTCGTCCTCCTCGCGCTGTTCCTGTTCGCGCTCTATCCGATGCTCGAGGTCGACGCGATCCCGCCGTGGTGGCTCGACGGCGCCTTCGCGGGCTTCCTCGTGGCCGGCGGGTTCTTCGTCTTCGAGCCCCGCCCGATCGTCAGGACGTTCGTCCTGCTGGTCGCGGCGACGCTCGCGACCCGCGTCGCCGGCTACCAGATGCACTCGCGGGCCGTCGAGGCGATCGAGGCGATGCTCATCATGGCGACGGCCGCGACCTTCGCGATGCTCCTGATCACCCGCGTCCTGCGCGACGGACGGATCAACGTCCACCGGATCATCGGCGCCTGCGGCACCTTCCTCCTGCTCGGCCTGTTGTTCGCCGAGGCCTTCCGCCTGATCGCGATGTTCGTGCCGAACGCCTACGCGATCGGCGGCACCCCGGCGAGCGCCGCGACCCTCCAGAACCGGTTCGTCTACTTCAGCTTCATCACGCTGACGTCGACCGGCTACGGCGACATCACGCCGATCCATCCGTACACGCGCTCGCTCGCCGCGTTCGAGGCGCTCACCGGCCAGCTCTACCTCGCCGTGCTGATCGCCCGGCTGGTCGGGCTGGAAATCGTCTGGCGCGAATCGGTCCGCGAGGCCCGGGAGACGGGCGCCTCGCCGGGACGGCCGCCACCGTCCTGATCCCCGGCCGGCGCGGCGGGCGCTTGGCACGCCCCTTGCGACGTGCCGGATTCCCATGGTTCCCCCGGTCCTACTGCTGCTCGGACTGCCCGAGAGCGGCACGTCCGTGCTCGCCGACGCGCTGGTCGGTGCCGGCGCGCGCACGCCCGGGCCGGCCGGCGACCCGGGCGCCGTTTCCCAGTTCGCTCTCGCGGCTTGCGGCATGCGCTGGGATTCGATGGCCGCGGTTCCGACCCGGTTACCCGCCGCGCCGGGGCTCGACGCCGCCAGGGCGGCGATCGACGGTTTGCTCGAACGTGCCGGCGCGGATGGCCCGCTGCTGATCGCCGATCCCGCCGCGACGCGGATCGCCGCGCTGTGGCGCGAGCGCATCGAGAAGTCCGGCCGGCCGGTCGCCGCGCTGCTCTGGATCACGCACCCGGGTTCCCTCGCCGCCGTCCTCGCCCGCCAGCGCCAGTTCGCACCGGAGAAATCGCTCGCGCTGTGGCTCGCGCACACGATCGAGTTCGAGCGGGCGACCCGCGGACTCCCCCGCACGGTGGTCGCCGAGGACGCGTTCCTGGCCGATCCGGCGGCCGGCATGAAGCGCATCGCGCAGGCGACCCGTTTCCCGCCGGCGGCCGCGGCGGCGAAATCGCCGCTGCCGCCCAGCGCGACCGGTGATCCACCCCCGCTCGGACTGGGCTCCGGACTGGATACCGCGCTCGACGCCGGGTATCGCAGGCTCGCATCCACCGTTTCCGGCGATCTCAAGCGGACGGCCGACGGTCTCGCCACCGCCGCGCGCGCGGCGCTCTCGAGCGCCGTGGCGCCGTGGCTCGCGCAGGAGATCGAGTCCGATCGCGCGCGCCTGCAGGCTCTCGCCGACACCGCAGCCGCCCAGGCTGCGCGCGCCGACCGCGTCACCCGCGAACTCGCCGAGGCGCCGCGTGACGCGCGGACGCTCGCCGCCGAAGTCGACTCGCTGCGCGGCGAAATCGCCCGGATCCGCGAGGCGCACGCCGCCGAACTCGCCGCGACCGAGGCCGCGCGCGAACGCGACGTCGACCAGGCGCAAGCGACCCTCGCCGCGCTCGAGTCGCGGCGCATCGCCGAACTGGCCGCGCTCGCCGAGGATCTCGCCGCCACGCGGGCGGATCTCGCGCAGGCCCGCGCCGCGCTGGCCTCGGCGCCCGCGGCCGAGGCGGCGTTGCGCGTCGACCTGACCCGGTCCCAGTTCGACCTCGCCGACGAACGCGAGTCGATCGCCCGGCTCACCGACGAACTCGAGGCCGCCCGGCGCGAAGCCGATCACCACGCGCAGCGGTTCGAATCGGCCCGGACGCGGTTCGAGCGCCTCGCCGACGACGCGGAGGCGCTGCGCGCCGCGCTGGCCGCGCAGGAAGCGCACTCCGACGAACTCGCCCGGCAGGCGGACGCGCTGCATCGGCGCATGATCGAGATCGACCGCGTGCGCGACTCGCTCGCGGTCGAACGCGACGCGGCCAACGAACTGGCGGCGCGGCTGCGCGACGAGCGCGACCGGGCCCGCGCCGAGCGCGACACCGCCGTGACTCTCGAGCGCGACGCGCACGCGGCGGCGGTCGCCGGGCGCGACGCGCAGATCCGGGAACTCTCCGACGAGGCCGATCGCGAGGCGGACGCGATCGCCCAGGCCGCGGTCCGCATCGCCGGTCTCGAGGAGGATCTCGACCAGCGGACGGCGGAACTCGCCGGGGCCCGTCGCAGGATCGACGAGCTGGCCGCCCGACTCCGGTCGCTCGAGAAGAGCTCGCTCGTCCGCGCCGCCGTCTGGCTCGGGGGCGGCGAGTCGCCGCAGGGCCGTCCGACCGGTTGACGGCGGTCAATCTCCCCGCACCGGGGCGGGAGCTAGCATTCGACGATGAACGCCCGAACGACCGGAGGCCACCGCGAGCCGCTCGCCTGGATAGGCCTCGCGGGCGTCGGCCCGGACGACGCGCCGGCCGCACGGACCTGGCAGCGCCGGCTGCACTGGCCGATGGTCGCGATCGCGCTGCTGTCGCTGCCGGCCTACATCCTCGATTCGTCGGACCTGTCCGCCGGATGGCACCGGGTCGCGACCGCGATCGACGCCGTGGTGTTCGCCGCCTTCGCCCTCGAGCTGGTCTGGATGATCCGGCTGACGCGCGCGCCGTTCCGCTACCTCGCGGGCAACTGGCTCAACATCGTCGTACTGCTGGGCACCGGGGCATCGCTGTTCGGCACCGCTTCCGAAGCGATCGCACTGGTTCGCGTCGCCCGTGTCGCGATCGCCGGACTGATCTTCGTGCGTGCGGTCGCGGAACTGCGCGTGCTGTTCACCCGGCGCGGCGCGCCGCTGCTCGTGGGCGCGGCGTTCCTGTCGATACTCGTCGCCGGGGCGTTGTTCTACGCGTTCGACCCGAAGATCCACACCTACTGGGACGGCATGTGGCTCGCGTTCATCACCGGCGCGACCGTGGGTTACGGCGATCTCGTGCCGACGACCGGCCCGACCCGCGTGGTCGCGGTGTTCGTCGTGCTGGCCGGATGGGCGTTGCTGTCGCTGTTCACGGCGAACATCGTCGCGATGTTCGTCGGTCGCGAAGAGAGCGAACTGCGCGTCGAGCTCCACCGGGAGATTGTCTCGCTGCGCGCGGACATCGGTCGCCTGCTCGACGCCGAGGAGATTCGGCTGCGCGCCGAAATGCACACGGAGATGCGCGCGCTGCGCGGCGACATCGCCCGTCTCGCCGCGGTGCTCGATGCAAGGGCCAACGCCGCGGACACTCCGGGCGCGCGACCGCCGGTTTAGCCGGGTACCGGCCGGCCCGTCCGGGCGATCAGGCCTTCACCGGCCCCGGCCGGACGCCGAGCTTTCGCAGGATCGTGTCGAGCGGGCAGAAGGTCGTGAAACCGCTCTGGAACAGGTTGGCACCGACGAACGCGGTGAACCACAGCCAGTTCGCGTTCGCGTAGAACGGGCTCGCGCTCGCGCCCAGCGCGAGGGAAACCAGCACGAAGGTTCCGGCGAGGATCCGGATCAGGCGTTCGGTCGTCATGCAGCGGACTCCAGCGGTGGGGAAGGCGGGGACTCGGCGTCGTCGTCGCGCGCGCCGGCGGCGCGGCGGTCGACGGCGTAGTACAGGACCGGGATCACGACCAGCGTCAGCAGCGTCGAGACCAGGATCCCGAACAGCAGCGAGATGGCGAGTCCCGAGAAGATCGGATCGTCGACGATGAACAGCGCGCCGGCCATCGCCGCGAGCGCGGTCAGCGCGATCGGCTTCGCGCGCGCCGCCGCGGCGTCGACGACCGCGCGGGCGAGCGGCACGCCGCGCGCCGTCTGCAGGTTGACGAAGTCGACCAGCAGGATCGAATTGCGGACGATGATGCCGGCGAGCGCGATCATCCCGATCATCGACGTCGCGGTGAACGGCTTGCCGAGCAGCGCGTGGCCGGGCATCACGCCGATGATCGTCAGCGGGATCGGCGCCATGATGACCAGCGGCGTCAGGTACGAACCGAACTGGGCCACGACGAGCAGGTAGATCAGGACCAGGCCCACCGCGTACGCGAGACCCATGTCGCGGAACGTCTCGTAAGTGATCTGCCACTCGCCGTCCCATTTGAGCGCGTACGCCCGGTAGGGGTCGGACGGCGGCGAGACGAAGCGCTCGTCGAAGCCCGCCCCGCGCGGCAGCGCGAGCTCGCGCAGCGGCGCGCGCATCGCGAACATCCCGTAGAGCGGGCTGTCCGCGCCCCCGGCGACATCGCCGACCACGTAGACGACCGGCAGCAGGTCCTTGCGATGACGCGTCGTCTCGCGCAGCGCCGGCTCGACGCGGACGATCCCGGCCAGGGGAACGTCGGCGCCCGACGCGCCGCGCACGGTCATCGCGAGCAGCGTCTCCAGGCGCGACTGCTGCGCGGGCGCGAGCGTCACGCGGACCGGCACCCCGTACTTCGCCTGCCCGTCGAACACGGCCGCGACGTTCTCGCCGGTGAGCGCGGCCCTGAGCGTCGCGACCGCGTCGGCCGGGGCGACGCCGGCGAGCGCGGCCTTGCGCTGGTCGATACGCACGACCGCGCGCGGCGCCGCGTCCTCGATCGAGTCGTCGATCGCGACGACATGCGCGGTCTTCGCGAACACCCCGCGCACCGACTTCGCG
Source organism: Burkholderiales bacterium (assembly GCA_020851255.1). Classification (GTDB taxonomy): domain Bacteria; phylum Pseudomonadota; class Gammaproteobacteria; order Burkholderiales; family Casimicrobiaceae; genus VBCG01. Next base: position 2,990 of record JADZDA010000213.1, on the reverse strand, counting down.
AACGCGTGCCGGCCGGCCTCGTCGGGGCCGGTGATCTCGGCGACGATCGGTGCGAGCACCGGCGGACCCGGCGGGACCTCGACGACCTTGACCTTCGCCCGGTGACGCGCGCCGATCGCCTCGAGCGCGGGCCGGATCGCGAGCGCGATCTCGTGGCTCTGCCGGTCGCGCCGGCCGCGGTCGACGAGATTGACCTGCAGGTCGCCCGGCTCGGGGCCGGTGCGCAGTTCGTACTGGCGCACGAGCCCGTTGAAGTTGATCGGCGACGCGGTGCCGGCGTAGGCCTGGACGTCGACGACCTCCGGCAGCGTCGCGACCTCGGCCGCGAGCTCGCCCAGCGCCGCCGCCGGCGCCTCGACCGGCGAGCCGGCCGGCAGGTCGACGACGACCTGGACCTCGCTCTTGTTGTCGAACGGCAGCATCTTGAGCACGACCCACTGGACGGCCGCGAGCGACACCGAGAGCGCGATGGCGACGGCGATCGCGAGGCCGAGCGTCGCGCGCCTGCGGCCGCCCCGCGCCGGGTCGACGAACGGCTCGATCAGCCGCGCGAAACCGGCGGCGAGCGCCGCGTCGAGGCGGCCCGGCCCGGCGCCCGCGTGCGCGGGCTGCGGCGCGAGGCGCAGCGCGAGCCACGGCGTGATCGCGAACGCGATGGCGAGCGAGATCAGCATCCCCAGGCTCGCGTTGATCGGGATCGGGCTCATGTACGGTCCCATGAGGCCGGTGACGAACGCCATCGGCAGGAGCGCGGCGATCACGGTGAACGTCGCGAGGATCGTCGGCCCGCCGACCTCGTCGACCGCCGCGGGGATCAGCGCGGCGAGCGGCAGGCCGGGGTGCAGCGCGTGGTGACGGTGGATGTTCTCGACCACGACGATCGCGTCGTCGACCAGGATGCCGATCGAGAAGATCAGCGCGAAGAGACTCACGCGGTTCAGCGTGAAGCCCCAGGCCCACGACGCGAACAGCGTCGCCGCGAGCGTCAGCACGACGGCGATGCCGACGATCGCCGCCTCGCGGCGCCCGAGCGCGACGAACACCAGCGCGACCACCGACAGCGTCGCGAACAGGAGCTTGGTGATCAGGAGCTTCGCCTTGTCGTCGGCGGTGCGGCCGTAGTCGCGGGTGACGACCGCCTCGACGCCCTCGGGGATGACGGTGCCGCCCAGCTCGGCCATCCGCCGTTCGACGCGCGAGGCGACGTCGACGGCGTTCTCGCCGGCCTTCTTGGTCACCTGGATCGTGACGGCGGGCCAGAGCGCGCCGACCTCGCCGGGCGATGCCGCGCCGGCCGCGCCGGGAACCTGCCAGGCGGCCCGGGAGAACGGCGGCGGACCGTCGACCACGCTCGCGACGTCGGCGAGGTAGACCGGGCGACGGTCGTGGACACCGACGACCAGATCGCGGACGTCCTGCGCGGAGGCGAGGAATCCGCCGGCGTCCACGCGCAGCCTCGCGTTGCCGCGGACCAGCTCCCCCGCCGGCGCCGCCGCGTGCGCCGACCGGATCGCGGCGCGCAGCGCCGCGAGGTCGACGCCATGCGCCGCCATCCGCGTCGGATCGATCTCGACGCGCACCTCGCGGCCCGGTCCGCCGAGCGTCGTCGCCTCGCGCGTGCCGGGCACGCGCTTCAGTTCCGCCTCGACCGCGTGCGCGACGCGCTGCAGGTCCGCGGCGCGCCCGGACTCCTTCGCGTGCAGCGTGATCGCGACGATCGGCACGTCGTCGATGCCCTTGGGCTTGACCAGCGGCTCCCCGACACCCAGCTCCGGCGGCAGCCAGTCGCGGTGCGACAGGATCGTGTCGTGCAGCCGCACCACCGCGTCGTTGCGCGTGATGCCGACCTTGTACTGGACGGTGATCATCGCGAGCCCGGGCTTCGACACCGACCACACGTGCTCGAGTCCCTGGATCTGCGAGAGCACCTGCTCGGCGGGGATGGCGACCAGCCGCTCGACGTCGTCGGCCGACGCGCCGGGGAACGGCACGAACACGTTCGCCATCGTGACGTCGATCTGCGGCTCCTCCTCGCGCGGCGTGACCGCCACCGCGAACACGCCGAGCAGCATCGCGACCAGCGCGAGCAGCGGCGTCAGCCGCGAGCCGAGGAAGTAGCGGGCGATGCGCCCGGAGACGCCGAGCGGCGGGGCGTCCATGGCGCGGCCCTACTTCGTCGCGGTGCGCATGCCGGCCGCGACCGGGTCGGCCGCGATGGTCTCGCCGCCGGCGAGACCGGCGAGGATCTCGATCTCGCCGCCGGCCATCCGCTCGCCGGTGCGCACCTGGCGCATCCGCGGCCGGCCGGCCGCGTCGACGACGTAGACGGCGGTCACCTCGCCGCGCCGGACCAGCGCGCTCTCGGGCACCGCGATCGCCTCGACGCTGCCCACGGGCAGGCGGACGCGTGCGTACTGCCCCGGGAGCACGCCCGGCGCCGGCGGCAGGTCGAACCGCACGCGCGTCGTGTGGCTGCGCGCATCGGCGATCGGGATCACCGTCGCGCGCACCGGACGCAGCGTCCCGCCGTTCGCTCCCAGCTCGACCTCGGCGCCGGCGAGCGTCGCGCGCGCGAGCGTCGTCTGCGGCACGGTCGCGACCACGCGCAGCTCGCGCGGGTCGAACACGGTGACCACCCCCTTGCCGGGCACCGCCATGTCGCCCAGCTCCGCGAGCGTCTCGCCGACCACGCCCGCGTACGGAGCGACGATCGTCGTCCAGTCGCGCTGGACCACCGCGGAACTCGCGTTCGCACGGACCGCCTCGGCCTGGGCCAGCGCCGCCTTGTAGGCGGCCTCCGACTGGTCGACCGCCGCCTGGCTGACGAACTTGCGCGCCGCGAGTTCGACGTTGCGCTCGTGCGCGCGCTTCGCGTTCGCGAGGTTCGCCTCGGCCTCGGAGACCTGGGAGCGCACGGCAGCGACCGAGGCGTCCGCGGCGCGAGGATCGATCCGTGCGAGCACCTGCCCGGCGCGCACCGCGTCGCCGGC
>JADZDA010000212.1 GCA_020851255.1 Burkholderiales bacterium | reverse complement strand
CGGCCTGGCGGCGCGGCGCCGCGCAGGACGCGCCGTCGGCCGTCTTCCGGATCCCGCTCGACGGCGGCGCGCCGTCCGCGCTCAAGGCCGCCGGCAGTCCGATCGACCAGTTCTCGTTCCTCGAAGGGGACGACGCGCACCTGAACGTGCTCGTGCGCGCCGGCGGGCGGGGCGACGGCATGTGGGCGGCCGAGGCGCGCGCGGGTGACCTCGCGCTGCTGCGCGTCCCGCTGCCGAGCTTCTCCGACGGGCGCGAGCGCGCGCCCGCCTCGGCGTACCGGACGTTGCCGGGCGTCGACGGCGGCGCGCTGCAGAACCGCTATGTCGGCGGCCATCTGCTCTACGGCGCGGGGACCGGCTGGGGCCGGCCGCAACGCACGCTCCACTCGACGGTGCACGCGTTGCGCTACGCATCGTCCGCGGCGGTGCAATCGCTGCCGCTCGCCCACGCCGTCGACCGGATCGAGGCGCTGGGGGGCCACGCGGTCGTCGTCGGCAGCGACGGGCGCGACCTGCACTTCACGAGCGTGCGGCTCGACGGCGCGGCGGCGGCCGTCGACCGGTACACGCGCAAGGACGCGGCGCAGGCCGAGACCCGCAGCCACGGTTTCTTCTACCGGCGCGACGGCGAGAGCGATGGACTCGTGGGATTGCCGATCGTCGGGCCGCAGCGGCCCGGATCGCAGCAGCTCGCGCGCCCCGCGGCCTCGGTGCTCTTCCTCGGGAACCGGTCGCTGCGCCTCGCCGAGCTGGGTGCGCTGGACTCGGCACCCGCCACCGGCACGCCCGCCGATGACTGCCGCGCGTCCTGTGTCGACTGGTACGGGAATTCGCGGCCGATCTTCACCGGCGGGCGGATCTTCGCGCTGATGGGCTACGAGCTGGTCGAGGGACGCCTCGCGGACGGACGCGTCGCCGAGGTCCGGCGGGTCGACGTCATGCCGCGCGCGAGGATCGCGCGCTAGCGCGCGGTTCCGCGGGGCGTCACCGAAGCGCGGCGGGTGCGCGCGCTTCGCGTTCGCGCGATAATGCGCCATGGGCGACCGCCGCACGGCACTGATCACCGGCTCGACGAGCGGCATCGGCCAGGCGATCGCCACCGCGTTCGCAGGCGCCGGCCACGACGTCGTGCTGACCGGATTCGGCGACCCCGGCGCGATCGAGTCGCTGCGCGCGCGACTCGAGCGCGACCACGGCGTGACCGTGCGCCACATCGGCGCCGACATGAGCCGCCCCGGCGAGATCGAGGCGATGATGCGCTCGGCGCTCGCCGGGTTCGGCGCGGTCGACGTGCTGGGCAACAACGCGGGGATCCAGCACGTCGCGGCCGTCGACGAGTTCCCCGTCGATAAGTGGGACGCGATCCTCGCGGTCAACCTCTCGTCGGCGTTCCACACGACCCGGCTCGCGCTGCCGGCGATGAAGGCGCGGGGCCGCGGCCGGATCATCAACATCGGATCGATCCACGCGACGATCGCCTCGCCGTTCAAGTCGGCCTACACGGCGGCCAAGCACGGCCTGGCCGGCTTCACCCGCAGCGTCGCGCTCGAGGTCGCGCAGGCGGGCATCACCGTCAACGCGATCTGCCCGGGCTACGTCCGCACGCCGCTCGTCGACGCGCAGATACCCGACCAGGCGCGCACGCGCGGCATCTCGGAGGACGAGGTGATCCGCCAGGTGATCCTCGCCAACCAGCCGACGCGCCGCTTCGTCGGCCTGGACGAACTCGCCGCGATCGCGCTCTTCCTCGCTTCGGACGCCGCCCGTTCGATCACCGGCGCGATGATCGCCGTCGACGGCGGCTGGACGGCGCAGTAGCGGCAGGCCCCGCCGCGGGGGTCGGGAACGAAGACGGGGCCCGCGGGCCCCGTCGCGCCGACCGATCCGGAACGCCGCGGCGGACGCGCCGCGGGCGGCCGGGGTCAGGCCGAGAAGCTCGACCCGCAGCCGCAGGTGGTCTGGGCGTTCGGGTTCTTGATGACGAACTGGGCGCCTTCGAGGCCCTCGCTGTAGTCGATCTCGGCGCCGACCAGGTACTGGTAGCTCATCGGGTCGATCAGCAGCGTGACGCCGTTCTTCTCCATCGACGTGTCGTCGTCGGCGACCGCCTCGTCGAAGGTGAAGCCGTACTGGAATCCCGAGCATCCGCCGCCGGTCACGAACACGCGCAGCTTGAGCTCCGGGTTGCCTTCCTCCTCGATCAGCGACCGCACCTTCTCGGCAGCGGCATCGGTGAAGACCAGCGGGGCCGGCATCTCGTTCATCGCGTTCATCGTCGTCTCTCCTGGCGGCTGTGCGGCGGCGGGTGGGCCCGGTCAGGCTCCCTGCACGCGTTTCAATTCGACCACGGACGCCGTCTCCGGTTCGGCCAGGTCGTGATTCAACCGGCCCTGGATCACGGCGCCCACGTGCATCTCGAGCGGCTTGTACGCGACGTCGCCGACGATCCGGGCCTTGGGCTGGAGCTCCAGGTAGTCGTTGGCGACCACCGGCCCGTGCACCGTCCCGTTGACGACCACGTGCGAGACGCGGATTTCCCCGTCGACCTTCGCGTGTTCGCTGACCACCAGCGTCCCGGCCTGGCCGTCGCCGGTGGCGACGTTGCCGACCACGTGTCCGTCGATCCTCAAGCCCCCGGCGAACACGATGTCGCCGCGGACGGTCGTCCCCGCTCCGATCAGGCAGTCGATCCGTTTCTGCGGCGCCGGGCGCTTCTTCTCGCCGAACATGGCGACTCTCCTACGAAAGGGCAAGGGTCCGGCTGACCCGCGGCGTGCCCACGCCCGTCTCGAAGGCGCGGACGGTGAGCGATCGCAGCTCGGCGCCGGGCGGGACCCGGATCGTCCCCTCGACCCGCTGATAATACTTGAATCGCAACTTGAGCGCCGGCCCGGTCTCGGGCTGGTCGGCCGGCAGCGCGATCGCGGCCGGGCCGCCGTTCGCGGTCGGCCCGAGCGTCGCGGTCATCGCGAGGTGCCCGTCGAACTCGTCCTTAGGCGCGCCTCCGCGGACGACCAGCACCCGGTAATTCCAGACGTCGCCGGCGCCGCGCTCGACGCTGACCCGCGGGATCGACACGCCGACCTGACGGCTCGAATCGGCGACCAGCTTCTGCAGGAAAGCGAGCTCCTCCTTGAGCTGCGTGTTCTCCTGCGTGACCTCGGCGACCTGCTTGGACAGGGAAGCCTGCGTGCCGCGCGCCATCGCGAGCTCGCTCTCGACCGTCGAGTGCGCCTGGCGCAGCCGCGCGGCCTCCTGCGCGTACTTGTCGGAGTCCGCGCGCGCGGTCGCGAGCTCGGCCTCGACCGCCTTGCGGTTGAACCCGCCGAAGATCTGGCCGAAGTCGAAGCCCCACCACCACATGCCGGCGACCAGCGCGACCAGCGCGCCGACGGTCACCGCGCGCCACGGCCAGGACAGGTGCGTGCGCACCGCCATCCGCGGCGCGCTGATCGAGAAGTGCCGTTGGACGCGCCGCCAGGCCGGGTGGGACATCGCGTATCCCCGTCAGGGCAGGACCGGGAGGGCATCGAGGCCGGCGGTCTCGGGCCAGCCGAACATCAGGTTCATGTTCTGGATCGCCTGGCCGGCGGCCCCCTTCACCAGGTTGTCCTCGACGACCAGGATCATCGCGAGGTCGGTGCCGGCCGGGCGGTGCACCGCGATGCGCAGCATGTTCGACGCGCGCACCGACCGGGTGTCCGGCGCCGAGCCCGGCGGCATCACGTCGACGAACGGCTCGCCCGCGTAGCGCTTCTCGTAGAGGGCCTGCAGGTCGGTGTCGGGACACACGAGCGGCGCGTAGAGCGTCGCGTAGATGCCGCGGATCGCCGGCGTGAGATGGGGCGTGAAGACCAGTCCGACCGGCCCGCCGGCGGCGAGCGCGAGGCCCTGCGCGATCTCCGGGTGATGGCGGTGGCCCCTGACGCCGTACGCGGCGAAGTTGTCGGACGCCTCGGCGAAGAGCAGGTTGACCTCGGCCTTGCGTCCGGCGCCGGACACGCCGGACTTGCAGTCGGCGATCAGGTGCCTGGTGTCGACGACGCCCGCCTCCAGCAACGGCAGGAAGCCGAGCTGCACCGCCGTCGGATAGCAGCCGGGATTGCCGACGATCCGCGCGCCGCGGATCGCCTCGCGGTTGACTTCGGGCAGGCCGTAGACGCTCTGCGCCAGCAGATCGGGGCAGGCGTGGGGCATCTTGTACCAGCGCTCGAACAGCGCCGGGTCCTTCAGCCGGAAGTCCGCGGCGAGGTCGACGATCCGGGTGCCGGCCGCGACCAGTTCGCGCGCCTGGGCCATCGCCACGCCATGCGGCGTCGCGAAGAACACGAGCGCGCAGTCGGCCAGCCGCGCCGCGTCCGGCTCCACGAACGCGAGGCCGTCGTAGCGGCGGCGCAGGCTCGGGAACATGTCGGCGACCTTCGTGCCGGCGTCCTTGCGCGACGTGATCGCGCGGACGCGCACCGACGGGTGCTGCGCGAGCAGGCGCAGGAGTTCCACGCCCGTGTATCCGGTGCCGCCCACGATGCCGATGTCGATCGTCATGCCGCGCTTCCTCGTGGAGCCGCCGATTCTAGCAGCGGCGACGGCCTCGGAACGCCCGCCGCGCCGGGTCCGGCCGCAAACGAAAAGGCCGCCAGGGCGGCGGCCTTCGGTTCGCGACGCCGGGGGGTCAGCGCTTGCTGAATTGCTTGCGGCGGCGCGCCTTGTGGAGGCCGACCTTCTTGCGTTCGACCTCGCGCGCGTCGCGCGTGACCAGGCCGGCCTTCGACAGCACCGGCTTGAGTTGCGCGTCGTAGTCGATCAGCGCGCGCGTGATGCCGTGGCGGACCGCCCCCGCCTGGCCGGACTCGCCCCCGCCGGTGACGTTGACCATGATGTCGAACGTCTTGTCGTGGTTGGTGAGCGCGAGAGGCTGGCGCACGACCATGCGTCCGGTCTCGCGGGCGAAGAACTCGTCGAGCGGCTTGTCGTTGACGACGATCGCGCCGCCGCCCCGCTTGAGGAACACGCGCGCGACCGACGTCTTGCGCCGGCCGGTGCCGTAGTAGTAGTTGCCGATCATGTCAGGCCTTGGTGACGTCGAGGGGCTTGGGCTGCTGGGCGGAGTGCGGATGCGACGGGCCGGCGTAGCACTTGAGCTTCTTCAGCATCGCGTAGCCGAGCGGTCCCTTGGGCAGCATGCCCTTGACCGCCTTCTCGAGCGCCCTGCCCGGGAAGCGCGCCTGCATCTTGCCGAACGTCGTCGTCGAGATGCCGCCCGGATAGCCCGAGTGCCGGTGGTAGAGCTTGGTCTCGGCCTTCGTACCGGTCACGCGGAGCTTCTCGACGTTGGTCACGACGATGAAGTCGCCGGTGTCCATGTGCGGCGTGTAGGTCGTCTTGTGCTTGCCGCGCAGGCGCAGCGCGATCTGGCTCGCGAGGCGCCCGAGCACCTGGTCGGTGCCGTCGACGACGTACCAGTCCCGGCGGATGTCGGCGGGCTTGGCGGAGTAGGTTTTCATGGTCGTTGCAGTCGATCGTTGGGGTGTTCCGAAGCCGGGGGCGCCCCGGGGGCCTTGCGCGCCGGCGGCTCCGGGCGCGAGCCCGCGTCTTCGGCGGCGAAAAACGAAGCAAAGTCTTGAATTCTAATCCGGATCGGACTGCCGGGTCAACGGGCCCGGCCCGGGCGGCGTCCGGACCGGCCGGGGAAGCTCCGGACGCGCCGGAGACCGGGACTCCGGTTGCGCCGGTGATCGCGGCGGCCGACGGGATGCCCGTACGCCCCGGTCACCGGTGGAACGTCTGCCGCCCCCGGCGGATCGGAACCGGCGATGTGCTGCACCGCGGCCGCAACGCAGGCATGGTGCAATGCGGCAAACCTGCCGGCGATCCGGTCGGCGACGGGTAAAAAAAGCGCGGTGCTTGAGGCACCGCGCGGAGGATTCCATCCAAGGAGGAGGAGGGATGGAATGAGCCGGCGGGGGAGCGGAGGAGTGCTCCTGGATCCGCCGACGAGCCCAGTATCGCATATTGCGTCGCACCATTCAACTAGACGACTTGCGTTGCACCACCGCCGGATGTTGTACCGGCGACACAGTGGGAATCGAACACACCGGCAGGACGACTTCGGGGCAGCGGCCCGGGCCCACCCGAAGACCCGCGCGGTGCGCAGGCGCGAAGTTCGCCGGGGCCCGTCAAAGAGATCCGCAACGGTCGCAGTGCATGGCGACAGTAAGCGATCGCTCACTTCGGGTGTCGCTGCGGCGCCGGGCACAATCGGCCTGGCTTGAAGCCGGCTTCCGTCGTTGGTCGCCGGCTCCGGTGATCCGCCCGGACCTCGGTGCCGGGCGGCGCCGGCGACAACCGCTGATCGGGAGGGCGCCGCGTGAAAGCCAGGATCAAGTGGAACGAAGGGGTCTCGTTCGTCGCCGAGACCGGCAGCGGGCACGCGCTCATCATCGACGGCGCGCCCCGGAACGGCGGGCGCGACCTCGGTGCGCGGCCGATGGAACTGGTGCTCGCCGGCGCGGCGGCCTGCTCGGCGTTCGACGTCGTGCACATCCTCCGGAAGGCCCGCCAGCCGATCGCCGACTGCGCCGTCGAGGCGAGCGCCGAGCGCGCCGAACAGCCGCCGCAGGTCTTCACCCGGATACGCCTCGAGTTCGTCGTCGCGGGCCGCGGTCTCGACCGCGCGCAGGTCGAACGCGCGGTGGCCTTGTCGCGCGACAAGTACTGCTCGGCCACGGCGATGCTCGCGAAGACCGCGGCGATCGAGACCGTCGTGACCGTCCTGGACGCCGATCGCGTGCCCGCCCCGGCCTCCGGCCCGACGCCGGGCGGAGCGTCCTGACGTCGGGTCGCGAACCGCGCGCCGGAGTTACCGCGCGCCGGCGCCCGCCGGACCAGGTACCGGAGCCGCCGGGACGACCAGGCCGCGCACCTGCACCGGGGTCTCCACCGTCGACTTCGCGCCCCGCGCGTCGACGAATTCGAACGCGAGGACGACCGGCGAGCCGTTGGCCAGCGTGGTGCGGATGTCCAGCAGGCGCAGCGCCGAACCGCGGAGCGCGAAGCGTGTCTCGCCGGCGGGCAGGGCGAGCCGCTCGACGGCGCGCGCCGTCCCGGCGTTCCCCGGATCCGCGACGACGATCTCGACCGCGCGCGCCGCGCTCGTGCGCACGCCGACGAGCGTCACCGGTTCGGCGGTGCGGATGTCGGCGTAGGCGTCCGCGCTCGCCGCGCCGGCGGCGGCCGGCCGCATCCACGCGTTGGCGATCCGGGGCTCCGCGTGTGCGGCGAGGGCGGTCAGCCCGGCGACGAGCGCGGAGGCGGCGGCCGCGGCCCGGGCCGCCCGGCGGACGGTCATCGCCGGGCAGCGAGCAGCCGGATGAGGCTCGACGTGTCCCAGCGCCCGCCGCCCATCGCCTGGACGCGGCCGTAGAACTGGTCGACGAGCGCGGTCACCGGCAGCGTGGCGCCGTTCGCGCGCGCCTCGGCCATGCAGATGCCGAGGTCCTTGCGCATCCAGTCGACGGCGAACCCGAAGTCGAACTTGTCGGCCGCCATCGTCTTGCCGCGATTCTCCATCTGCCAGGACTGCGCGGCGCCCTTGCCGATCACGTCGAGGACGCGATCGACGTCGAGGCCGGCGCGGCCGGCGAAGTCGATGCCCTCGGCGAGCGCCTGCACCAGCCCGGCGATGCAGATCTGGTTCACCATCTTGGTGAGCTGGCCGGCACCCGGGGGGCCCATCAGCGTCACGGCGCGCGCGTAGCAGGCGAGCACCGCTTCGGCGTTCGTGTACGTCGCCGCGTCGCCCCCGACCATGATCGTCAGCTTGCCGTTCTGCGCGCCGGCCTGGCCGCCGGACACCGGCGCGTCGAGGAATCCGACGCCCTTCGCGGCGGCGGCCGCGTGCACCTCGCGCGCGACTTCGGCGGAGGCGGTCGTGTGGTCGACCAGGATCGCGCCGGACGCGAGCCCGGCGAGCGCGCCGTCGGCGCCGGTCGCGACCGAGCGCACGTCGTCGTCGTTGCCGACGCACATGAGCACGATCTGGGCGCCGCGGGCGGCCTCGGCGGGTGTGCGCGCCGTGCGCCCCCGGTACTCGTTGCGCCACTGGTCGGCCTTCGCCGCGGTCCGGTTGTACACGGTGACCTCGTGCCCGGCGCGCGCGAGGTGGCCGGCCATCGGGTAGCCCATCACTCCCAGGCCGAGGAAGGCGAGGTTCCGGGAATCGGTCATGGCGTGTCGCTTTCTGCGTGGGGGTCGTCGAGGTCGGCGGACGCGCGTCGCGTCAGCGCGGCGCGGCGGGTGCGCCGTGCGCGCCGCCCGAGCGGTACCGCCATTTGAGCGCGAGGATGCCGGCCAGCAGCGCGATCGTCACGGCGTTCGCGGCGACGATCGGCATCGAGCCCAGCGCGACGCCGTAGGCGAACCAGAGGCCCGAGCCGACGGCCAGCGCGCCGAACGCCCACCACGACAGGTCGTCGGCGTGGCGCATCCGCAGGATCCGCGCGATCTGCGGCACGAACGCGAGCGTGGTCAGCGTGCCGGCCGCGAGTCCCAGCGCGTCGAGCGTGGCGCCCGCGGTCATGGTCCGCCTTCCGCGGCGATCGCGGCGCGCGCGGCCGCCGCCGCCTCCCGGACGCGGCGCGGCGCGGTGCCGCCCGGGTGATCGCGGCTCGCGACCGAGCCCTCGAGCGTCAGCACGTCGTGGACGTCGGCGCCGATCAGCGGCGAGTACGCCGCCAGCTCGTCCGCCGGCAGCCGGGCCAGGTCGACGCCGCGCGACTCCGCGGCGCGCACCGCGCGCGCGACGACCTCGTGCGCGTCGCGGAACGGCAGCCCCTTGCGCACGAGGTAGTCCGCGAGGTCGGTCGCCGTCGCGTAGCCCTCGCTCGCGGCTTCGCGCATCCGCGCCGGCACCGCCTCCAGCCCGTTGGCGACCAGGTCCGCCGTGATCTCGACGCAGTCGACGAGCGTGTCGACGGTGTCGAACAGCGGCTCCTTGTCCTCCTGGTTGTCCTTGTTGTAGGTGAGCGGCTGGGCCTTCATCAGCACGAGCAGCGCCGCCAGGTGGCCGAAGACGCGCGCCGACTTGCCGCGGACCAGCTCGGGCACGTCGGGGTTCTTCTTCTGCGGCATGATCGAGCTGCCGGTGCAGTAGCGGTCGGAAAGCCGCACGAAGCCGAAGCGTGGCGACGACCAGAGCACGAGCTCCTCGGCGAAACGCGACAGGTGCATCATCGCGATCGACGCGAAGGCCGCGAACTCGATGGCGAAGTCGCGGTCCGCGACCGCGTCCAGCGAATTGGGGCAGAGCGAATCGAATCCCAGTTCGCGCGCGACCGATTCCCGGTCGATCGGGAAGCTCGTCCCCGCGAGCGCGGCGCTGCCCAGCGGCAGGCGGTTCACCCGCCGGCGGCAGTCGGCGAGCCGCTCGCTGTCGCGCGCGAACATCGCCTCGTAGGCGAGCAGGTGGTGGCCGAACGTCACCGGCTGCGCGACCTGCAGGTGGGTGTATCCCGGCAGGATCGTGTCGGTGTGCCGCTCGGCGAGCGAAACGAGCGCGAGCCGCAGCGCCCGCAGCCGCGGCGCGAGCGCGTCGATCTCGCGCCGCAGCCACAGGCGCACGTCGGTCGCGACCTGGTCGTTGCGCGAACGGCCGGTGTGCAGGCGCTTGCCGGCGTCGCCGACCAGCGCGGTCAGACGCTTCTCGATGTTGAAGTGGACGTCCTCGTCGGCGACCGACCAAGCGTAGCGCCCGGCGCGGATGTCCTCGCGCAGCGTCGCCATGCCGCGCTCGATCGCCGCGAGATCGCCGGAGGACAGGACTCCGACGCGCGTGAGCATCCGGGCGTGCGCGAGCGAGCCGTCGATGTCCGCCTCGGCGAGGCGCCGGTCGAAGCCGACCGACGCCTGGAACCGGGCGACGCGCTCGGAAACCGGTTCGGCGAAACGACCGGACCAGGCCGAAGCCTGTCCGGAACTGCCGTCCTTCGGGTCGGCGGGTGCGGCTTTCGGGTCGGTCATCGCGGCGGGAGTGGGGCGATCGCTTGCGCGGGCGGCAACGGTTATCGACAATCGGGACGCCGGCACCGCGGGCGCCGGCCCGGCGCCGCGACCACACCTCGTCCAGGGGCGCTGATCGCACGCGGGCACGATGATTGCATGCGGCCGCGCAGATGGCTTCGATTATAAGGCAAACCCCGCCACCGAACGCCCCGGCGCTGCCGGACCTCCGCAACCTCGGCACGGTCCTGAGGGTGCTGCTGGCCGTCAACGGGGGCGCCGCGCTGATCGCGTTGGCGATGGCGGGTGCCCCCGCGCAGTTCGTCGACCAGTGGGTGCGGATCACCGGGTTCGTCGAGCCGCATCTCATCGTCGCGCTCGCGGTGCTCTACGCGGCCGGCCCGGCGCTCGCCCGCCAGCCCTACCGGGTCGGCGTGGCCCTGGTGTTCGCGCTGGTCGTCGCCACCGGACTGGCCGCGCACCTCCTCACGCGCGGCGCGATCCCCGAGGTCCGGGAGTCGCTGTTCAAGCACCTGCTGTTCGCGCTCGCTTCGACCGCGATCCTCCTCGGGTATTTCCACCTGCGCGCGCGGGCGCTCTCGCCGGCGATCGCGGAGGCGCGCCTGCAGGCGCTGCAGGCGCGGATCCGCCCGCACTTCCTCTTCAACAGCCTGAACGGCGTCCTGTCGCTGGTCCGGCAGGACCCGCGGCGCGCCGAGGAGGCGCTGCACGACATGGCGGACCTGTTCCGCGTGCTGATGCGCGACAACCGCGGCCTCGCGCCGCTGGCCGACGAGGTCGAGCTGTGCCGCCAGTACCTGGAGCTCGAGAAACTGCGGCTGGGCGAGCGCCTGGTCGTCGACTGGAACGTGAAGAGCATGCCCGCCGACGCGCTCGTGCCGCCGCTGGTGCTGCAGCCGCTCATCGAGAACGCCGTCTACCACGGCATCGAGCCGTCGTCGTCGCCGGGCACGGTCTCGGTCAACATCTTCGGCTCGCGCGGCGAGGTCCACGCGGTGCTGCGCAATCCCTATCGCGCGAGCGGTGGAACGCACCACGCCGGCAACAAGATGGCGCTCGACAACGTCCGCGAGCGGCTGGCGCTGCACTTCGACGCCGAGGCCACGCTCGAGTCGCGGGTGCTCGACAACGCCTACGAGGTCCACATCCGCATGCCGTACCGGTCCGAGGCGCCGGCGGACGCGCGGGCCGACGCCGCCCGCGCGGCGCCGGAGGCGAAGCCGCGCCCGCCGGGCGCGACGATGCGCACGGGAGCCGCGCATGGCTGAGGCGCCGCTCCGGGTGATGGTCGTCGCCGACGAGTCGCCGGCGCGCCGGCGGCTGCGCGAATTGCTCGACGACTGCTCGTCGAGCCTGCCGATCGCCGTCGTCGGCGAGGCGACGAACGGGCGCGAGGCGCTCGAGATGATGCAGTCGGCGCCGCCCGACCTCGTGCTCACCGACATCCACATGCCGGACATGGACGGCATCGAGCTCGCCCGCCACCTGCTCAAGCTGCCGCGGCCGCCGGTCGTCGTGTTCACGACCGCGTACCACGAGCACGCGCTCGAGGCCTTCGAGGTCCACGCGGTCGATTACCTGATGAAGCCGGTGCGCGTCCAGCGACTGCTGGCCGCGCTGCAGAAGGTCCCGCGCCTCAAGCCGCTGTCGGCCGACCGGATCTCGCAGCTGCCCGCGAACGCCCGCCGGTTCCTGTCGGTGACCGAGCGCTCGCGGGTCGTGCTGGTGCCGATCGACGACATCGTCTACCTCAAGGCCGAGCTCAAGTACATCACCATCCGCACGCGCGACCGCGAGTACCTGCTCGAGGAATCGCTGACGCGGCTCGAGCAGGAGTTCGGCCACCGTTTCGTGCGCGTCCACCGCAACTGCCTGGTCGCGCGCGACGCGATCCGGGGCTTCGAGCGCCGTGTCAACGACGACGGCGACGCGCACTGGGAAGTCGTGCTGAACGGGATGTCCGAGACGCTCGCCGTGAGCCGCCGCCAGCAGGGCATCGTGCGCGATCTCGCGCGCGAGAAGTCGGACGTGGACGCCTGAGCCGGGCGCCCGGGCCGCGGCCTGCTGCGACCGGCGCCGCCGTCGCGCCGCGCGGCGTCGACCCGGCGTCGACGTGGAAACGCGGAGCCGTCCCCGGCGCCGCGATACACTCGCGTTTTCGCCCTCCCGCCCGTCATGAAAACGCTGATCTGCGGCTCCCTCGCGTACGACACGATCATGGTGTTCCCGGATCGTTTCGGCCGGCACATCCTGCCCGACCAGGCGCACCTGCTGTCGGTGTCGTTCACCGTCGGCGAGATGCGCCGGGAGTGGGGCGGATGCGCGGGCAACATCGCCTACAACCTCCAGGCGATCGGCGGCGAGCCGGTCGTGATGGCGACGATCGGCGACGACGGGGCCGCCTACCGCGAGCGCCTCGCGGCGGTCGGCGTCGGCCTCGAGGGCCTGCGGCACGTGCCCGGCACGTACACGGCGCAGGCGTTCATCATCACCGACCTCGACGACAACCAGATCACCGCGTTCCACCCGGGCGCGATGACGCGCTCGCACGAGAACCGCGTCGAGGACGTCGCCGGCGTCCAATGGGGCATCGTCGCGCCGGACGGGCGCGACGGGATGCTCGGGCACGCCGCCGGCTTCCGCGACCTGGGCGTTCCGTACGTCTTCGACCCCGGCCAGGGCATCACGCTCTTCGACGGCGACGAGCTGCTGTCGATGATCGACGGCGCGGCGGTGGTCGCCTGCAACGACTACGAGGGCCGCCTGCTCGCGGAACGCACCGGCCTCGCGATCGAGGAGATCGCGTCGCGCGTCGACGCGCTGGTCGTGACCCTGGGCGCCGAGGGCTCGGTGATCCACGCCTCCGGCGACCGCCTCCGCATTCCCCCGGCGAAGCCGCGCGCGCTGGTCGATCCGACCGGCTGCGGCGACGCCTACCGCGCCGGCCTGCTCTACGGCCTCGCGCACGGCTGGGACTGGGAGCGCACCGGCCGCCTCGCCTCGGCGCTGGGCGCGCTCAAGATCGGTTCGCGCGGCGGCCAGAACCACGACGCGAGCCGCGAGAGCGTCGCGGCGCTGCACGCGGCGAGCTATGGCTGCACGCCCTGGTAGACGCGCCGCCGGCGCGTATCCGCGCGCCGCGCGCTGAGCGGTCCGGCGCGCCTTGCGTCCGCCCGAGAAGCATCCCGCCGCCGTGCGCGCGCCCCGTCGCCCGGGGCCCGTACCCTTGCCGCTGCGGGCGTGGCGCGCGACGCGGGTGTCGATGCACGTGTTCGCCGGTCTCGCGACGACGACGTTCGTCTTCCCGCGCGCGGACGCCGAACGCCGGCGCCGGCTCGTGCGCCGATGGTGCCGCCGGCTCCTCGAACTGAGGAACGTGGACGCGCGCGTCCACGGCGCGATCGCCGCGCACGGCGGCAACGTGCTGCTCGTCGCGAACCACATCTCGTGGCTCGACATCTTCGTGCTCAACGCGCACCGGCCGGCGCGTTTCATCGCCAAGTCCGAGCTCGCCGGATGGCCGCTCGTCGGCCGGCTGATCCGCGACACCGGCACGATCTTCATCGAGAGGGCGCGGCGCAGCGACACCCACCGGGTCAACCGTCGCGCCGCCGAGGCGCTCGCGGCCGGCGATGTGATCGTCGTCTTCCCCGAGGGCACGACCAGCGACGGCAGCGAGGTCCTCCGCTTCCACGGATCGCTGCTGCAGCCGATCGTCGACGCCCAGGGACACGTGCTGCCGGTCGCGATCCGCTACCACGACGGCGAAGGGCTGCGGACGAACGTGGCCGAGTACGTCGGCGAGCAGAGCTTCGCGCAGTCGTTCTGGCGCGTGTGCGGGGCGCGCCGGCTGTGCGTCGACCTGGTCGCGGCGCCGGCGCTGCCGGCGCGGACCATGCACCGGCGCGAACTCGCGCGCTCGGCCGAGGAGGCTATCCGAACGGCTTTGGCTGGACCGGATGGCGCGACGGCACCTGCCATACGCGGCGGTCCGGGAGCCGGATCGCCGTGAGCGTGCCGCCCCAGAGGCACCCGGAGTCGAGCATCAGGACATTGGGCGCGAGGTCGAGGTCGAGCGTCGACCAGTGACCGCAGACGACGGTCTCGCGCGCCGTGCGCCGGGTGTCGTGCGAGAACCACGGCCGGTATCCTTCGGGTGCGTGCTCGCGGCCGCGCTTCTCGCGGAACTCCATGGCGCCGCCGGCCGTGCAGAAGCGCAGCCGGGTGCAGACGTTGACGATCGCGCGCAGCCGGTCGTCGCCGTCGAGGTCGTCGCGCCAGACCGACGGCTCGTCGCCGTAGAGGACGCCGAGGAACCGGTGCGCGTCGCCGCTCGCGAGTTTCGCCTCGACCTCGCCGGAGAGCATCTGCGCGTGCGCGGCGGTCCACGCCGGCAGCAGTCCGGCGTGGACCATCAACTGCTCGTCCTCGCGCACGACCAGCGGGCGCGTCGCGAGCCATTCGAGGAGGTCGCGGCGATCGGGGGCGGCCAGCACCTCGCCGAGGGTATCGTCGCGGTGCGGCCGGCGATGCGCGGCGGCGACGGTCAGCAGGTGGAAGTCGAGGTTGCCCAGGACGACGCGCGCGGCGTCGCCCAGCGCCTTGACCTCGCGCAGGATCGGCAGCGAGCCGGGGCCGCGGTTGACCAGATCGCCGACGAGCCAGAGTCGATCGGCCGCCGGGGAGAACCCGATGAGGTCGAGGAGCTGCACGAACTCCTCGTGGCAACCCTGCAGGTCGCCGATCGCGTAGTGGGCCATCGTGGACGGGTACGGGTTCGTGAATCCGCGCGCGCGTCAAGTCTCGCGCGGCGGGGTCCGGTTTGCTAGGATCGGACGGATTCTAGAACCTCTCCCGCCGACGCGCGCGCGGGAGAGCGGGATGGGTTCCGGCGAATTCGACCGATGTCCTTTCCGCTCAATCCCGCGCAGGCCGAGGCGGTGCGCCGCACCGACGCGCCGATGCTCGTGCTCGCCGGCGCCGGCAGCGGCAAGACGCGCGTCATCGCCGCGAAGATCGCCCGCCTCGTCGCCGGCGGGACCGACCCGGCGAAGATCGTCGCGATCACGTTCACCAACAAGGCCGCGCGCGAGATGCGCGAGCGCGCGCAGGGGCTCCTGCGGGCGCAGGGCCGCGAGGACGCCGCGTCCGCCGTCCGGATCGCGACCTTCCACGCGCTCGGCCTCGCGATCGTCCGGGCCGAGGCGAAGCGGCTCGGCTTGCGACCGGGTTTCTCGGTGCTCGATCCGCAGGACCTGGAAACCGTCGTCGCCGAGCTCGCGGCGACCGCGGACCGGTCGCGCGCGCGCAAGGCCCAGTGGGCGATCAGCGCGTGGAAGAACGCGCTCGTCCCGCCGGCGCAGGCGCTCGCCCTCGCGCGGGACGACGACGAGCGCGCGGCGGCGAAGGCGTACGCCGGCTACGCCGACGCGCTGTCCGCCTACCAGGCGGTCGACTTCGACGACCTGATCCGGCTTCCGGTCGAACTGCTCGAGCGCGACCCCGCCGCGCGCGGGCGCTGGCAGGAGCGGTGCGAGCACGTGCTGGTCGACGAGTACCAGGACACCAATCCGGCGCAGTACCGGCTCTTCCGCGCGCTGGTGGGCGAGCGCGGCCGGTTCACCGCGGTCGGCGACGACGACCAGGCGATCTACGGCTGGCGCGGTGCGACGCTCGACAACCTCGCGCGCCTGCCGGACGACTATCCGGGGCTCGTCGTCGTCAAGCTCGAGCAGAACTACCGTTCGACCACGCGGATCCTGGCGAGCGCGAACGCGCTGATCGCCAACAACGCCAAGCTCCACGACAAGCGGCTCTGGAGCGACCGCGGGCACGGCGACGCGATCCGCGTCGTCGCCGCCCGCGACGAGGAGCAGGAGGCCGAGATCGTCGCCTCCGCGATCTCCGCCCACCGTTTCGAGCACCGCGGGCGATGGTCGGACTACGCGGTGCTCTACCGCGGCAACCACCAGTCGCGCGCGTTCGAGGCCGCGATGCGGGCGCAGTCGATTCCCTACGAAGTCTCGGGCGGGCAGTCGTGGTTCGAGCGCGCCGAGATCAAGGACCTGATCGCCTACCTGCGCCTGATCGCCAACGAGAGCGACGATCCGGCGTTCCTGCGCGCCGTCGGCGTGCCGCGGCGCGGCGTCGGACAGACGACGCTCGCGAAGCTCTCCGAGGCCGCGGCGGCCGGGGGCACGAGCCTCGCGGCGGCCGTGCGCGACCGGGCGTTCTCGTCGGCGGCCCAGCCGCGCGCGCACTCGGAGCTCGTCGCGTTCGTGACGCTCGTCGAGGACCTGAGGCGACGGGCCGCGAAGGAGCCCGCCGGACGGCTGATCGACGAGCTGCTGCGCGAGATCGGCTACGAGGACCATGTCGTCGCGACCTGCGACAAGCGCGAGGCCGAGGCGAAGCTCCAGAGCGTGGCCGACTTCACCGGCTGGCTCGCGCGCAAGGGCGAGACCGATCGCAGGAACCTGTTCGATCTCGCGCAGATGATCGCGCTGGTCACGATGCTCGAGGGCCGCGACGGCGAGGGCGCCGACGCGGTGCGGCTGTCGACGCTGCACGCGGCGAAGGGTCTCGAGTTCCCGCACGTGCACCTGGTCGGCCTCGAGGAGGGGATCCTCCCGCACCGCGAATCGATCGAGGCCGGCACCATCGACGAGGAGCGGCGCCTGATGTACGTCGGGGTCACGCGCGCCGAACGTTCGCTGTCGCTGTCGTTCTGCCGGACGCGCAGCCGCGCGGGCCTGCGCGTCGACTGCCAGCCGTCGCGGTTCATCGGCGAGCTGGCGCAGGACGACCTGCGGTGGGCCGGGCAGCCGCTGCCGCCCGACGAGGCGGCCCGGGAGAAGGCGGCCGGCGCCGAGCGGCTGAAGGCGCTGAAGGCCGCGCTGGCGCGGCGCTGAGACGGTGGAGATCGGACCGCGATTGCGCTAACGGCCGGTCCGCGGCACACTGGGCACTCTGCCCCAGGGGGCGTGGAGACGGGGGAGCGATGGCGCGAACACGATTCGTCCGACCCGCGGGCGCGCGGTTGCTGGTGGCGGCGGGGCTCGCGCTGGCCGGGACCGCGCATGCGCTGCCGCTGATCGACGTGACGCCGTTGAACGCGGATTTCGGAAACGGCGGGGTCGGGGTCCAGCGGAACATCACGATCACGCTCACCAACGTGAGCGGCGCGAACGTCACCATGAGCCTGCTGAGTTTCGGGTTTTCGCCGTCCGGCGCCTCGGCGAATTGGTCCTACGGGCCCGCCGGTGTGGTTCCCTGCAACGCGAACACGGTGCTGGCGCCCGCCGGTTCCTGCACATTTCAGCACTCGGTGATCCAGAACCAGCCGGGCACCTCGTTGCTCACGACCACGCTCACCATCACCATCGTATCGGGCGGAGATGAGACGCTGACGCTGACCTCGGTGGCACGATCCGACCCGGTCTCGGTCCCGGCGCTGGCGCCGCCCGTCGTCGGCCTGCTCGCGGGGCTGATCGCGGTGATCGCCGGGCTGTTCGTCCGCCGCCGGCGCGCCGGCGCCTGACCTCCGGGCCTCGCCCGGCGCCGTAAACGACGACGCGGCCGGCCGGCCGCGTCGTCGTCTGGGACATCGTAGCGTCGTCGTGCTATTTCACCGCGGCGACCATGTAGTCGACCGCCGCCTTCACGTCGGCGTCCGGGAGCGAGGTGTTCCCGCCCTTGGCCGGCATCACGCCGCCCTTGCCCTGGTAGCCCTTGATCGCGTGGTCGTGTAGGACGCTGGTTCCCTGCGCGATCCGCGCCGACCAGGCGGCCTTGTCGCCGAACTTCGGCGCGCCGGCGATGCCGGCGCCGTGACAGGCGACGCAGGCCGCGTCGTAGGTCTTCTTGCCGTCGGCCTTCGCCGGCGGGGCGACCGCCGCTGGCGCCGCGGCCGCGACCGCCACGGGAGCCGCTGCGGACTTCGTCGTTGCCGCCGGGGCGGCGGCGGATTTCGCGGTGGCCGCCGATGCGGGCGCCGGGGCGCCTGCGGCGACCGCGGTCTCCTTCCAGTTCGCCCCCGCCTTGCCGGCGAGATAGGCGACCGCGCGCTGGACTTCGGCGTCGGTCAGGTCGGCGTTGCCCCCGCGCGGCGGCATCGCGCGCAGGCCGGCGACCGCGTGCTGGACCGTCGTCTTCTCGCCCTGTGCGATCACCTTGCCCCAGGCCGCCTTGTCGCCGACCTTGTGCGCGCCCGCCAGCCCGGTCTCGTGGCAGGTCTTGCAGACCTGGCCGTACACCTGTTCGCCGGTCAGGTTGCCCTTCGGGCCGGTCGGCGCCGCCAGCTTGACGGTGCCCGCCGGGGCGATCCGGGCCAGCACGTCAGACTCGGTGCCGGGCGGCTGCAGGCGGCCGGTGATGATCTGCGAGAGCAGGACGATCAAGCCGATCGGAACCGCGAACGCGAGCACGACGACGATGACGAGCTGCTTCGGGGTCTTGATCGGGGAGCTGTGCGGGTCGTGGTCGTCCATGGCGTCGCGTCGTGGCGGGCGGCGGGGCGGTGGGCAAGCGCGGCATTATACCGGCGCGGCGGCGGCCGACGCGCGCCCGGTGGCGCCGGATACGGGCGGCCGTTACAATAACGGGTTCGCGCCCGTAGCTCAGTTGGATAGAGTATTGGTTTCCGAAGCCAAGGGTCACAGGTTCGAATCCTGTCGGGCGCGCCAGTCACGCACTGCTCGGCGCGACGGAGGAATCCGGCGCACCGGGCCGCGGGTCCGATCTCCGCCGCCGTGCGCGGGCAGCGGGGACCACCGGTCGCCGTCCCCGTCTCGCACCCTGCATCGAATCCCGCGGCCGCCGGCATGCCGCGGCAGGATGGCGTGTTCGAACCGCGCGCTCGCGCCGCGCCTTCCGTACGCCGGGCCTGTCGCCCGGAGTGCCGCTCAGTACGGCGGATTGTCCGGCGACCAGCCGCGCGGGTAGTCGAGCGGATGCGGGATCCGCGGCGCGATCAGGTCGGGTGAAACGAGCGGCGGCAGCGTCGGTACTTCCCGGCGCGGCCAGTCGAGCTGCGTCTCGCTGGGGGCGCCGCCCAGGAACCAGAGCACCGGATCGGAACGGATGTGTCCGTACCGGTCGTTCCAGCTCGCGCATCCGGCGAGCGCGAAGGCGGCGAAGGCGACGGCGAGAGCAGTGACGCGTTTCATCGGGCACTCCTGAACCTGGACCGGCGGCGAGCGATCGTCGCGAGGCTCGCACCGGCGGGGGGCCGGGAGGGGCTAGTGTGGCACAGTGGCAGCGCCCCGGCGCATGACCGGGCGCCTTTTCAGGTACTTGGCGTCAGAACCGTGTCTGAAATGTCACGCCCAGGATCGGGGCCGGGTCGAAATCCTCGCTGACGAGTTCCCGATCGTCCCGGTCGTTGACGACCAGACGCCCGGCGAGCGCGACGCCCGCCACCAGATCCAGCCGGGACGCCGGTCCCGCCTTGTACGAGGCGCGGACGTAGACGGGGACCTGCCGCTTCTCGCCGATGCCGCCGGGGGTGGGTCCGTCGCGGTCCAGCCGGAACCGGTAGCTGCGCCAGGTGCCGCCGCCGGCGAACTCCCAGCGATCGCCGGGCGTGTGGATGAGTTCGAGCCCGGCACCACCGGCCGGGCCGGCGGTGAACGGATTGGCGAGCCGCCAGCGGTCGCTCAAGCGCCAGTCGACGAGCACGATCGGGAAGACGCGGTTCTCGTCGATCTCGCGGAACACGCCGGCGCCCAGGCCGAGCGTCAGGTCCTTCGCATAGGTCTTGCTCACCGCGAGCACCGCGCCCCAGTTGACCGCATCGCCGGTCGACGCGCCGGATTCGTACGCCCACTGCACCGAAGGCATCGCGACGGCGCTCCAGCCCGACCCGCCTTCCCAGGAGAGCGTGAGGCCGAGGCCGGGCCGGTGGACGTTGCGCCAGGGCGCCGTGCCGCCGAACGCCGCCGGCGAGGCGAACGACCAGGATTCGTGGTCGTAGCGGACGTTGATGCCCGCGGCGAACGACGGCGTGAACTGGCGCAGGACGCTCGCGCCGGCGATGACGCCCGTGCCGTGGAAATCGCCGCCGCGGTCGAGGCCGGCGTCGAGCTGCGCGATCGGCGTGATCGAGACGCTGACGACCGTCGCGCCGACCGGGAGTGTCTGCGCGGACGGGCTTGTGGTGAGGAAGGCGCCGGCGATCGCGGCGGCGAAAGCGTGGACGGGACGGGCGGGCATGGGCGAGGGGGCGTGCATGTCGGAGTGCGGCGGGTCGACGCCGCGCGATCGGTCGAATCGTGGCGGTCCGTGCCGGCGGGGCTGCGCGAGCCGGCGCCGCGATTGTATGCGCGGCCGACCCGCGCGCCGCGCGCGCGGGGTTGGACAAGCTGCCGCGGACGCGCAGTGTCCGTGCTGGCGTCCGATCCCGCGACCGGTCCGACGGTCGATCAGGCGGCGAGAAAGCCCAGGTCGGCGACCGCGAAATTGCCCAGATTCGGGAACGTGGCGCCGAGGCTCGCGGTAGGCACGCCCAGCCAGCGCGCGAGCGTCGCGCCCATCTGGTCGACCGACGTCGTCGGGATCCAGCGGCCCTCGCTCTCGGCGTCGTCGGGTCCGGCGAGCGCGAGCGTGGGAAACGTCCCGTAGAGTTCGCCGCCGCGGACCGCGCCGCCCAGCACCAGTTGGTGATTGCCCCAGGCGTGGTCGCTGCCGCCACCGGCCGCCGGCTTGAACGTGCGCCCGAAGTCCGACAGCGTGAACGTGGTCACCTGCGACTCGACGCCCATCGCGACGAGCGCCTGCTGGAACGCCGCGAGCGCCTCGCCCAGTTCGGCGAGCAGACCCTCCTGCGTCGTCGCCTGGTTGTTGTGGGTGTCGTAGCCGCCCTGCGACACGAAGAAGACCTGGCGTGTCGCGCCCAGCGCGGAGCGCGCGCCGATCATCTTCGCCGCGGCCGCGAGCTGCTGCGCGGTCGACGAATCGAGTCCGTCGAACGCGGCGACGTTCGTCGACAGGACCGGGTTCACCGCCGCGGAGAGGTCGACCGCCTGGCGCGTGATCGACGAGGCCGCGTCGGCGAAGCCGTTCGCGCGGTCGATGGCGAGCAGCCTCTCGAACGCGGCTCGCCGTGCGTCGGAGGCGGCGGTCGTGCCGTACCCGGTGAGTCCGAACGTGCCGGAGGTCGGGATCGCGAGCGGGCGCGACGTGTTTCCGGTGACGTAGAGCGTGACGCCGGCCGTCGAGACGACGACCGGGAACGCGTTCG
>JADZDA010000211.1 GCA_020851255.1 Burkholderiales bacterium | reverse complement strand
GGTCCGCTTCTTCCTCGTGTCGCGCAAGGCCGACAGCGAGTTCACGTTCGACATCGACCTCGCGCGTTCGCAGTCCGAGGACAACCCGGTGTACTACGTCCAGTACGCGCACGCTCGCGGAATGTCGGTGCTCCGCCAGGCCGGGATGTCGCGCGCCGACGCGCCCGACCGGCTGGCGGGCGCCGATCCGGCGCCGCTCGACTCGCCGCGCGAGCGCGCGCTGCTCAACCGGCTGGCCGATTTCCCCGACGAGGTCGCCGCCGCGGCGCGCGAGCTCGCGCCGCACCAGATCACCTTCTACCTGAAGGACCTGGCCGCCGAGTTCCACGGGTATTACAACGCCGAGCGCTTCCTCGTCGACGACGCGCGGGTCCGCGACGCGCGCCTCGCGCTCGTCGTCGCGACCGGGCAGGTGCTGAGGAACGGGCTCGCGGTGCTCGGCATCGGCGCGCCGGACGAGATGTGAACCATGCGCTTGCGCGAACCCCGTGGATCCGTCCCGCCCGCGCGTCGCCCGCGACCCCGGCGCGCGCCGCGCCGCGCCGGCGGTGGAACGTTGATCGGCATCTTCATCGGCCTCGCGCTCGGCCTCGCGCTCGCCGCGGTGGTCGCGTGGACGCTCATGGGCGGCAAGTGGCCGGGCGTTCAGGGTTCCAGGGGCGAGCCGGCGTCCGCGCGCGACACTCGCCCGCCCAAGGCCGATCCCGACAAGCCGCGCTTCGACTTCTACAAGATCCTGCCGGGCGCGGAGGATCCGAAAGTCCCGGCGGGCGAACGCAAGCCCCCGGACAAGCCGGATCGCGGCGTTGCGGAAAAGGCGGCAGCCCAGCCGCCGGCCCGCACCGCCGAGCCCGCCAGGCCCGCGGAGGCCGCCGAAAAGATCGCGGCGGCGGAACCTTCGGCGATGAAGAGCGCCAAACCCGGCGACCGCTTCTGGCTGCAGGTGGGCTCGTTCGCGCAGGAATCCGAAGCCGAGAACCTGAAGGCGCGGCTGGCGCTGGACGGCTGGGAGGCCCGGGTCCAGTCCGGCACGCTCGCGGACAAGTCGGTACGCTACCGGGTGCGGCTGGGACCCTACGACAATCCCGACGAACTCAACCGGATGAAGGCGACGTTGGCCCGACGGGGATTCGACGCCGCGGTGATCAAGTACTGAACCCCACCGTCCGCTCCGGCCGGCGTCGTCGCACAGCGGGCCTCGGACGTTGGTGTGGCGTGCGCCGGCGCTGCCGCCGGAAGATCGACAGGAGATTCGAGCGATGACCAAGGCATTTCCGCAGATCCGTCCCTCCCCCGGTCGCCGTTCCGCGCTCGCCGCGCTCGTCGCGCTCGTCGCGCTCGCCGCGATATCCGTCGCGCCGCCGTCGGGGGCGCAGCCCGCCGAGGGGCGGGAGTACCAGCGGCTCAAGAACCCGCAGGCGGTGGACACCGGACGCAGGATCGAGGTCATCGAGTTCTTCTCGTACGGCTGCCCCCACTGCGCCGACCTGGAGCCGCACCTCAACGCCTGGTTCAAGCGCATGCCGGCCGACGTGCAGTTCAAGCGCGTTCCGGTCATGTTCCAGCAGGCTTGGGAGAACCTCGCGCGCGTCTACTACACGCTCGAGTCGCTGGGCGAGGAGCACCGGCTTTCGCCGGACGTGTTCCAGGCGATCCACGGCGCGCGGAACAATCTCGCGACCGAGCAGCGCTTCTTCGACTGGGCGGCGACCAAGGGACTCGATCGCAAGAAGGTCGAGGACACCTACCGTTCGTTCGGCGTGAACGGCAAGGTGGCGCGCGCGAAGCAGATCGCGCAGGCCTACAACGTCCAGTCGGTCCCGCTCGTCATCGTCGACGGCAAGTTCCAGGCCTCGTCGGATCGCGCGGGCGGGCATTCGGAGCTCCCGAACGCGATCGACGCTGCGGTCGCGAAGGCTCGCGCCGAGCGGCCGAAGTCCTAGCGGCGCCTCGCCCGCTCGCGCGAGCGCGGGGCGCGGCCGCAGCCATGACCGCGGGCAGCGGCGCGAACGTCTTCATCACCGGCGCGTCGTCGGGGCTGGGCGAGGCGCTGGCGCGCCACTACGCGCGCGGCGGCGCGCGGCTCGGGCTGGTCGCGCGCCGGGCGGCCGAACTCGACCGGATCGCGCGGACGCTCGCGCCGGCGGTCGTCTCGATCCACGTCGCCGACGTGCGCGATGCCGGCGCGATGGCGGCCGCCGCGGCCGCCCACGTCGCCGGCCACGGACTTCCCGACATCGTCGTCGCGAACGCGGGCGTCTCCCGCGGAACGCTGGTCGAACACGTCGAGGATCTCCCGGCGTTCCGGGAGGTGTTCGACACGAACGTCACCGGGATCGTCCATACGTTCCACCCGTTCGTCGCGCCGATGCGCGCACGCGGGCGCGGTACGCTCGTCGGCATCGCGAGCGTGGCGGGGTTCCGCGGCCTGCCGGGCGCCGCGGCGTACTCCGCGTCGAAGGCCGCGGCGATCAGGCTGCTCGAGAGCCTGCGGGTCGAGCTGCGGTCGTCGGGCATCGCGGTGCTCACCGTCTGCCCGGGCTACGTCGCGACGCCGATGACCGCCCGCAATCCCTACCGGATGCCGTTCCTCATGGATGCAGACCGGGCGGCTGCATCGATCGCCCGCGCGATCGAACGGCGCAAGCGGTTCCACGTGCTGCCCTGGCCGATGGCGGTGGTCGGCGCCGCGCTGCGGGTGCTGCCGCGGCCGGTCTACGATCGGCTGTTCGAGCGGGCCCCCCGCAAGCCGCGGTCGTCCTGAACGACGAGGTGGCCGTCCGGCGCGTGCACGCGCCGACGAGCTCGAAACCCGGCGTCCGGCCCGCGCCTGGCGCGGGTTAGAATGGCGACCGCGCTCGGACGCCGTCCGGGCCTCCGAGAGACCGGGTGGATACGAATCAGTCGAAGGTTCGCGTGCTGGTTCCGACCGACGGGTCGGAGTGCTCGTTGGGCGCGGTCCGGTGGGCGTTGCGCGATCGGGCGAGTCGCGCCGGCACCGACTATGAGATCCACCTGATCAACGTGCAACCGCCGTTGCATCGCGAGGTCACTCGGTTCCTGCGTCATGACCAGGTCGCGTCCTTCCACCGGGACGAGAGCGCGAAAGCGATCGATGCGGCGGAGACGCTGCTGCGCGCGGCCGGTGCCCCCTGCGTCGTGCACGCGGAAGTCGGTCCGATCGGGGAGACGATCGCCGACCGGGCCGACGCGCTGGGCTGCGACCTGATCGTGATGGGCACCCATGGCCGCGCCGCGCTCGCGGGGTTCCTGGTGGGCTCGGTCACGGTCCGCACCGTACACGCGGCGCGGGTCCCGGTCGTCCTCGTCAAGTAGACAGCCCGCGGATCGGCGCGGGCGCGAACCCATCACCCTTCGAGGAACGCCGCGCATGGAATGGATCGGCATCGCGATATTCGTCGTCACGATCGTCGTGGTGATCGCCAACGTCGTCGACGGCGCGGTCGCCGCGCTGCTCGGCGCGATCGCGATGATCTGGATCGGCGTCATGAGCGAGGTCGACGCGTTCACGCTCGTCGACTGGAACGTGATGGCGATACTGGTGAGCATCTGGGTCATCGCCAGCTATTTCGGCAAGACCGGGATCCCGAGCTGGTTGTCGGTGCAGGCGTTGCGCCTGTCCGGGGGCCGGCCCGGAGTCCTCGTCATCATCCTGTCGTTCCTGTCCGGCGCGATCTCGATGTTCGTGGACAACGTCGTCGTCATCCTGATGATGGCGCCGGTCGCCCTGCCGCTCGCGCGCGCGCTCAAGCTGCCGGTCGCGCCGGTGATCCTGATGATCGGCTTCGCGGCGAATTTCATGGGATCGGCGCTGCTGCTGGGCGATCTCCCGCCGCAGATGCTGCACAGCGTCGCGGGCGCGGAGTTCATGGATTTCATCTGGCAGCAAGGCAGGCCTTCGTCGTTCCCGATCCTGATGGTGACCTTCGCGATCACGCTGGCGGCGATGTACGCGTACGGCTTCCGCGGTCGCGCCCGGCTCAAGGTCGATCCGGCGGCGCTCGGCATCCAGACCCGCATTCCCAATCGGCTCTTCGCGACGCTGGTCGTCGTCTGGTTCCTGGGAACGGTACTCGCGATGGCGTTCCGTCAGGTGCTCGGGGTCAAGCTCGGTTTCATCGCGATGACCGGCGCGGTGACGCTCGTGCTGGTCCTCGAACTCCTGCGCAAGCGGGTCGAGGCTCCGGACTTCGAGGAGATCCTCGGCGGTCTCGACTGGCGCGCGATCTTCTTCTACATCGCCTTGTTCGCGTTGGTCGGCGGGCTCGAGAAACTCAAGGTGATCGACGAACTCGCTCAGGCGATCCGGCCGATGTTCGCCGACCGGTACGCGCTGGCGGCGACCCTGCTCTATTGGGTCACGATCCCGATCGTGGGGATCGTGGAGCACGACGCTTACATCCTCACGTTCCTCTACACGATCCGTGACCTGGAGGTGGACGGCGTCGCCCCTTGGCCGCTGTGGTGGATGCTCCTGTGGTCCGGGACGCTCGGTTCCAACCTGACGGTCGCCGGCGCGCCGGCGCTGTTCGCCGCGCTGAACATCTGCGAGCGGGAGGAGCAACGCAAGGTGTCGCTGCGCGAATTCCTCTCCTGGAGCGTCCCGTTCACGCTGGTGGCCACGTTCGCCTGCTACGTGCTCGGAATGCTGATCTGGGTCCTGCCCCACGCGAAATGACCGTTCGCGGAGCCCGACCATGTACAAGCACATCCTGCTTCCCACCGACGGATCTCCGGCATCCGAACGCGCCGCGAAGGCGGGTGTCGAACTCGCGCGCGCGCTCGGAGCTCGCGTCACCGCCTTCTTCGCGGCGCCGGCACCCACGCCGGTCGTCTACCGCGGCGTCGTTCCGGTCCGTCTGATTTCGCCCGCGCGGCACGCCAAGGTCGTCGAGCAGACGGCCGCACGCCTGCTCGGTGGCGTCGAGGCCTTGGCCAAGGCGGCCGGCGTCCGCTGCGAGTCCATCCACGTGACCAGCGATTTTCCGGCCGACGCGATCGTGGAGGTCGCCAAACGACGCAAGTGCGACCTGATCTTCATGGGATCGCACGGGCGGCGCGGATTCTCGGGATTGATACTCGGTAGCCAGACGCAGCGTGTGCTCATGCAGACGAAGATCCCGGTCGTCGTCTATCGCGATCGGCCCGCGGGTCGTCCGTAGGCGACACGACGGGTCGGACGCGGGGGCGGAGATTCGGGCCCTCGACCCCTGAAAGCACGGAGCCGCCTCGCGGCGGCCCCGTTTCCCCCGTGCGCGGTTGAGGTGTTACTCGATGGGGATGCGCACGCCCAGCGTGATCGCGTAGCTGTCGCCGTCGCCCTTGCTGGCGGTCGCGGACCCGGCGACGAAGCCGGTGATGCGGCCGAAGTCCATGCTTGCGCCGACGTTGAAGAGCAGGTAGTTGTCGTCCGGACGGTACGCGCCGACCGTGTACTGGCCGCCCAGCAGCACCGGGGTCGCGGAAACCGAGCGGTCGTCGGCCCTGGCGTCGTATTCCCAGGTGACCCGACCGTACGGCCGCACCGAGCCGATGTTGCCCGCGAGCTGCCAGCCGAGGCTCGTCTGCAGCGATTCGCGTTTCTGCTGGCCGTACGCGAGCGTGGTCGACTGCGCGCCCTGCTCGGCGAACTGGCGCACGCGCGCCTCCTGGTAGCTCACCTTGACGACCGGGCCATGCTGGAGGCTGCCCGCCTGCAGCCAGTAACCGCCGGCGAGGCTGCCGAAATAGTGATAGCCCTTCGTCGAGCCGCGCTCGACGCGCACGCCGGTCCCCAGTTCGATGTTGCGGTGGACGTCCTTGAAGTCGAGATCGCCCCCGCCCAGGCGCGCCGCGACGTACCACGGACCGTCCCGGTAGCCGGCGTAGAACGTGCCGGTGGCTTCGTTGAGCTTGTATCCGCCGCCGCCGAAATCACCCTTGTTCTCGGTCCAGCCGAACGCGCCGCCGATCAGCAGCCGGTCGCTCAGCATCATGTCGCTGCCGACCGACACCGTGTTGAGGTCGGCGTCGCCGGAGATGAACGCGCCCTCGAGGTCCGGGTTCGCGTAGTCGACCGCGACCCATGGCTGGAAACGCCCGGTCGCGCGCCGAGCGGTCAGGCTCGACATCAGCCGTGCGTCGATCGTGCGGAAGTTCGCCGCCTCGACGGCGAGCGGCGCCTCGCCCAGCGCCGCCATCTTCTGCGGGCCCTCGATCATGCTCGCGGCGAGCTGCGCGATGATCCGGTGTCCCGCCGTGGTCGGGTGGACGCCGTCGGCGAAACCGAAGTTCTGCGGGGCGTTCGGGTCGACCAGCGTAGCCGGCGTGCAGGTGAGTGAACTCGCGACCGTGCAGGCGGGCGAGGTCACGTTGGTCAGCCCGAATCGCGCCGGATCCGCGATGATCTCGTTGAAGAGCGCGTGGACGTTGACGCGGATGACGTTGCCGCCGAGCTGATTGAGCCCCGAGTTGAGCACCGTGTTGTAAAGCGACGAGATCGATCCGATCGACGCGCCCTGGCCCGAGCCCACGCCGAACGGTGTCTTGCCGACGTCGGGCAGGTTGAACACCAGCAGGTTCTGCGCGCCGGCCGCCTGGAGCTGGGCGATGCCGCCGAGCAGTTGCGTCGCGGCGAGGGTCATGTTGCCCTGCAACTGCACCTGCGTGATCGCGCCCGCCTGGAGGAGACCGAGCTGGGTGAAGAGGTCGTTGGCGCCGCCCCAGACCGAGTAGAGCGCACCGCGGTCCAGCGGTCCACCGGCGAGGAACTGGTTGATCTGCGTGACGATCGGCGTCGCGTTGGCGGTCGGCGGGAAATCCGGCGGCACGCCGGGGTTCTGGGTGACCCGCGCGCCGCCCTGCGCGTAGTTGTTGCCGCCCTGGTTGGCCGGCGACGACGTGAGCCCGTAGCGCTGCGCGAGCGCCTGCGTCCAGACCGGGCCCGGATTGGTCGTGAACAGTCCGGTGCCCGGCGGCAGCACCGGCTTGAACGAACCCGCGTCGGACAGGCTGTCACCGAAGCTCACGAAGTTGCTGAACTGGGCGGACGCCGCACCGGCGGCGATCGCGAAGGCGACGGCGCAGACGACGCGCGGCAGGGGGAACTTGCGCATGAATATCTCCTCGTACGGGAACAATCGCGGTGACGACCGGCCGGGAGGGAAGTCTAATCGAATCCGTCCCGGGTGAGGGTACCGCGCCGGCGGCGGCGGGGGGTCAACCGCGAGGTCCGGCGACCCGTTGTGGCTCGCAGAGGAGATCGACACGATGAACGCACGTGAACACGCGCGGTTCCGGCCGATTGGCCGGGTGGCGGCCACCGCGTGCGTCGCCCTGTTCGGGCTGGGCCTGATCGCCGGTGCTGCGCGCGCGCAGGGCTACTCCGAGTCCGACGACCTGCCTGCCCGCGTGGGCCGCGTGGCGGACCTGGGCGGCGTCGTTCACCACGCGCCGGAAGACCGCGCGAGCGACTGGACGCCGATCGGCCTCAATCATCCGGTCACCACCGGCGACAACCTGTGGGTCGGCGAAGGTGGCCGCGCCGAGATCGACGTCGGCGCCGGCCAGATCCGGCTGGGCGGCGAGACCAATGTCCACGTGTCCAGGCTCGACGACCGCGCGATCGCGTTCTTCGTCGCGCAGGGCCGCGCGATCCTTAGGCTGCGTGTCCTCGATCCCGGCGAAGTCGCCCGGGTCGACACGCCGAATACCCAGATCACGATCCTGCGTCCCGGGCTCTACCGCGTCGACGTCGCGCCCGAGCGCACGGTGCTCGTCGTGCGCGAAGGCGAGGCGACGCTGCCCGCGCCCGGCGGCTTCCAGCAGGTGCTGCCCGGGCAGACGGCGGTCGCTGCCGGACTGGACCCGGCGCGGTTGTCGGTGCACCACGGCCTCGCGACCGACGGTTTCGACACCTGGAGCGCGAACCGCGACCGCCGCTACGAGCGCAGCCGGTCGGCGACCTATGTCTCGCCGCAGATGGTCGGCTACGCGGATCTCGACGAATACGGGCGCTGGGAATCCGACACCGTCTACGGCGCGGTCTGGTACCCGTCGCTCGTCGACGCGGGCTGGGCGCCGTACCGTGCGGGTCATTGGACCTGGGTGCGCGGGTGGGGATGGACCTGGGTCGACGATGCGCGCTGGGGCTACGCGCCGTCCCATTACGGCCGCTGGGTGTACACCGGGGGGCGCTGGGGCTGGTGCCCGGGCGGGTACGTGGCGCGCCCGTACTGGGCGCCGGCGATGGTCGGCTGGATCGGCGGGGCGGGCTGGGGGCTGTCGCTCACCGCGGGCGCACCGGTGTACGGGTGGGTGCCGCTCGCCTGGGGCGAACCGTTCCGCCCCTGGTGGAACAACTGCTCGACACGCTGCTGGACCTGGTACAACCGGCCCTACGCGGTGCGGGTCACCGAGCGGCCGACCTCGCCGCCTACGCGCTACGAGAACATCCGCCACCCCGGCGGCGTGACAGCGGTCCCGGGTGCGGCGTTCACCGGTGCGAAGCCGGTGCGCGAGCATCTCGTGGCGGTGCGCGCCGAGTCGATCTCGGGGGCGCCGCTGCTCGCCTCGGCGCCCGGGCTCGCCCGGCCCGAGATCCGGCATGTCCCGGGCGTCAAGCCGGGCACCGGCGGCGTGCCGCCGCCGGCCTCCACGTTCTACGCGACCGGGCGCCCCGGCGGTGCGACCAAGCCCGGCGCCGGACCGGCGACGAGCGCGGCCGGTACGCCGATGCCCGGATCGATGCCCGGCGCCGTGAAGCCGGCCCCGGCCGGAGCCGTCATGTCGTCACCGTACCCCGGTTCCACGAAGCCCGCCCCGGTCGAAACGATGCAGGGCGGCGGTTCGGTACCGCGGCCGATCGGCGGCGGACAGCCGGTCGTCCGTGATACGGCGCGTTCGGCGCCGGGATCCGCGGCGAGCGGCGCGTCGACCGGCTCGGCTGCACCGA
Source organism: Burkholderiales bacterium (assembly GCA_020851255.1). GTDB lineage: Bacteria > Pseudomonadota > Gammaproteobacteria > Burkholderiales > Casimicrobiaceae > VBCG01. The sequence goes on along the minus strand of JADZDA010000211.1, from coordinate 4,394 downwards.
CGGGAACACCGCCGGTGTCGATCCAGGGGGGCTACAAGCCGTCGCCGGCCGGCGCACCGGTCACGCGCAGCGGATCGACCGGTGGGGGTTCGGGTTCCGGGTCCGCGACCGGCGGCGGCACGCCGGCCCCGCGCGCGATTCCCGCGCCGGTCCAGCCGGCGGCGCCGGCGGTCGTGCACGCGCCGGCGCCCAAGCCGTCGGTCCAGGAGACCGTCCGTCGCGAAGCGCCCAGGGCGCACGAACGCGACGGCGGGCGTCCCGACGGCGGGCGCAACGAGAAGCCGGGTTCCTCGCGCTGAGCCGGGCGGGTAGCCCGGGCACGCGCGATCCGTCGCCGCTCGGCTCGCGATCAGTTCGCGATCAGCGCGAGCCGGCGCCCGCCGTCGACGAGCTTCACGCGCTCGCCCTCGTTGACCGGCGGACGCTGGCTGTAGGTGTAGGTCCGCCTCTCGCCCGAATCCATGCGGATCGCGACCGACCAGTAAGACTTCTTGTTCGCGTTCTTCTCGATCTGGTGACCGGCGTAGGCACCCGCGCCGGCACCGGCGATCGTCGCGACGGTGTTGCCGCGGCCGCTGCCGATCTGGTGTCCGAGCACGCCGCCGACCACGCCGCCGGCGACCGCGCCGGCGCCGGACGCCTGGCCCTTCTCCTCGATGTAGTGCATCGACTGGACGGTGCCGCAATCGGCGCACTTCCCGGCGGGCTGCGCCGCGGCGGGCGCGGCGAAAGCGAGCATGGCGGCCGTGGCGATGGTCAGCGCGGTGGTCCGGCGGAAGGCGGAGTTCATCGGTGGCTCCTGTCGCGGTGGGCGCGTCGCCCGCGGTCCGCCGACCTTAGCACGCACCGAGTTCACTTGCCATCGGCGCGCACGCGCACGTAGGTGCCCGGCGCGTCGCCCAGGGCCTTGAGGCGGCCCTTGCCGGGCACGCGCGGCGCGACCTCGCGACCGGCGCGTCCCCCGATCCACTCGCGCCAGTCGGTCCACCACGAGCCTTCGTGCTGCTTCGCGCCGTCGAGCCAGGCCTCCGGCGTCGGCGGCAGCCTGTCGTTGGTCCAGTAGCCGTACTTGTTGGCCGACGGCGGATTGATCATGCCGGCGATGTGGCCGGATCCGGAGAGCACGAAGCGCGCAGGACCGCCGAGGATCGCCGGACCCGCGTAGGTCGTCTTCCACGGCGAGATGTGGTCCTCGATCGCGGAGACGAAGTAGGCCGGCGCCTTGACCTTCGACAGGTCGATCGGGACGCCGCCAAGCGTGATGGCGCCCGGCTCGCGCAGCGCGTTGTTCATGTACATGTTGCGCAGGTAGAAGCTGTGCATCTTCGCCGGCATCCGCGTCGAGTCGCTGTTCCAGTGCAGCAGGTCGAACGGGAACGGGTCGCGGCCCATCAGGTAGTTGTTGATGACGAACGACCAGATCAGGTCGTTGGCGCGCAGCATGTTGAACGTGTTGGCCATCTCGCTGCCTTCGAGATAGCCGCGCTCGGCCATCTTGCGCTCCAGCGAGGCGACCTGCGCCTCGTCGATGAACACCGCGAGCTCGCCGGCCTGCGTGAAGTCGACGAGCGCGGTCATGAACGTCGCGCTCGCGATCCGCTTGTCCTTCTTCGCCGCGAGCCAGCCCAGCGTCGCGGCGAGCAGCGTCCCGCCGAGGCAGTAGCCGACCGCGTTCACGTCCTTCGCGCCGGTCGCCTGCTCGATCGCCTCCAGCGCGGCGATCGTCCCTTCGGACAGGTAGTCCTCGAAGTCCTTGCCGGCGAGCTTCGCGTTCGGGTTGACCCACGAGATCACGAACACCGTGTGGCCCTCGGCGACCGCCCAGCGCAGGAACGAGTTCTTCTCGCGCAGGTCGAGGATGTAGAACTTGTTGATCCACGGCGGGATCACCAGCAGCGGGCGCTCGTGGACCTTCTTCGTCGTCGGTTCGTACTGGATCAGCTCCATCAGGTCGTTGCGGAACACGACTTTCCCGGGCGTGGTCGCGATGTTGACGCCGAGCTCGAAGGCCTTGGTGTCGGTCATCGAGATCTTGAGCTGGCCGTTGCCGCGCTCGATGTCGTCGAGCAGGTTGTGCAGGCCGCGGACGAGGTTCTGGCCGCCGGTCGACACGGTCTCGCGGAAGACCTCCGGATTGGTCAGCGCGAAGTTCGACGGCGCGAGCGCGTCGATGTACTGGCGCGTGTAGAAATCGACCTTCCGCTTCGTCTGGTCGTCCAGGCCCTCGACGTTCGCGACGTTCTCGTGGAGCCAGCGCGCGGCGATCAGGTAGCTCTGCTTGATGTAGTCGAACAGCATGTGGTCCTGCCAGCCGGCGTCCTTGAAGCGCTTGTCGCCCTTCGACGGCTCGGCGACCGGCGCGACCGGCGCGCCCAGCGCCCGCATCCACGAGTGCTGCCACAGCGTCATGTACTGCTGCCAGAGCTGGACCTGCGACTCCGCGATCCGGGCAGGGTTCGCGAGCATCAGGCTCGCGAGCTCCATGAACGCCTTGCCCACGCCCAGCTCGTCGGAGAACATCGTCTTGCCGGACTGGGCCTGGCGCGCCGCGAATTCGCCGAGCAGTTTCGCGCTCTTCTCGGCGGCGGAGGCCATCGACTCGGCGAGCGCGATCGGGTCGAATCCCGGGGCTTCGTCGTTCGGGGTCGGGGCTGAGGTTGCGGACATGGCGGACTTCCTGCGGTGGCGAAAGGGGGGATCAGGCGACGAAGCGTACCGCGCCCGTCGCGTCGACGCGGCGGTCGACGCGGCCGGCGCGGGCGAGGTGGTTCAGGTGGGCGATCGACTCGCCCACGGCGAAGAAGGTCTGCTGCAGGTCGAGCGCCCGCCGGAAGAGCACCGGCACGATCTCGGCGGCCGATGCCGGGCGTTTCAGCGCGACCAGCGCGTCCACCAGCTCGGAGAGCCGCGCGGCGTGGTGAGCGCGCAGCTCGGCGACGCGCGCGGCGATGCCCCGGAACGGCAGGCCGTGCGAAGGCAGCACGAGCGTGTCCTCGGGGAGCGCCAGGAAATCGCCGATCGACGCGAGGAATCGCCCGACCGGATCGTCCTCCGGGTTCGCCGGCCAGACCGACACGTTGGTGCTGATCCTGGGCAGCAGCATGTCACCGGACACGAGCAGGCGGGCGTCGGCGGAATGGAGCGAGGCGTGCTCGGGCGAGTGCCCGTAGCCGGCGATGACTTTCCACGCGTGCGATCCGGCGGCGATCACGTCGCCGCCGATGATCCGCTCGATCGTGCGCGGCGCCTCGGGCACGCCGCGGGCGTACGCGTTGCCGCGTTCGTGCAGCGCGCGAACCTGGTCGGGCGACACGCCGTGCGCGACGAACAGCGCGCAGGTCTCGGCGAGCGCGTGGGTCGCCCGCTGGTCGATGATCGCGTGGGCGGTGAGGAACTCGGCCTGCGTCATGCGCACGGGGCATCCGTAGCGATGCGCGAGCCACGCGGCGTTGCCGAGGTGGTCGGGGTGGTAGTGCGTCGCGATCACGCGGGCGAGCGGGGCGCCGCCGAGCGTGCCGGTGAAATGACGCTCCCAGACGGCGCGCGTCGCGTCGTTGCCGTAGCCGGCGTCGATCGCGGTGTAGCGACCGTCCGGCTCCCGGGCGAGCCAGAGGTTGATGTGGTCGAGCGCGAACGGCAGCGGCATCCGGATCCACAGGACGCCCGAGGCGACCTCGATCGCCTCGCCGGGGGGCGGGGGCGAGGGCCAGGGAAACTCGAGCAGTGACGGATGCGGTGCGTTCAAGCGCGGAGTTCGCGGGGACGGGGATCGCCGGGAGCGGCGTCGGGGTGCCGGTCGCGGGGCCCACCCGATTTGTGCGGCGCAACAAAACACGGCATCTTCGACGATCCGGGCGGCGCCGTCAACCCGCTATGGTATCGTGACCCGCGGCAGTTCCCGCGGCCTGTTCCCGGGATATCGCCCGAGCCCGATGCCCGTCCCCCGCCGCGCCGCCGCCGGTCCCGCCAAGCGCGGGCCGCAATACTCGATCTCCGAGCTCGCGGCCGAGTTCGCGCTGACGCCGCGGGCGATCCGGTTCTACGAGGACGAGGGGCTGCTCGCGCCGCGGCGGTCCGGGCAGGCGCGCGTCTACGGCGACCGGGAGCGCACGCGGATCAAGCTGATCCTGCGGGGCAAGCGGCTGGGACTCGCGCTCGCCGAGATCCGCGAGATCCTCGACCTGTACGACTCGCGCGAAGGCGACCGCCGCCAGCTCGAGCGCTTCGTCGAGGTGCTCGTGCACCGCCGCGTGCAGTTGCTGGTACAGCGCGAGGACATCGACGCGCTGCTGGACGAGATCGGGGCGATCGAGCGCGACTGCCCCCCCCGGCTCAAGGAAAGCGACGCCCCCGCCCCGGCCCCGACGCGGGCCGGCAGGCCGGCGAGGCCCCCC
>JADZDA010000210.1 GCA_020851255.1 Burkholderiales bacterium | reverse complement strand
GTCGGTCGACGCCGGGAGCCTGCCGCCCTTGCCGTAGCACGCCGGGCCGGGATCGGCCCCGGCGCTCTGCGGTCCCATCCGCAGCATGCCGCCCGGATCGAGCCAGCCGATCGACCCGCCGCCCGCGCCGATCGTGTGGATGTCGAGCATCGGCAGCGCGATCTTGTGCCGCGCGATCTCGCCGTCGTTCACGAGGATCGGTCCGCCGACCGCGACCGAGGCCTCGAAGCTCGTCCCGCCCATGTCGGTGGTGATCGCGCGGTCGGTGCCCAGCGCCTTCGCGTAGAAGAGGCCGGCGCCGGGTCCGCCCGCCGGACCGGACAGCAGCGTCAACGCCGGACTCGCGCGCGCCACCTCCGGCGCCCTCACGCCGCCGGTGCTCTGCATGAGGAGCAGCGACCCGCGGAAGCCGGCGGCCTCGAGCCGGCGGACGAGCTGCTCGACGTAGCGCTCGAGCTTCGGACCGACGTACGAATTGAGCGCGGTCGTCGAGACGCGCTCGTAGAACCGGATCGACGGCAGCAGCCGCGACGAAACGGTGAGGAACACGCCGGGCAGCGCCGCGCGCACGCGCGCGGCCGCCGCTTCCTCGTGCGCCGGATTCGCGTACGAGTGCATGAAACAGATCGACACCGCCGCGACGCCTTCGCGACGAAACAACCCGATCGCCGCGTCGACGTCGTCGAGCGCGAGCGGCTCGACCTCGCGCCCGGCGCGGTCGAGCCGGCCGCGCACCCCGATCCGCAGATAGCGCGGCACCAGCGGCCGGACGTTGGTGACCGTGTTGTCGTATTGCGCCTCGCGGATGCCGCGGCGCATCTCCAGCGCGTCGCGGACGCCGGCGGTCGTCAGCAGCGCCGACTTCGCGCCGGTGTGCGTCAGCGTCGCGTTGGTCGTCACCGTCGTGCCGTGGACGATCGTGTCGATCGACGCGACGAACGACTCGGGACCCCGGCGCGGGTCGACGATCGCCGCGATCTCGGCCAAACCGGTCACGACCGCGATCGACGGGTCGGACGGCGTCGACAGCACCTTGTGCAGCAGCGGCGGCGCGCCGTCGCGCGTGAGGATGAAGTCGGTGAACGTTCCGCCGACGTCGATGCCGATCCGGGCGCCCATCGTCGCTCCTGTAGGTTCGCCTACGCGACCGGCGCGACGCCTTCGCGGCGCGCCAGGCGTTTCAGTTCTTCGCGCTTGACCTTGCCCAGCGCCGTGCGCGGCAGGCTCGGGGCGACGACCACGTCGCGCGGATGCTTGTAGCGGGCGACGCGGCCGTCGAGCAGCGCCGAGACCGACTCGCGCGTCGGCCGCGCGTCGCCGGCCGGCACGATCACCGCGACGATCGCCTCGCCCCAGCGTTCGTCGGGACGCCCGACGATCGCGACCTCGGCGATGTCCGGCGATTCCACGAGCACGTTCTCGATCTCGGCCGGATAGACGTTCTCGCCGCCGGAGATGATGACGTCGCGGCGCCGGCCGTCGACGGCGAGCCAGCCGTCCGCGTCCGCGTGCGCGACGTCGCCGGTCCGGTACCAGCCGTCGACGATCGCCTCCGCGGTCTCGCGCGGCTTGTTCCAGTAGCCCTGCATCACGTTGGGACCGCGCACCCAGATCTCGCCGGAGACTCCGGGGGCCGCGTCGCGGCCGGCGTCGTCGACGACGCGGACCTCGCAATGCAGCGCCGCCTTGCCGATCGAGCCCGGATGCGCGGGCGCGTCGGCGATCCGCTGGTAGGCGGCGATCGGGCAGGTCTCGGTCGAGCCGTAGACCTGCAGCAGCGGCACGCCGCGCGTCAGGCCGCGGCGGACGAATCCGTCGTTGATGATCGTCGAGCCGGTGGTGATCGCGCGCAGGCTGGAGAGATCGGCGCCCGCCCAGCGCGGCTCGCGCGCGAGCAGTTCGAGCTGCGCGGGCACGAGCACCGTCAGCGTGACGCGCTCACCCTCGATCGCGTCGATCGCCTGCGGCGGGTCGAACCGCGGATGCAGCACGACGGTCGCGCCCGCGTGGAACGCCGGCATCGTCAGGATGTTGAGGCCGCCGACGTGGAACAGCGGCAGCGTCGTCAGCACGACGTCGGCGGCGGTCAGGTCGTGCATGTGCGTGCTGTTGACCGCGTTGTGGAACAGCGAGTCCTGCGTATGGACCACGCCCTTGGGCGCGCCGGTCGATCCCGACGTGTAGCAGAGCAGCACCGGCGCGGCGCGGCCGTCGCCGATCGGCGCGACCTGGGCGCGCGCGCCGGCGGCGACGAAGCGCTCCCAGCGCAGCCAGCCGTCGCGCGGCACGCCGACGACGACGCGGACCGGCACGCCCGCGGCCTCGGCCACGGCGACCGTCGGCTCGACGAACGGGTCGGAGGCGACCAGCACGCGCGGCCGGCAGTCGGCGAGCATCGTCGCGTGCTCGGGCGGCGCGAGCCGCCAGGAGAGCGGCACGAACACCGCGCCCAGCCGCGAGCAGGCGAAGAGGAGCGCGATCTGCTCGGCGCCGTTGTAACCCAGGTGAGCGACCCGGTCGCCGGCGCGCACGCCTGCCGCCGCGAGCGCGGCGGCGGTCCGCGCGATCTCGCCGGCGAGATCCGCGTAGCTCAGGCGCCGTCCCGATGCGGCGAGCGCGGTCTTCGCCGGTGCGAAGGCCGCCTGCCGATCGATCCAGTCCGCGAGATCCATGCGCTCCTCCGCGCCCCGTTCAGGCCCCGCAGCGCGGCGTCGCTCTGACGGCGACGTCCTCGCGCCACGCCCCTCCTCCCCGTCCCACCCTGCGACCGCCCGCCGCCGGCGCCATCCCGGCACCGGCGGCTCAACGACGTTCCGCCACCTCGACCACGACCGCCATCGCCGAATCGCCGGCCGCGCAGCCGGCGAACAAGCCCCGGCCGCCGCCGCGCACGACCAGTTCCTCGACCAGCTCGATCACCGAGCGCGTGCCCATCGGCGCCTGCGGATGGCCCCAGACGAGCGAGCAGCCCCAGTCGTTCATCCGCCCGAGCGCGCGGCCGGTCTCGCGCGAGAACACGATGTCGTTCACCGCGAACGGGTTGTGCGTCTTCACCGCGTCGATCCGGTCGATCGAAAGCCCGGCGTGCGCGAGCGCGCGCTGCGCGGCCGGGATCGTCGCCTCCGGCATGCGCGCCAGCGCGACGCGCGCCTGGCCGAAACCCAGCAGCCGCACCGCGATCTCCGGACGCGCCGAAAGCTCGCGCGCGCGTTCGGGCGTGGCGACCACGATCGCCGCGTTGCCGTCGGCCGGATGCGTCTGCCCGCCGAAGGTCACGCTGCCGCCTTCCTTCACCGGGCGCAACTTCGCGAGCCCGTCGGCCGTCGACCGGTTGATCCCCTCGTCGCCGGCGAGCGTCGACTGCGACTTGCGCAGGTTCGACGACGGCACGTCGAACGGCAGCGTCATGAAGCGCCGCAGGAACGCGCTGTCGTCGGCGAGCGCGCGCGCGTACTGCGCCTCGCGCATCAGCACGACGTCGTGCTGCTCGGCGGTGGACACGCCGCGTTCGCGCGCGACGTGCTCGGCGGTGTCGATCATCGCGTGCGGTCCGAGCGGATCGCAGTCGAAGTTCCCGAGCACCCAGTCTTCGTGCGCGCCGGTGCCGCCGGGCCCGCGCGGGTTCGGGTAGTAGAGGTGCGGTCCGTTCGACGTGCGATCGCAGCACACGCCCAGCGCGACCTCGGCCATCCCGGCCTCGACTTCCTGCGCGGTCGCGAGCAGCACGCGCACGCCGGTCGCGCAGGCCTGCATGATCGTCGGGCCGGCGAGCGCGCCGGCGCCGGCCAGGCCGGCGAGCCACGGGAGCCCGTAGAACGCGTGCGGCTGCGGCACCGAGAAACCGAGCACGCCGTGGTCGATGCGCGCGGGATCGATCCGGCGCCGCGCGAGCTCGGCCTTCGCCGTGTACGCGGCGAATTCGATGCTGTGCAGATGCGCGAGAGCGCCCTGCCAGCGCGCGAACGGCGTCGACCAGTAGGCTCCGTACGGGATTTCAGCCCGGAACGCCATGTCGGTCCCCGGGCTCAGCGCGACTCGGCCGCGGGCTCGACGGCGGCGGACTCGCGCGCGATGTCGTCGAGCACGATCCGCAGGTGCTCGCGCGCGACGCGCAGGTGCCCGGCCATCACCTGCGCCGCACGGGCCGCGTCGCGCTTGCGCAGCGAGGCCAGGATGCTCCGCATGCCCGGCAGCGCCGCCTTGCGCGCCGCCGCGGTGTTGAGCGTCAGCACGCGCAGGAAACGGACGTGTCCGGCCGACAGGTCGATCGCGCGCAGCAGCCTCCGGTTGGCGACCAGCGCGTGCCAGGCCGCGTGGAAGCGCGCGTTCGCCTCGATGAAGGCCTCGGCGTCGCCGGTGCGTTCGGCGGCCTCGGCGTCGTGGAACGCGCGGGCGATCGCGTCGAGCGCGCCGGGCGGGTGCGCGGCCGTCGCCGCCTGCGCGAGCGCCGCGGGCTCGAGCAGGCCCCGCAGCTCGTAGATCTCGTCGACGTCGGCGTCGGAGAGCACCGGCACCATGAAGC
>JADZDA010000209.1 GCA_020851255.1 Burkholderiales bacterium | reverse complement strand
GGTCACCTCCGCGATCCATGGCGACAAGACACAGGCCGCGCGGCTGGAGGCGCTCGCCGACTTCAAGGAAGCGAAGCTCGAGGTTCTGGTCGCGACCGACGTCGCCGCGCGCGGTCTGGACATCGACGACCTCCCGCTGGTCGTCAACTACGAACTGCCGCACGTCCCGGAGGACTACATCCACCGGATCGGCCGAACCGGTCGCGCCGGCGCGTCGGGCGAGGCGATCTCGCTCGTCGATCCGGCCGAGATGAAGTACCTGACCGAGATCGAGAGGCTCCTCAAGAAGTCGATCCCGATGCAGTCGACCGCCGGCATCGACCTGTCGTCGTCGCGCGGAGCGCGCAGCGAGCGTGGCGAACGCGGCGAACGCGGCGAACGGGCCGGACGCAGCGAACGGCCGGGACGCGGTCGCGCCACCGAAGCGCCGGCGCGGCGTGAGCGCCCGCCCCGGGCACCGTCCGCCGAAACCACGACCGACGCCGCACGCGAGCCGCGCGCCGACCGGCCGCCGCGCGAATCGCGCAGCACCCGCGAACTCGAGCGCGAGGCCGCGTACGCGAAGAACCCGGACCAGCCGCTGCGCCACCGGGCGGAGCCCGCGACGAACGGCGGCGCGCTCACGCGTCCGGCGAATCCGCAGCGCGGATTCGGGGCCCATCGCCCGGTACCCGCGCTGCTGATGAGGCGGCCGGATTCCGCGCCGCCGGCCGTGGAGCCGCGCGAGCCGGACGCGCGGGCGCCTGAAACCGCGCCGGCGCCGTCGCCCGCCCCGGTGGCGACGACCGGGTAGTCGTCTCGTCCGGTACGTCCGGCGGGCGGTCGGACGCGAGACGTCCTTGTCGACGGTCGCGGTCGCGCTCTGCCGACCCGGTTTCGAAGTCGAGGCCGCGGCGGATCTCGCCGAGATCGCGACCCGGGCCCGCACCGTCTCGACCGTGGAAGTCCGCCGCGATTCGGGCTTCGTGGTCGCGCGCCTGGACACCACCGCCGGACCGGAAGCCTGGCGACGCGCGGTCGCCGACGCACCGCCGGTGTTCATCCGCAGCCACTGGATCGGAACCGGTCCGCATCCGATCGCCGCGCCGCGGCCCGCCACCGCCGCGGACGAACCGCGCGCGCGCGCCGGCCGCGAGGTCGACCGCATCACTCCGCTCGTCGGGGCGTTCGAGGCGCTGGCGTCGACGGCCGGCCACGAGCCGACGTGGCAGGCGCCGTTCGTCGAGCACGCCGACACCAACGACGGCCGCGCGCTGTCGACACTCGCGCGAGCGCTCGAGGGCCGGCTCGCCGGTGCGCTGGCGGCCCGCGGGTACGCGAGCGCCACGTCCGCGCGCCGCGCGCACGTGCTGCTGGTCGACGGCGCGACCGCGTACGTCGGCACCGCCGACGATCCCTGGGGCAGCCGCTGGCCCAACGGGATCGCGAGAGTCCGCGCCCCGGCCGGCGCGCCCTCGCGTTCGGCGCTGAAACTCGCCGAGGCGATCACTCTGTTCCTGGGCGAGCGTGCCGGAACGCTGCTGCGCGAAGGTCTGTCGGCCGTCGACCTCGGCGCCGCGCCCGGCGGATGGACCTCGCAGCTCGTCGCGCGCGGAATGCACGTCACCGCGGTCGACAACGCCGCGCTCGATCCCGCCCTCGCCCGGCACCTGAATGTCGAGCACGTGCGGGCCGACGGTCTGGGATATCGTCCCAGGCGCCCGGTCGACTGGCTGGTGTGCGACATGGTCGAGCGGCCCGCGCGGATCGCCGCGCTCGTCGGCGACTGGATCGCCGAGGGCCGCGCCCGTCATGCGATCTTCAACCTGAAGCTGCCGATGAAACGCCGGCGCGACGAGGCGCTCGCCTGCGCCGCCGCGATCCGGGCACGGATCGAGCGATCGGGTATCGAGGCTTCGGTCGCGCTCCGGCACCTCTATCACGACCGCGAGGAGGTGACCGGCTGCGTGCTGCGCGAACGCTGAACCGACGCGAACCGCACGCGCCGACCCGATGCGCCGAGGATCAGGCGGTGACGAGGAACGCCTCGGGATCGACCGGGCTGCCGTGGACGCGCACCTCGAAATGCAGGTGCGCTCCGAAACTGCGCCCGGTCTCGCCGACGTTGCCGACGACGTCGCCCTGCGAGATCCGGTCGTCGTCCTCGACGAGGACGGCCGCGAGATGCGCGTAGACCGTCGCGAGCCCGCCGCCGTGGTGGATCACGACCACGTTGCCGTAGGGGCCCAGCCATCCGGCCCGCAGGACTTGCCCGGACGCGGCAGCACGCACCGGCGCGCCGTACGGGGCCGCGATGTCGACTCCGGCATGCAGCCGGCGGTGGCGGATGCCGAAGCGGCTGACCCTGCGCCCGGCGAGGGGCGGCGACAGGCCGGAGGCCGGCGTGGCGACGGCCCCGGTGTCGCGGAATCCGGCGACGCCGTCCTTGATGATCCGTCCCAGCGCCTCGCCCGCCTGCGCCACCGCGTCCGCGTCCCGCACGAGGAAGGCGATCCGCGCGGCGAGGTGGCGCGCGACGCGCCGCAACGCACGCCCGATCCGGGTCGCTGCGAACCGGTCGACCGCGGCGAGTGCCTCGTAACCCAACACCGCGAACGCCTCGCGCAGGCGCATGCGCCGGTCGTGCGCGCGCTCCGAACTCGTCGCGACGCGATCGCGGCATGCAGCGACTGGCGTCGCGTCCCAGCCCCGGCGCCGGGCCTCGCGATCGATCCGGCAGAGGTGATAGGGCGAGCTGACGGCGAGCACCCGGTGCCAGCGCCCGCGTCCGAGCAGCGCGACCGTTCGTATCGCCTCGCGCGTCGACGATCCGCCGTCGTCGGCCACCAGCGCTTCGGGGGGAACGCCGAGGCCACGCAGCAGCGAGACCATGACCTTCGCCTCGGACCGGCCGTCGTCGACGCCGCCGGTGCACACGATCACCGGTGCCCACCCTTCGTGATGGAGCGCCGCGGCGCGCGCGACGCGCACACGCACCGCGAGGCTCGGTCCGTCGGCGCGCACGGCCGCTCCGAAGACGACGATCGCGTCGGCCACCCTCGGCGTCGCGCCCGCCCCCGCGCGCACGATCCGCCGGTAGACGAGGGCGAGCACCGCGGCGCAGATCCCTGCGACGACCACCGCCGCGATCCCCGCGACGACCGCGATGCTCATGGGAGCGCACCGCCCGCACCGGACGCCACGACCGCGCGCGGGAACTTGCCCGCGTCGGTCAAGGCGATCCCGTCGACGAATTCGACATCCAGCGCGGTGCTCTCCCCGAGCACCTGCCGCCCGCGCGCGACGATCGCCTCGGCGAGCGAAGGCCGGTCCGAACGCTCGGCCGCGACCACGCGCCAGACGAGCCGCCCCGGCGACGACTGCCGCAGCTGCGCCTGCACGGTCCGCCGCAGCTCGGCACCGAACGACGCCTCCAGTGCGATCGTCGACACCTCGCGCCCGTCCCCGAGGCACACGAATTCGGACCGGCGCCCGTCCATCGTCGCGAGCACCGGCAGCCGCCGGCCGCAGGCGCAGTCGACCGGCGAGAGCGTTCCGCGGTCGCCGAGCCGGTAGTTGAAGAGCACTATCGCGCGGTTGTCGAGCGGCGAGATGACGATGTCACCGGTCTCCCCGGGCCGGACGTCGGCCCCGTCGTCGCCGACGACGCGGACCGCGCAGAGGTCGACGTTCAGGTGGAAGCCTTCGCGGCGCTCGCACTGGAAACCGATCGTGCCGGCCTCCATCGCCCCGTAGACCGAATACAGCGGACAGCCGATCGCCTGCGCGAGCGCGCGCGCACCCGGCGACACCCGGTCGCCGAGATAGACCCACAGCCGCGGCATCGCCACCGGTGCGCCGGACGCGTGCACCCAGTGCAGGAACTGGTCGACGTACGATCCGAACGAGAAGACGATGCGAGGCCGGATCGCCGCGAGATGCGCGGCCGCCACGGCGAACGGCACGGTCGGCGGCAGGTGGTGATAGTGGATCGGCCGGCGCGGAATCATCGTCTTCTCGCTGTAGATCGTCCGCTGGGTCCGGCTGGAGAAGTCGGCGGGGAGGATCAGCAGCCGCTGATGGCCCTCGGTGTCGGCGCCGAGCCAGCGACCGAGCGTATGCCGCCACTCGGTGGTCATGAACTCGCGCGCGACGACACCGGTCCAGCGCTCGCCGGCCAGATCGGTGATGACGACGCGATCGCGTTCGCCGCGCGCGGCGCGCAGCAGCAGCGAGGCGTGGTCCCAGAAGATCGGCTTGCGCAGGCCCGACGTCGATCCGCTGGTCTTGAACACCTCGCGTCCCGCCCTCGACCGGTACGCCTCGGAGACGAATCGCATCGGGTCGGCGACCAGTGACGCCGCGTCGATCATCGGGAGTCGGGCGAGGTCCTCGGCGCCGCGGATCGACGCGGGGTCGATGCCGCGGGACGCGAAGAGCTCCCGCCAATGCGGCACCGTCGCCGCCGCGTGCACGACCTGCGCCCGCAATCGCCGCCGCTGCAGCTCGGCGATCCGCTCGGCGGGCCACCAGGGGATCGCGCGCTCGCGGCGCGACAACAAGCCGACGGCGAGCGTCGCCGCGAGGCGTGCACGCCGCCCCTGCGACGAATCGGACATCGAGGCCCGCAACCGGGTTTCGATCAGATCGCTGATCGACAATGCGGCTCCGCAAGAATCCGGGACCGCCGGAGCCTATCGGACAGGGATCCCGGGAGCAAGCGCGGCTCGGCGACGCGATTGAATGGCGCTGACGGTCCTCGGCCGGTCGGTTCGTCCAGCACCGCGACGCCGTCGCCGACCGTTTCGCGACCACCGCGCCTGCGTGCGTCGTCGAGACAGGGACTATTCATCGGGCAGGATGCCCAGCCGCCGGTAGATCGGCCGGATCTCGTCGGCGAAGCGCGGCAGCCTCGCCAGGAACACGAGCCCCCCGGCGGCCGCGAAGAGCCCGTTCAGCAGGAAGGTGTTCTGCACGCCGATCGCGCCGGCGACCGCACCGGCCGTGACGTGCCCGAGCGGCGCGACACCGAGGAACGCGAGCGTGTAGAACCCGGCGACGCGCCCGCGGAGCCGGTCGTCGACGATGGTCTGCAGGATCGTGTTCGTCGACGCCGCGGCGAGGATGACGCCGCCGCCGACGACGACCATCAGCGCGAGCGCCGGCGCGAGGAGACGGAGGTGCGAGAAAGCGGCGAGTGCGAGGCCGCAGGCGACCGCGGCCGTGCCGATCACGCGACCGAGCCCGCGGACGGTCGCGCGGCCGGCGAGCCAGGCGGTGGACAGCAACGCGCCGAAGCCGGCCGACGCGAGCAGGAACCCGAGCGTCGCCGGCCCGCCGGCGAACTGGATCTTCGCGTAGATCGGCATCAGCGAGCTGTAGGGCGCGACGGTGAACGCGAGCAGCGCGACCAGCGCGAGCAGTGCGCGCGACGGCGCGAACCCCAGCGCGTAGTGCGCGCCTTCGGTGAAGCTCCGCCACCAGCCGCCGCCCGCCTCGCGCGCCTGCGGCGGCCAGTGCATCCGCGCGAGCGCGAGGATCACGGCCAGGAACGACGCCGCGTTGATCGCGAAACAGACCGCCTCGCCGGTGACCGCGAGGAGGAGCCCCGCGAGCGCCGGGCCGACGACGCGCGCGGAGTTCACCATCATCGAGTTGAGCGCGATTGCGTTCGGCAGGTCCTCGCGCTCGCCGACGAAGTGGAGGTACGACGCCTGGCGCAGCACGACGTCGATCGTCTGCACCGTCGACAGGAACAGCGCCAGGCCGATCAGGTGGCCGACGCTCACCCACCCGGCGGCCGTGATCACCGCGAGCGTCGCCGCCTGGATCATCAGCAGCGTCTGCGTGAGCATGAGCGCGCGCCGGCGGTTCACCCGGTCGACGAGCACGCCGGCGAACGGGCCGAGGACCAGCATGCCGACGTTGCCGCAGAACGCCACCACGCCGAGCAGCCACGCCGACTCGGTGAGCCGCCAGGTCAGCCAGCTCATCGCGACCTGCTGGGCCCAGGTGCCGATCAGCGACAGCCCCTGCCCGGCGAAGAACAGCCGGTAGTTCCTGTGCCTGAGCGCGCGGAAGGTCCGGCGCGCGCGCTCGACGAGGTCGTCGATCACGCCGCCGCCGGCCTCAGGTCTCGTCGCGCCCGATCCACTTGGTGACCGCCGGCGGCGCGTAGTCGGCGAACCGGTCGATCAGGCGTTCGGCATCGGTGTCGACGACGAGCATCGCGCGGTGCTCGGGTCGCAGGAAGCCCTCGCCGGCCGCGTGATCGACGAACGCGACCAGGCGGTCGTAGAACCCGTTCGCGTTGAGGAGCCCGCAGGGCTTGCGGTGCCACCCGAGCTGCGCCCAGGTCCAGATCTCGAAGAGCTCCTCGTAGGTACCGAGTCCGCCGGGCAGCGCGATGAAGCCGTCCGCCAGCTCGGCCATCCGCGCCTTGCGCTCGTGCATCGACCGCGTGACGATCAACTCGGTCAGGCCCGCGTGCGCGAGCTCCTTGTTCATCAGCGCCTCGGGAATGACGCCGGTCACGCTGCCGCCGGCGGCGAGCGCCGACTCGGCGACGACGCCCATCAGGCCGACCCGGCCTCCGCCGGTGACCAGCCCTATCCCGCGACGCGCGAGCGCGCGTCCCATCGCCTGGGCGGCCGCGGCGTACGCCGGGTCCCGTCCTGCGTTCGCGCCGCAATAGACGCAGATGCGCGCCAGCCTCAACGGCGCCGCCTCAGGCCCCGAGCCGTGCGAGCTGCTCGGCCAGCTTCGCACACGTCGCTTCGAATCCCGCGAGCCGCGCCCGTTCCTGCTCGACGACCGCGGCCGGCGCACGTGCGACGAAACTCTCGTTCGCCAGTTTCGCGCGCGCCTTCGCGATCTCGCCTTCGATCCGCGCGCGCTCCTTCGCGAGCCGATCGCGCTCGGCCGCCGGGTCCACCTCGACGTGGAGCATCACCCGGAGGTCACCGACGATCTGCACCGGGGCGTCGGTGTCCGGCAGCCGGTCTACGATCCGCACCTCGGAGAGCTTCGCGAGCGCCGCGAGGTACGGCGAGAACTCCTGCAGCAGCGCCGCGTCGCCGGTGGCGACCAGCGGCAGTCTCACCGCCGGCGAGATCCCCATCTCGCCGCGCAGCGCGCGCGCCGCTCCGACGACCGCCTTGAACGCCGCCATCTTCGCGTTGGCGACGACGTCGATGCGTTCGTCACGCGCCATCGGGTAGGGCGCGAGCGAGATCGACCCGCCGGGCTTGCCGGCGAGCGGCGCGACCGCCTGCCAGAGCTCCTCGGTGATGAACGGCATGAACGGATGCGCGAGGCGCAGCGTCGCCTCGAGTTCCCGGACGAGCATCGCGCGTGTCCCGCGCGCGGCGGCGTGGTCGCCGGCGGCGTCCGCGCGCGCGAGCTCGACCTTCGCCATCTCGACGTACCAGTCGCAGTACTCGTCCCATACGAACTCGTAGAGCGCCTTCGCCGCGAGGTCGAACCGGTACTCGGTCAGTCCCGCGGTGATCTCGCGCTTCGCCTGCTGCAATCGTCCCAGCAGCCAGCGGTCGGCGAACGAATGGGTCATCGGCGCCGACGGATCGAGCCCGGTGTCCCGGCCCGCGGTGTTCATCAGGACGAAGCGGGTCGCGTTCCACAGCTTGTTGCAGAAGTTGCGGTAACCCTCGCAGCGATCGAGGTCGAAGTTGAGCGTGCGGCCGAAGGTCGCGAGGCTCGCGAACGTGAAACGCAGGGCGTCGGAGCCGAACGACGGGATGCCGTTCGGGAACTGGCGGCGCGTGCGCTTCGCGATCGACTCCGCCTGTCGCGGGTCCAGCAGGTTCGCCGTGCGCTTGGCGACGAGCGTCTCGACGTCGACCCCGTCGATCAGGTCGAGCGGATCGAGCACGTTGCCCTTCGACTTCGACATCTTCTGGCCTTCCTCGTCGCGCACGATCGCGTTGATGTACACGTCGCGGAACGGGATG
>JADZDA010000208.1 GCA_020851255.1 Burkholderiales bacterium | reverse complement strand
GGCGTACGCGAAGTTCCCCAATCCGGCCTCGCGGTTCGCGCTGGTCGGCGTGTTCGTCGCCCAGACCGGGCACGGCGTGCGCGTGGCGGTCACCGGCGCCGCGTCGTCGGTGTTCCGGTGCAAGCCGGTCGAGGACGCGCTCGCGAAGAGCTGGACCGCGGCGGCCGCGAAGGCGGTGAAGGTCGACGCCGCGAACCTGAGCGCCGACCTGCACGGTTCTCCGGCCTACCGGGCGCACCTGATCGCGGTCCAGGCCTCCCGCGCGGTCGCGGCGGCCGGCTGACGGACCCACGTCCGATCTGTGGCATCCTCGGGGGCGGCGCCCATCGGGCGCCGCCCTTTCTTTTCCCCGGCCGGTCCGCACCCGCGATGAACGCCCCGATGACTCCGCACCCGCCCCCCGCGACGGTCGACGCGACGCTCGACCTGCTCGCGCGCGGCGATTACGTCGCCGACCGGCGCCTCGCGACCGCCGTGTACCTGTCGCTAAAGCTCGGGCGTCCGCTGTTCCTCGAAGGCGAGGCCGGCACCGGCAAGACCGAGATCGCCAAGGTGCTCGCGGCGACGCTCGGGCGCCGGCTGGTGCGGCTGCAGTGCTACGAGGGGCTGGACACCGCATCCGCCGTCTACGAGTGGAACTACCCGCGGCAGATGATCGAGATCCGCCTGGCCGAGGCGCAGGGCCGGGTCGTGCGCGACGAACTCGCGCACGACATCTTCACGACCCGCTTCCTGATGAAGCGGCCGATCCTCGAGGCGCTCGCGCCGCACGACGGCGTCGCGCCGGTGCTGCTGATCGACGAGCTCGACCGCACCGACGAACCGTTCGAGGCGTTCCTGCTCGAGGTGCTGGCCGAGAACCAGGTGACGATCCCCGAGATCGGTCCGATCCGCGCGGTCGAGCCGCCGATCGTCGTCGTCACCTCCAACCGCACGCGCGAGATCCACGACGCGATCAAGCGCCGCTGCCTCTATCACTGGGTCGACTATCCCGACGCGGCGCGCGAGCTCGCGATCGTCCGGCGCAAGTGCCCGAAGGCGCCCGAGTCGCTCGCCCGGGAGGTCGTGGCGTTCACCCAGAAGCTGCGCACGATGGACCTGTTCAAGTCGCCCGGTGTCGCCGAGACGCTCGACTGGGCCGAGGCGCTGATCGCGCTCGATCGCATCGCGCTCGATCCGGCGACCGTCGCCGACACGATCGGCGTGCTGCTCAAGTACCAGGACGACGTGGGCGCGATCACGCCCGAGGTCGCCGGGAAGCTGGTGGCCGAGGCGCGCGAGGGCATCCGGCTGTGACCGGCATCGACCGGCAGGCGCTCGTCGGCGCGAGTCCGGTCCACGCGCTGCCCAAGGGACGCCTGCCCGAGAACGTCCTGCACTTCGTCCGCATCCTGCGCGCCGCCGGCGTGCCGGTCGGCCCGGCGAAGGTCGTCGACGCGATCTCCGCCGCCGAGGCGGTCGGCGTCGCGAACCGAACCGATTTCAAGGCGGCGCTCGCCGCGGTGCTGTGCACGCGCCGCGAGCATCTCGATCTCTACGACCAGGCGTTCGACCTCTACTGGCGCAATCCCAGGCTGCTGGAGAAGATGGTCGCGGCGATGCTGCCGCAGGTCCAGGGGCGCACCGGCGAGGAGCACCGGCCGCCGGACGCTCCGGCGCGCATCGCGCAGGCGATGGCGCCGCCCAGGGAGGACGGCCCGCGGCGCGACGACGAGGACGAGGTGACGCTGGACGCCGCGTTCACGTTCTCGCCGCGCGAGGTCCTGCAGGGGCGCGACTTCGCGTCGATGACCGCCGACGAACTCGCGCAGGTGAAGCGGATGATCGCCCGTCTCCGGCTGCCGTTGCCGCAACTGCCGGTGCGCCGCACGCGCGCCGACGATCGCGGGGCGCGCATCGACCTGCGCGCGACGCTGCGCCGCGCGGCGGGCGCGGCCGGGGGTGCCGCGCCGCTCGCGTTCCGGACCCGCACACGCCGCTCGCCGCCGCTGGTCGTGCTGTGCGACATCTCCGGGTCGATGGATCGCTATTCGCGGATGATGCTGCATTTCCTGCATGCGATCACCAACGACAGGCACCGCGTCCACGTGTTGCTCTTCGGCACGCGCCTGACCAATGTCACGCGGCATCTGAAGCACCGCGACGTCGACATCGCGCTCGGGCGCGTCACCGGCGCGGTCGAGGACTGGGCCGGTGGCACGCGGATCGGCGCGTCGCTCGCCGATTTCAATCGCCACTGGTCGCGCCGGTTGCTGGGCCAGAACGCGGTCGTGCTGCTGATCAGCGACGGCCTGGACGCCGAGGCCGGCGCCGGACTCGACCACGAGATGGAGCGGCTCTCCAAGTCCTGCCGGCGACTCGTGTGGCTGAACCCGCTGCTGCGCTACGCGGATTTCGAGGCGCGGCCGGCCGGCATCCGGGCGATGCTGCCCTGGGTCGATGATTTCCTGCCGGTCCACAGCCTCGCCTCGCTGGAGGCGCTCGCGGCGGTGCTCAATCGGTCGGCGCCGGGCGGCGCCCGGCGCGATCCGGGGCACCGCCGATCGCAGGCGCGCACGCTGGCGCCGCGTTGAGCGGGTCGAATCTCCGGCACGGGGCCGGCCGCCCGTCGCCAGGGGCTGGGCAGGGTCAGGCGGACAGGTCGAAGGTGACGCGCCCGCGCCCGGCCATCGCGATGCGTTCGAGATCGGCCGTCGAACGGTCGGAGGCGCCGCGCAGCGTCAGCGTGATGCCGCGCTCGGCGGCCGCCTGGGCGAGGGCGATCAGGTCCGGCAGTGGCAGCGTCGCGTGCACGATCACGCTCGCGCCCAGACGGAGCAGCGAATGGGCGACCCGGGCGTCCCGGGTATCGGTTTCGGAGGCCATGCGCTAAAGTAGCACATTGCATGCCGGTGGCGGAGCGCCGTGCTCCCCCCGCGCAGGGAACGCCATGGAACTGTCGCATACCCGTTTCGTACCCGCCGCCCCCGCGCGGGTCTGGGAAGCTCTGAACGATCCGGAGACGCTCAAGGCCTGCATACCGGGCTGCGAGTCGTTCGTCCGGGAGTCCGATCAGGTCTGGTCGGCCACGGTCAACACCCGCGTCGGGCCGGTGTCGGCGCGGTTCGCCGGCCGTGTCGAACTGGCGGACGTGAACCCGCCGGTCGGCTACACCTTGCGGTTCTCCGGGCAGGGCGGGGCCGCCGGATTCGCCAGCGGCGAGGCGAAGGTAACGCTTGCGCCGACGGCCGGCGGGACCGACGTCGCCTACACGGCGAACGCCAAGATCGGCGGCAAGCTCGCGCAGATCGGCTCGCGGCTCGTCGACGGCGCGGCCGCCAAGATCGCGGACGACTTCTTCCGGCGATTCGCGGAACTCGTCGCGCCGGCGGGAGTCGAGACTTCGGCGCCGGCCGCCGAACAGGCGCCCGCGGCGGGTACGACCGCCGCCGCCGGTGGCCGCGGCTGGATCCGCTGGGCCGCGATCGCGGCGCTGGTTGCCCTGATCGCCTGGCTCGCGGCCAGCGGCCGGTTCCACTGAAATGCCGGAGGTGGCGATGGACAGCGTCGATCTCGAAGTCCTGAAGCGCAGCGCCGAGTGGGTCGACCAGGGACGGCGGGTCCTGCTCGTGACCGTGGTGAAGACCTGGGGCAGCTCGCCCCGGCCCGAGGGCGCGATGCTCGCGGTCCGGGACGACGGGCATGTCGTCGGCTCGGTGTCGGGCGGCTGCATCGAGGACGACATCATCGATCGCGTACGCCGCGACGGCATCCGCGCGACCCGCTGCGAGGCGGTGACCTACGGCGTGTCCGCCGACGAGGCGCGCCGCTTCGGGCTGCCCTGCGGCGGCACGATCCAGCTTGTGCTCGAGCCGCTCAACCGCGAGTCGGGCATCCTCGCGCTGCTGCGCGAGATCGAGGCGGGCCACCTCGTGTCGCGGCGGCTCGATCTCGGGAGCGGCTACGCGACGCTGCATCCGGCGCGCGCGATCGACGGGCTCTCGTTCGACGGCAAGACACTGGTGACGATCCACGGGCCGCGCTACCGGTTGCTGGTGATCGGGGCCTCGCAGCTCTCCAAGTATCTCGCCCAGATCGCGGTCGGCCTCGACTACCAGGTCACCGTCTGCGATCCGCGCGAGGAGTACACGGAGACCTGGGACATCCCCGGTGTGACCGTCGTGAGGACGATGCCCGACGACACCGCGGTCGCGATGAAGCTCGACGAGCGCTGCGCCGTCGTCGCGCTGACGCACGATCCCAAGCTCGACGACCTCGCGCTGATGGTCGCGCTCGGGTCGAAGGCGTTCTACGTCGGCGCGCTGGGATCGCGCGCGAACAACGACAAGCGGCGGGTCCGGCTGAAGGATTTCGATCTCGACGACGCCGACATCGCGCGGCTGCACGGTCCGATCGGGCTGTACATCGGCAGCCGCACGCCGCCGGAGATCGCGATCTCGATCCTCGCCGAGATCACCGCGATCAAGTACGGCGTGCCGGCGGAAGCCCGGATCAACGTCGCGATCGCGAAGGCCCGGGCGCAGGCGGCGGCGACGCCGGCCTGCACGGTCGCGCATCAGGCCTAGCGCCGCGCGCGGGCGGCCCGGCCGGGACGCTCAGCGCCACGTCCGGCGCAGCGCGATGTCGCCGTACCAGGATCGCGCGGTCTCGCCGGTGTTGTCGGTGTCGGTCATGATCGCGATGCCGGCGATCGGCGGCGCCTCGCCGCCGAACGCGGCGCGCCAGTCGGC
>JADZDA010000207.1 GCA_020851255.1 Burkholderiales bacterium | reverse complement strand
CCAGCGACGGAACGAACCCCAGGCTGTAGAAGGCGAGGAGTATCCCCAGCAGGCGCAGGATGGTTCGCCAGTTCAATGCGCCTCCCCTGGCCCGGGCGGGCCCGCCTGCCCGCTGCCCCTCGCACCCGCGATGCTCCCCTCATCCAATCCCCGGTCTCCCCATGGCCGGCGGTCCCGCCCCTGGCCGCCGGCATCCTGCCACAGAAACCACGGCCGGATGTCGACCGGACGGTCGCCAGGGGTGTCCCCGGTCGACGCCGCCCTCAAGTCCGCCGCCCGAATGCCGAAAGCATCGAACAGGCACACGAACGCGAAACCGACCATGCAGCCGTCGAGGGACCTCGAATCCTGGGTCCGCCACCTGTCGCGAGCCGACATCCCGGTCCTCCGGACCACGGCCCGCGAGCTCGCCAGACTCCGGGACCAGACGCCCGAGCAGCTCGACCCGCGGCACGTGGCGCAGGTGCTCGCACGCGACCCGATGATGACGGTCAAGCTGCTGCGCCACCTGCAGACGCACCGCTTCCACGGTCGCCGCGTCGACGTCGTCCACGTCGAGCAGGCGCTGATGATGCTCGGCATGGACCCGTTCTTCGCCTCCGTGCCGGCCGATCCCCTGGTCGAGGACATGCTGGCCGCGCATGGCGCAGCCCTGCTCGCGATGCTGCGGGTGGTCCGTCGCGCCCAGCGGGCGTCGTCCTGGGCGATGGATTGGGCGGCACGACGCCAGGACGTGCACTTCGACGAGATCCGGATCGCCGCGCTGCTCCACGACCTGTCCGAGATGCTGATGTGGTGCTTCGAGCCCGAGCGGATGCTCGCTGTCCGCGCCCGGCAGGACCAGGATCGCACGCTGCGCAGCCGCGACGTCCAGCAGGCGATCTTCGGATTCTCCCTGCCTGAACTGCAGCGCGCTCTCGCCCGCGATTGGGCGCTGCCCGAACTGCTGCTCAAGTTGATGGACGATGAATCGCGCGGCCAGGACCGTGTGCGCAACGTGGCGCTCGCGGTCGACCTCGCCCGGCATTCGGCGCAGGGTTGGAACGACGCCGCGCTGCCCGACGACTTCCGGGAGATCGCGGAATTCCTGAGGATCAAGCCGGAAGCCGTGCCCGCGCTGGTCGGGGCGCAGGCGATCGAAACCGCGCCGCCGCCGCAGGCCTGAACCGCGGGCGGCTACGGCGGGCTCGCCGGGTTCAGGCCCTCGCGCGACGTTTCGCGCCCTCCGGGCGGTCGACGCTGACCCGATTGCGGCCCCGGCGTTTCGATTCGTAGACGGCACGGTCCGCCGCCTTGATCAGATCTTCGTGCGTGGCCATCGACGGCCGGGCCACCGCGACCCCGATGCTGACCGACGCCGGCCAGACGCCATCGCCGACGGGGATCTTCATGCCGGCGATTTCGTAGCGCACGTGCTCGGCCGCCTTGGTCGCGCCGTCGGCGGGCGTGGCCGGGCACAGGATCACGAACTCGTCGCCGCCCATCCGGCAGACGATGTCGTCGCTGCGCACCGACTCGCGCAGTCGTTGCGCGATCGCGCGCAACACCACGTCGCCGATGTCGTGTCCGGGGCGGTCGTTCACGTCCTTGAACCCGTCGACGTCGATGATCATCAGCGACAGCGGAACCCGCCGGTCCCGGGCGAGAGACCATTCGGCCTCGAGCCGGGACAGCGCGTGCCGGCGGTTGGGCAGCGCCGTCAGCGCATCGGTCATGGCCCAGTGCTCGAGCCTGCGGTTCGCCTCGGAGAGTTCCCGCGTCCGCTCCTCGACGCGCGACTCCAGCAGGCGGTTCGCGCGCTGCAGCGCGCGATTGCGCTGCGACACCTCGCGGAACAACCCGTGCAGCGCGCGCACCATCGGTTCGATCGAGTCGTTGGACGAATGCGGATGCCGGTCGTAGGCGTCGAAGGGGCTCGCGCCCGACCGGATCGCCACGACCTGCCTCGCCATCGCCTTGTCCTCGCCCAGGATGTGGTAGGCGAGCCAGTCGACCAAGAACCGGGGCAGGCGCTCGGCGGCGGAGTTGGCGTCCGCCTGCTCCTCGTTCCACAGCGTGTCGATCTCCCGGCAGAACTCGACGTGGCTCGCGCGCTGTTCGGCGATCATCCGCGCGTCGACGCTCGCTTCCTCCATGAGCGCCTCCTCCGAACGGAAATGGAATCGCGCGTAGGCGTTGAGTTCGCCGAACACCACGCGCATCTCCTCGGGCGTCTCGCTGGCGGACGACCCCAGGGCCGATCCGAACCGGTTGATCAGCTCGACGAGCGCGCGATGCTGGTCGTCGATCTCCGGGAGACCGGTTTCGAAGTGGGTGTCCCACTGGAAGGAGCGCATCGCGGTTCGTCGTCGGGCGGTCGCGGCCGACGTCGTTTCCTTATCGGCCGCCGCGCGAGCATTGCCGCGCGGGCGATGGCCGTCAATCGACCTAGGTCAAGCTGTGTCGATTTAGCGTCGGTCGCATCTCCCGCCGTCCGCGATTCGGCAGGGCGTACGCGACCGGCGCAAGGACGTCGCGGCGATGTCCGATACCCCGGCGGTCCAGTCGGAAATGCGGGCGCGATCGCCGTGGCCCCAACTCGGTTCGCGCGAGGGCGGCTGACGAGGAACAAGGCCCGCCGCCGCGGTCCCCGGGGGTGAATCCGCGGCACTTGACGTGCCGCGCGCCGGACCTGAAAGTTGTCGTCCGATCGACATTCCGGCTGCCGACATGCGAATCCCGAAGACGCTCGCGGCATGGACCCGGGCGCTCTTGCTCGCGCTGTGCGCCGTCGCGGGCCAGCCGGCCTTCGCCCAGCCGGCGCCCGCGCAGCCTTCGCCGCACGCGATCGACATCCCGCGCTGGTTCACCGAGTCGTTCCTCGACTTCCGCGAGGATGTCGCGGACGCCGCGCGCGCAGGCAAACGGCTGCTCGTGTACATCGGGCAGGACGGGTGCCCGTATTGCCGCAAGCTCATGTCGGTCAACTTCTCGCAACAGATTGTCGTCGACAAGACACGCCGGCATTTCGTCGCGACCGCGCTCAATCTCTGGGGCGATCGCGAGACGACCTGGCTCGACGGCCGCTCCCGCAGCGAGAAGGAACTCGCGCGCTTCCTCGACGTCCAGTTCACGCCGACCCTGCTCTTCTTCGACGAGTCCGGCGCGATCGTCGCGCGCCTGGACGGGTACTACCCGCCGCAACGTTTCGAAGCGGTGCTCGACTACGTCGCCGGCAGGCACGAGCGCCGCGAGACGCTCGCGACCTGGCTCGCCCGCCATGCGAAGGAGCCGGCGAGCCCGCGGCTCCACGACCAGCCGTTCCTGATGGGAGCGCCGCACGACCTGCGCCGGGTCGCCGGCGGCAAGCCGCTCGCGGTGATCTTCGAGACCGTCGACTGCGCGGCCTGCGACGAAATGCACGGCGAGGGATTCCGCCGGCCCGAAGTGCTGGCCCAGGTCGGCCGGTTCGACGTCGCGCGTTTCATGCTCGCCGCGCCCACGCCGCTGGTCACGCCCGACGGCCGATCGACCACCGCCGATGCGTGGAGCCGGGAGCTGCGGATCGACTACACGCCGTCGATCGTCTTCTTCGACGCGAGCGGCCGCGAGGTATTCCGCATCGCGGCGTACCTGCGCCCGTTCCACCTCGCCGGTTCGTTCGCGTACGTCGCCGACCGGGGCTACGCGACCGAGCCGTCGTTCCAGCGCTGGCTGCAGGCGCGCGCGGAGCACCTGCGCGCGCGCGGCGAGCGCGTCGAAATGTGGGAGTAGACCCGACGATGGCCGAATCCGGGGATTCGTCGAAGCTCGACCGGCTGGTCGCCGGCGCCCGGCGCGCCGCGGACACGCGCGACCAGGGTTACCGCGAGCAGGCGCTGAAGCTCTACCCGTGGGTCTGTGGCCGCTGCGCGCGCACGTTCACCCGCGAGAACCTGCGCGAACTGACCGTCCACCATCGCAATCACGACCACGACGACAACCCCGCCGACGGCAGCAACTGGGAACTGCTCTGCCTCTATTGCCACGACAACGAGCACCAGCGGCAGCTCGAGGCGCGCGCGGGAGGCGGCGTCGCGGGCGCGGCGGCGGGACCCGCG
Organism: Burkholderiales bacterium; assembly: GCA_020851255.1. Taxonomy (GTDB): domain Bacteria; phylum Pseudomonadota; class Gammaproteobacteria; order Burkholderiales; family Casimicrobiaceae; genus VBCG01. Next base: position 1,433 of record JADZDA010000207.1, on the reverse strand, counting down.
ACCCACTCGCCGTTCGCGGACCTCAAGGCGATGCTCGATCGCAAGCGCCCGGGCCGCTAGCGGGCGTCGACGCGCCCCCGGGGTGCCGGGGGCCTCGTGACCGGGCGCGACGCGTTGGCGTCAGAGTATCCCGTGCCGCGCGAAGACATCGGCGAGCTTCGCGCCCGCCTCGAGCTCCGCCCGCGTCGAGTCCTCGCCCGACACCTTGTCGAACGCGCGCTTCAGCACCTCGTCCTCGACCTCGCGCGGAATCACGACGGCGCCGTCGGCGTCGCCGACGACGAGGTCGCCCGGGTGGATCAGCACGCCGGCGCAGCGGATCGGCACGTCGATCTCGGCGACCTTGCCGCGTCCCTTCGAGTCGAGCGGCGCGATGCCGCCGTGGAAGACCGGAAAGCCCAGCCGCCGGATCTGGCGGATGTCGCGGACCAGCCCGTCGGTCACGCAGCCGGCGGCGCCGCGCGCCTTCGCCGCGGTCGACAGGAGCTCGCCCCAGGGCGCGATGCGCTGCGAGCCGCCGCAGCCGAAGACGACGACGTCGTCGCGCTTGAGATCGTCGACCAGTGCGATCTCGAGCGCGTAGGGATTCTCGCCGGGCTCGACGTGGTAGACCTCGCGGTAGACGCCGGTCCGGGCGTAACCGGCCATGACCAGCGCGTCGTCGAGCGGACGGATCGCCGATGCCAGCGCCTGGTTGCGGTATCCGCAGGCGTCGAGGACGTCGGAGATCACCGCGGTGTAGAGGCGCTCCCGGATCGCGTCCAGGTGTCCGGTCTCCCGGCGTTGCGTCGACATCGGTCGTCCCCGAGGCGGTGTTTCGCCGGATGCTACCGCGAATCGCCCGGCCGCGGGACGGCCGCGGTCGCGCCTGCCGGCCCCTGAACACCGGCGCAGACGGCGCGCCCGGCGTACGCGAAGCTCGGCGGCGCCATGTCGCTGAACGACCCGCGCCTGCCCCATGGTTGCCGACCCGTCGCTGGTCGATGACCTCGCCGCAGAGCGGCAATCTATGCCCCGGACTTGCCTCGTTTCTTCGCGGCGCCGAGTTGATCCAGCCGTGCCTGCGCTTCCCGCTTCCCGATGGCGCGCAGCGCCGCCAGATTCGCCAGTTGCCCGGCGCGCGGACGCGCCTTGCCATGCTCCCAGTTGTAGATCGACTGGGCGCTCACGCCGAGCAGCCGGCCGAAGTCCCCCGCCGACAGCCCGAGGCGATCGCGCTGCACCCGCAGTCCCTTCGCGCTGAAGCGGGCGCTCCTGGCCTTGCCGGCCGAGGAGACGACCGCCGGCGCCCCGAGGGTCGTGCGCGAGAGCAACGCGACCCGGCGCGCGAGTTGCGCGACCTGGCGCTTCAACTCCGCGATTTCATGGCGATGCCGGATGGTCGCCTTCTTCGTCGGGTCGACCTGGCTGCGGCTTTCCTTGCGGGAAAGCCT
>JADZDA010000206.1 GCA_020851255.1 Burkholderiales bacterium | reverse complement strand
TCCCGGCTCGACGTGCGCGCCCGCGCCGATGCAGCCGCCGCGCTCCACGACGACGCCGTCGCCGACGACCGACGCCATGCCGACCAGCGCGTCGTCCTCGACGACGCCCGAGCCCATCCGCACGTTGTGCCCGATGGTGACGCGGCGTCCGACGACCAGATCGCCGCGTCGCGTATCGGTCACGAGCAGCGAATTGTCCTGCACGTTGCTCGCCTCGCCGACGATGATGCGCGCGCCGCCGGCGTCGAGCGCGCAGCCGAAGTAGACGCCGGCGTCGTCGCCGACCCGGACGTCGCCGGCGAGCACCGCGGTCGGCGCGACGAACGCCCGGCCGACCGACGGGCCGCGGCCCGAACGCGCGTGCAGCGAGCCCGCGGCCGCCTCGCCCGGCAGGAACGGCGTCATGTCGAGCGGCGGCAGCGCCTCGGCGGTCGCGAGCGTCGCGTGCGCGCCGGCGCGGATCGCCGCCGCGACCGTCTCCAGCTCGTCGCGGGAGATCTCGCGCAGCGGCGTCGCCGGGTTGCCGGCGTAGACATAGCCGCCGGGCAGCGACTTGCGCGGCGGCACCAGCGCGCCTGCCGCGACCAGCGCGTGATCGCCGACGCTGGCGCCGTCCATGACCGTCGCCGCCTCGCCGACGACGACGCCGTGTCCCAGCGTGCAGGCGTGCACCAGACCGAACCTGCCCACGGTGACGTCGTCACCGACCGTCGACGCGAGCAGTCCGTCGGCGATGTGGACGGTGGCGCGCTCCGCGAACAGGCAGCGGTCGCCGACGACGATCGCCTCGCCGTCCGCGCGCAGCGTCGCGTAGTCGCGCAGGACGAGTCCCGCGCCGGTGCGCGTGCGGCCGATCGCGCGCGCGGTCGTCGCGAAATCGGCACCGATGCCGATCGCCGGAGTGTGGTCCAGGTAGCGCAGGCGCATGACGTCGGTCGTGTCGGGGCGTCGGACCCGACGCGGATTGTGTCATCCGGCGCGCGGCACCGCCACCCGGGTCCGGTCAGTTCTCGCCGCCCCGCCAGCGCCGCTCGGCGTCGTCCCACGCGGTCAGCGCCTGCAGGTCCGGCACTCGAGCAAGTCCGCTCTTCGCGTCGCCGGACTGCGCGTCGGCGGTCACCGCCACGTCGAGGAGCGCAGGCCGCCGCGCGAGTGCCCGGGCGAACGCGGCCGGCAGGTCCTCCGAGCGCGTGACCCGTTCCGCGTACAGGCCGAACGCCCGCGCCATCGCCGCGTGGTCGGCGTCGCCCAGTCGCGTGCCGACGACGCGCCCGTAGCGTGCCTGCTGGTCGCCGACCTCGATCTGCCACGCGGCGTTGTTCGCGACGACAACGAGCAGGTTCGCACGGTGACGCGCCGCGGTGTCGATCTCCATCGCGGTGAATCCGAACGAGCCGTCCCCGGTCGCGACGACGGTCGTCCGCTCCGGATTCGCGAGCGCGCAGGCGATGCCGAACGGCGTGCCGACGCCCAGGCACCCGAGCGAGCCCGGATCGAGCCACCGGCCGGCCGCCGCGCCGACCCGCGCGAACGACAGGAAGTCGCCGCCGTCGGCCACGACGAGCGCGTCGGCGCCGATCGCGTCGTTCAGCGCGGCGATCAGCGCGTACGGGTGCATGCGGCCGTCGGAGCCGGCGGGGGCCGTCCGCATCGCCCGATCGAGTGCACCGGCGCGCTCCTCGTGCTTCGCGCGCAGGTCGCTGGCCCAGGCCCGGTCGATCGCGGGCTGTCGCCCGCGCGCGGCCTCGACGATCGCTGCGAGCGCGAGGCCCGCGTCGGCGTAGATCTCGACCGCGCCGCGCCGGTTGTCGCGCAGTTCGCCCGGCGTGTCGCCGATCCGCAGGAACCGGGCGCCCCCGAAAACCGCGGGCGAACCGTAACCCAGCTGGAAGTCGAGCCGCCGGCCGACGGTCAGCACGACGTCGGCCTGCCCGAGCGCGGCCCCGCGCATCGCCGAAACGACCGACGGGTGCGACGCGCTCACGCGCCCGCGTGTCTCGCCTGTGTCGAGGTACGGAGCGCCCAGCGCGTCCAGCAGGGCCGTCAGCGCGGGGATCGCGCCGCGCGCCCCGCGTCCCGAGATCACCAGCGGCCTGCGCGCGCGCCAGAGGATGTCGGTCGCGGCGTCGATCGCGTCCCGATCCGGCGGCACGCGCAGCGCGGGCCGCGCGCGCAGACGCCCGTCGTCGAGCATCACCCCGGGGACGGACGCGTTCAGCACGTCGGTCGGGAAGTCGAGGTAGGCCGGTCCGGGTTCGCCGCCCTCCCCCAGCGCACGCGACCACGCCTCGTCGAGCTCCTGCACGACGAGCGCGGCGTCGCGCACGGTGCGCGCGTAGCGCGCGATCGGCCGGACGAGTTCCGCGTGCGGCAGGTCCTGCAGCGCACCGCGGTTCTCCTGCGCGACCGGCGGCACGCCGGAGAGAACGACGAGCGGCCAGCGCGCGACGTGCGCGTTCGCGATGCCGGTCATCGCGTTGGTCACGCCGGGTCCGGCCGTGACCAGCGCGACGCCCGGACGCCCGGACGCCTCGCCGTAGGCCTGCGCCATCAGCGCGGCCGAACGCTCGTCCCGGACGTCGACGATCGCGATGCCCTGGGCGTCGACCGCCATCCAGATCGGCATGACGTGGCCGCCGACCAGGCCGAAGACCCGGTCGACGCCGCGCGCGGCGAGGAAGCGCGCGATGGCCTCGGCGGCGGTGACGGGCGCCGGCATCAGGGTAGCCGATCCGCGGTTCCGGCGAGGCTCCGGTGGCGCATCCGGCGTCAGAACACCGGCCGCTCGCGGTACGTTCCCCACAGGCCCTTCAGCGTCTCCACGATGTCGCCCATCGACGCGCCGGCCTCGACCAGCTCGATGGTCACCGGCATGAGGTTCTGCGTTTCGTCGCGCGCCACGGCGACCAGCCGGTCGAGCAGCGAGCGCAGCTTCGCGTCGTCGCGCCCGCGCCGGACCCGGTTCAGCCGGTCGATCTGCCGCGTCGCCGTCGACGCGTCGTACGGATGCAGTTCGACGTCGTCGAAGGACTCGTCCGGGTCGACGTAGCGGTTGACGCCCAGCACCGCCTTCTCGCCGGACGCCTTCTTGAGCGCGGTCTCGTAGGCGAAGTCGGCGATCCGCCGCTGGAACCAGCTCTCCTCGGTCAGCTTGACCGTGCCGCCGGCGCGGTCCACCTCGTCGATCACCGCGAAGATCGCCTTCTCGTACTGCGTCGTCAGCGACTCGACGAAGTAGGAGCCGCCCATCGGGTCGACGACGCTCGCCACGCCCGACTCCTCGGCGATCACCTGCTGCGTGCGCAGCGCGATCTTCATCGCCTCCTCGGTCGGGATCGCGAACGCCTCGTCCATGCCGTTGGTGTGCAGGCTCTGCGCGCCGCCCAGCACGGCGGCCAGCGCCTGCAGCCCGGTGCGCACGACGTTGACCCGGTATTGCGGCTTGGTGAGCGAGGCGGCGGCGGTCTGGCAGTGGAAGCGCAGCCGCATCGACTCCGGGTTCTTCGCGCCGAAGCGCTCCTTCATGATCTTCGCGTAGACGCGGCGCGCGGCGCGGAACTTGGCGATCTCCTCGAAGAAGTCGGCCTGGCAGACGTAGAAGAACGCGAGCCGCGGCGCGAATTCGTCGACGTGCATCCCGGTCCTGGTCACCTCCTCGACGTAGGCGATCAGGTTGCACATCGTGAACGCGACCTCGTCGAGCGGCGAGGAGCCCGCCTCGCTGACGTGGTAACCCGAGATGTTGATCGGGTTGTACCGCTTCATGTGCTTCGCGCAGTAGGTGATGCAGTCGCGGACGATCCGCACCGACGGCGCGACCGGGTAGATCCACTCCTTCTGCGCCTGGTACTCCTTCAGGATGTCCGCCTGGATCGTGCCGGAGAGCTTGTCCAGGTCGCAGCCGCGACGCTTCGCGAGCGCGACGTACATCGCGAGCAGGATCCACGCCGAAGGATTGATCGTCATCGACACCGAGATCTTCTCCAGGTCGATGCCGTCGAACAGCGCCTCCATGTCGGCGAGCGTGTCGATCGCCACGCCTTCGCGGCCGACCTCGCCCTCGCTCATCGGGTGGTCGCTGTCGTAGCCCATCAGCGTGGGCATGTCGAAGTCGGTCGACAGGCCGGTCTGGCCGTTGGCGATCAGGTACTTGAAGCGGCCGTTCGTGTCCTCGGCGGTGCCGAAGCCGGCGATCTGGCGCATCGTCCAGAACCGCCCGCGGTACATCGTCGGATAGGGTCCGCGCGTGTACGGATACCGGCCGGGGAGTCCGATGTCATCGATCGGCGTGTCGACGACGTCGAGCGCCGTGTAGGTCCGCTTGAGCGGGAAGCCGCCGCTCGTCCTGAACTCCGGCTGCCGCTCGGGCGCCCGGGCGACGAAGCGCGCGACCTCGCTGCGCTCCCAGTCGTGGACCTGCTGCATCAGCCGGCCGATCGCGCCGGTGTCGATCGCGGCCGCGCCGCGGCGATGGTCGTCGTTCATCGGTCTCTCCTCGGTTCGAGCTCGTCCCGGCCGACGCGGAAGTCGGCGAGCGAGCGGAAGTCGCACTTGTGTCCGGCGCCGCGCGCGATCGGCCGGGGCCGTGGCCGACGTAAGCTCCGCGCCGCGTCGACCTGCGTCCTGCGCGCCGCGCACACCGGCGCCAGTCCGCGCTCGAGCAGGGCCGCGCTCATTCCGGCGCGCTCCAGTCGAGACCGCGCAGCAGGTCGAGCGCGGCCGCGTGCGGCGAGATCGAGCGTGCGTCCAGGCGCGCGAGCAGCGCGGCGACGCCGGCCCCGCGCCGGCGTTCGAAGCGGTCGCGCAGGATGTCCTCGGCGGCCTTCAGGAGCCGCCGTTCGGCGATCGCGGATCGGCGCTGCGCCAGCGCACCGCTGGCGACCAGCCGGTCGCGGTGGGCGTCGATCTCTACGAGCAGCTCGTCGACGCCCTCGCCGGTCGCCGCGCTGGTCGCGACCACCGCGACGCCGCGCCGCTCGCCCGGCCCGTCGAGCGCGAGCCCCATCGCCAGCATCGATTTCAGGTCGGCGATCGTCCGGTTGGCCTCCGGCCGGTCGCATTTCGACACGACGTGCACGTCGGCGATCTCGAGGATGCCGGCCTTGATCGCCTGGATGTCGTCACCCAGGCCCGGCGCGGAAACGACCACCGTCGTGTGCGCGGCACGCGCGACGTCGACCTCGTCCTGGCCGACGCCGACGGTCTCGATGATCACGATGTCGTAGCCGGCGGCGTCGAGCACGTCGACCGACTCCAGCGTGCCGCGCGCGAGGCCGCCCAGGGCGCCGCGCGTCGCCATGCTGCGCACCCAGACGCCCGGGTCGCCGGCGAGGTCCGCCATCCGGATCCGATCGCCCAGGATCGCGCCGCCGGAATACGGACTCGAAGGGTCCACCGCCACGATCGCGACCGTCCGGCCGGAGCGGCGGATCGCGGCGGCGAGCTTCGCGACCAGCGTCGACTTGCCGCTGCCCGGCACGCCGGTGACGCCGACGACGTGCGCCCGTCCGGCGCGCGCGTAGAGCCGGTCGAGCGCGGCCCTCGCCTCGTCGGCGCCGTTCTCCGCACGCGTCAGCATCCGCGCGATCGAGCGCGCGTCGCCCGAGAGCACGCCGTCGACCAGCTCGTGCGAGGGCAAGTACGCCATGTCAGCGCGACGCGTCGGACAGCCGCGCGTTGAGCTCGCGGAAGACGTCGCGGTCGTCGACCACGCGGCGGGCCTTGAAGTCGGTGCGCGGGAACGTGCCGGGCGCGACGACCTCGACCTTCGCGCGCAGGCCGAGCATCTTCTGCAGCGACCTGGCCGCGTCGTCGCCGAGCCGTCCCAGCGAAGCCGGCCCGCCGGCGGCCCGCCCGGTGCTCGCCTCGATCCGGATCAGCAGCTCGTCCATCGCGCCGTCGCGCGAGATCACGATCCGGTGCTCGCCGCCGTAGCCGTCGAGCTTGTTCATCACCGCGTCGACCTCGGACGGATAGACGTTCTCGCCGCGGATCGTGAACATGTCGTCGATCCGGCCGAAAATGCCTTGCGGCAGCCGCGGATACGTGCGGCCGCAGGGATTGGGACCGTCCTCCCAGAGCGTGAGGTCGCCGGATACCAGCCGGATCATCGGCTGCGACGTCCGCTCGAGGTGCGTGTAGACCGGCGTGCCGCGCTGGCCGTAGGGCACGCGGTGGAAGGTCGTCGGGTCGCAGACCTCGGTGTAGATCACGTCCTGCCAGCACAGCATGCCGTCGGTCTCGGCGGTCCCCGAGACGTTCATGAACGGCGTCATCTCGGCCATCGACCCGCAGTCGATGACGCGCGCGCCGTACGCGGCGGCGATCCGGTCGCGCACGCCGGGCACCGAGGCGCCCGGTTCGCCGGAGAAGAACATCGTCTTCAGTCCGAACGCGCGGGGATCGTAGCCCTCGGCAGCGGCGACCTCGGCCAGATGCAGCGCGAACGACGGCGTGCCGTAGAACGCCGTCGGCTTCATGCTGTCCAGCCACATCGCGGCCCGCGCGGTCATGCCCGGAGCGCCCGCGCCGAACGGGAACGAGCGCGCGCGCAGCCGCTCGGTGCCGGCGAGCGTTCCCCACGAACCCATGTACAGGCTGAAGATCGCGGCGATGAACACCGTGTCGCCGGGACGGATGCCCATCGACCAGAGGATCCGCGCGTGGTTGTTGGCGATGGTGTCCCAGTCGCGCCGGCCGATGCCGAACGCGGTCGGCCGGCCGGTGGTGCCCGAGGTGCCGTGGATGTGGAAGATCTCGCGCCCGGGCACGCAGACGTAGTCGCCGAACGGCGGCACGCGCGTCTGCGCGTCGCGCAGGTCCTTCTTGGTGACCACCGGCACGCGCGACTCGAAGTCCTCGAGCGAACGGAGCTGGTCGGGGTGGAAACCGGCTTCTTCCCACTTTCGCCGGTAGAAGGGCGCGTGGTCCCACGCGTAGCGCGTGACCTCCTTGAGCCGGCCGAGGATCGCCCGTTCGCGATCGGCGGCCGGCATCGTCTCGCGGACCGGGAACCAGTAGCGCGAGTTCGGATCGGGCAGGGTGTCCGGGTCGTACGCGGGCGGAAAGGTCCACTGTTCCATGTCGGCCTCCGTCAGCGCGGGCCGCGTTCGGCGACGACCCGGCGCACCATCGCGACGATCGCCTCGGGCGGCGTGTCCTGCAGCAGGATCTCCGCGACGCCGAGCGACTTGAGCCTCGCCACGTCCTCGTCGGGAATGACCCCGCCCCCGACGACGAGGATGTCGCCGGCCTCGCGCGCCGCGAGCCGGTCGAGGATCCGGGGGAAGACCGTCATGTGCGCCCCCGACAGGATCGACACGCCGATCACGTCGACGTCCTCCTGGATCGCCGCGTCGACGACCTCCTCGGGCGTGCGATGCAGCCCGGTGTAGATGACGTCCATCCCGGCGTCGCGCAGCGTGCGGGCCACGATCTTGACCCCGCGATCGTGGCCGTCCAGGCCGACCTTGGCGACGATCACCCGGATGCGTTCGCGACCCGACATGGAAGGTTCTCCTCGGCGTGGCCGGCGGGACGGCGGTGCCCGGACCGGCGATTATTGAATTCGGTATACAGAATTCCATATCTCTCACCCCAGGTCAACCGGCTAGCCGACGGGCGGCGGCGCGAACGGCCCGCCGCAGGCTGCCCGCGGGCCGATGAATCCGCCGTGGCCCCCGATCGCATCCAACCCGAAACCCGGACCCTCGCCACACCCATGCGCCGCTCGGCCCTGCTGCTCCTCGTCGCCGCCTGCATCGTCGTCGCTGCGGTCCTCGCCTGGGTGGTCGTCCAGCGCACACTCGGGGGGCTCGGGGGTGGTGCGGATCCCGGCCCGAGGGTTTCCCAGACCCGGACGACTGACGCGTTCGACCGATTGGACTTGCGGGGGTACCTCGACGTCGAGATCGTCCAGGGAGCCATGCACGAAGTGGTCGTCGATGCACCGGCCGGAGACCAGGACCGCGTTCGCACCCGGGTCGAAGGCAGGACGCTGGTCCTGTCCGCGGGCGACCCGCGCGAAGGCTGGCGGCCCTTCCGCCGCCACACCGCGGACATCGCCCGCGTCCGCATCACCGTGCCGACGCTCGAATCGGTCGCGCTCGCGGGCGCGGTGAACCTGCGCGCCGACCGGCTCGACGTGCCGGCGCTACGGGTGTCGGCGTCGGGCGCCACGCACGTGGAGATCGACGGGCTCCAGGCGGAATCCCTGCGGTTTTCCGGCGCCGGGGCGGTCAAGGCCGAGATCTCCGGTCGGGTCGGCGAACAATCGATCTCGCTGTCCGGTGCCGGCGACATCCGCGCCGCCGGGCTCGCGAGCGACAAGGCCAAGGTGAGCGTCGCCGGGGCCGGACGCGTCGTCGTCCGCGCCGAGAAGTCGCTCGACGTCAGACTCTCCGGCGCCGGCAGCGTCGAGTACTACGGCAGCCCCGCGCTCACCCAGTCGGTGAGCGGCCTGGGACGGGTCAAGCGCCGCGACGGCGACCCGTCTCAGCGCGGCCGCGTTCGCTTCGAACTCGCCTGACGCCCCGGCCCCCGCCCGCCCCGCGCGTCGCCGGGACGCGCGGCGGGCGGCCGTCGATTCAGTGGACGGCAGGATCAGCGCCGGGCGGAACCGTTTCCGGCTTGTAGAACACCGTGAACCCGGTCGATGGATCGCGGTCCGGATGGACGCCGGCGAGCGTGCGCACGTCCGCGACCCGGCAATCCCGCAACAGGTCGACGAGCATCGCCGCGACATCGGCGACACGGTCGAGCGGTTCCAGCGGACAGCGGAATCCTTCGGCTTCGCGGGGTTCGAGCGGCGACGACAGGGACAACCGCAGTTCGCCGCCGGCGGGGGCCGACGCGCAGCGATGCGCCGAGACGATCGCGACCGGTTCGCCGACCGCCGACCGGATCCGGCGCAGCGCCTGGCTCGTGAACAGCATCGCCGCCACCTCGCGCGCCGCGGCGCGACCCGCGACCAGCGCAACCGGCAGCGACTGAGGCGCACGCGGCAGCGCGGTCAGCGTCACGCCGGGCCGAGCGAGTTGCCGCGCGAGTTCACCGGCCAGCGGTGCGCCCCAGGGTCCGACGGTCGGCCCCGGTGCCGCGCCGGCACCACCCCGGCCCAGTGCCGTCCCCACCAGGAAGCGCAGATGCACGGTCTCGTGACCGCGCGCCGTCACGATCGGCGCCGGGCGCAGATCGAGCGGCGCCGCCGCATCGCCGCTCGCGAACGCGCCCGCAGCCGCGGCGAGCGAGGGCATCGCCGCCGTGCCTATGGACTCCGCGGCGACGAGCGACGCGCCGACGGCGAACTGGCGGCCGGCGCCCAGTGCGCCGTGCACGGTCAGGATCGAGACGACCCCGTCGGGCCGGGGAAGGATGGCGTCGATCGTCCGCTCCGTGTCGCCGTCTCCGGCCGCGACGACCACCACCGGCAGCGCGAACAGCGACACCGGGAGGTCTTCCGGCCGCGCCGTATCCCAGACCGACACGAGTGCGCGCCAGAGGTGCCGGTACACCGCCGCCGACGGACTGGTCGCGAGCAGGCGGGAGAGCGCGGCGCCGTCGCCCCTTTCGAGTCGCGCCGCGATCTCCTGGCGGATCCGCGCATCGGAGGCGTCCCCGACTTCCCCGGTCGCCGCGGCCAGGCTCGCTTCGGCCTGCGCATGCACGGCGCGGTCGTCGTCGCCTGCGTTCGAAGTCAGCGGAAATGCGCGGGGATCGTCGATCATGCGCCCGGGATCCGGCAAGAAGGCCGCGATTGTCTCACGCGCCTCCCGGCGGCCGGCCGCAGCGGCAGTTCAGCGGACCAGGCAGTAAGGACCTTGCGCCAACCCTTCCGCCGGCCCGAGGGCGCGCCAGAGTCCGATGCCGGCGAACACGGCCAGCGCCAGCGCAGCCGCCCAGCGGAACGCCTTCCGATCGAGCCGGCGCTGCGCGCGTCCCCAGACCCATCCGGCGGCGATCAGGTTGGGCAGCGTGGAAACCCCGAAGACGACGAGGATGAGCGCGCCCTGCCACGCGCCTCCGGACAGCAACGCGAGCGGCAGCATTCCGTACACGAGGGCGCACGGGGTGAATCCCCAGAGGACGCCGAGCGCGTACCGGGCCCCCGGGGAATGTCGCGCGACGGCGGAGGCGAAAACCGGCGCTATGCGTCGATGGATGCCGAGCCCGACCCGCTCGAACAAGCCTGAACCCGATCCGCGCCGGACCAGGCTCGCGGCGACCGCGAGGAGCAGCAGATTGGCGGCGACGTACAGGGTCCGCTGCAAGCCGACCCATCCGGCGGCGTACACGGTCCCGCCCAGCGCGCCGAACACGGCGCCTGCCAGCGCATAAGCGGTGATCCGGCCCGCGTGCGCGCAGGCGAGTTCCCGGACGATGACGCGGGCGGGCCGCAACGGCCGGGATTCCGGCGAGCCGCCCGCCTGGACGATCGCCACGTAGGCCCCGCACATCGCGAGACAGTGGACGCCCCCGAGGAGGCCGGCGAGCACGGCGGCCGCCAGGGCGCTATCCGGCATGGTGGAGTCCGGGGGCCGAGGGTGCCGGCCGGCCCGGCGCGCCGTGTCCCCATCCCCGCGGCCCCGTATCCGAAAGGAAGCGCCCGGCGGACCGGCGATGGTAAGATTTGACTTCCATCAAGGTATCTCCCCGTCCATGTCGAGCTCCGTACCGCGTCCGGCCGATCCGGCGACCGCCGAGTCGCCCCCCCGACAGGCGCAGGTCATCTCGATCCGCGACCTCAAGTCGCACTGTTCCTCCTGCACGATGCGCGAGCTGTGCCTGCCGGTCGGCCTCGCGCCCGACGACCTGAAGCTCCTCGACACGGTCGTCGGCTCGCGGGTCCGTCTCAAGAAGGGCGAGTCGCTCTACCGCGCCGGCGAGTCGTTCGCGGCGCTCTACGCCGTGCGCCTGGGAACGCTCAAGACCACGGTCCTCGCCGAGGACGGACGCGAGCAGGTGGCAGGCTACCATCTGCTCGGGGACATCGTCGGTCTCGACGGGCTGGGCACCGAGCGGCACGGTTGCGAGGTGGTCGCGCTCGAGGACAGCGAGGTCTGCACGATCCCGTTCGAGAACCTCGAAGAGCTCGCGCGCCGGATCCCGCCGCTCCAGCACAACCTGCACCAGTTCCTCGCCCGCGAGATCTCGCGCGACCACAGCGTCATGCTGCTGCTGGGATCGATGCGCGCCGAGGAACGGCTCGCGACCTTCCTCCTCAACCTGTCCGACCGCTACCGGCGACGCGGCTACTCGTCGACCGAGTTCGTGCTGCGGATGACGCGCGAGGAGATCGGCAGCTACCTGGGACTCAAGCTGGAGACGGTGAGCCGGCTGTTCTCGCGCTTCCAGGACGAAGGACTCCTCAAGGTCTCCGGGCGCAACGTCAAGCTGACCGACCTGCCCGCCCTGAAACAGATCGTCGGGCAGCGCGGCTGAGTCGCGGCGCGAGCGCGCGGACGCTGCCGGGGAGCCGCGCGGCCCGCCGTTCTCGTCGCGTCCTTGTACGCCGGCGGGTGGATGCCGCGCCGCGATTCGGCAGGGAACCTCCGGGTCGCGACACCAGGTCCTAGCCCCGCGCGTCCGATGCGCGACCGACCGCCGCGGGGGCCGGGACCGCGCGCTTCGGGCAACCGTGCGGGCGTCCGGGCGAGTCGAGCGGACAGCGGTCCTCCTCGAACGGTGAACGTTCGAGAAAGACGGTCAGCGACGAAGAGGCGATGCCCAGCACCCAGAATCCGAAGAACCCCATCGTGTAGATCGCCTCGCGCGACCAGTCCAGCGGCGCGCCGAAGAAGTGCAGGTCGAACGGATCGAAGACGGTGAAGAAGACCGCCTCCGCGACCCCCGCCACGAGGAACGCGGGCCAGATGACCCACATGACACGCCGCGCGAGATTGCCTTCGAAGTTCATCGACGCCTCCTTCGAGTCGTTGCACCGCGATCGCCGGCGCGCTCAGCGCGCGGCGGCCGCGATCCTGAGTCCGCGGATCGTGCCGTCGCTCTCGGCCGGCGGCAGGCGCCAGCGATCGGTCTCGACGATGACACGCCAGCGTCCGGGCGCCGGCGCGGGAACTCGGCCGGCGTAGCGGCCCGGCGCGACCGGCGTGAGCGTCGCCGCGCGATCGTCGGCGGCGCGCGTCGGATGCGCGAGCCTCAGCCTCAGCGCCGCCGGGGCGACGTCGGCGGCATCGCCGCGGCCGGCGAGCTCGACCTCGACCCTGCCGTCGCCCGCCACGTCGACGACCGCGACCAGCGCCAACGCCTCCGCCCGCTCGACGCGCTCCAGCGTCTGGTTGATCGCCAGCCCGCGCTTGTAGTAGTCCTCGGCCACCAGCCCGTCGTCGGAACGCACGGCGATGACCGCCGTCGCGATGCCGGCGACCACGACGATCGCCGGACCGGCGATCAGCAGCCACGGCCAGCGCTGCCGGTACCAGGGCGGCGCTTCCAGGGTCGGCGCATCGTTCATCGGGGGCTCCCGCCGGGCACGCCGGTCAATTCCTGGGGAAGAAGAACGTCGAGTGCTCGTCGCGCCGCAACGCCTCGTCGGTCGTCGACTTGACCTCGATCTCGATCCGGTGCGCGCCGGGTGCGGCGGCCTCGGCCGAGGCGCGCAGGCGGATCGGCACCGTCGCGAGCGTCGCCCCGGCGACCTGCACCGGCTGCGGGACGCCGACGACCTCGATGCCGGGCAGGCCCTTCGCACGGATCGTGAACGCGTGCGATTCCTCGGCGGTGTTCATGATCTGCAGCCGATACACGTTCTCGATCACGCCGGGGGACGCCTCGCGCGCGAGCGCGCCCCGGTCGCGCAGCACGTCGACCTTGAGCGGATTGCGCAGCGCGAGCGCCGCGCCGGCGGCGATGGTGATCGCGAGCAGCAGCGAACCGTAGACGACGGTCCGCGGCCGCAGGACGTGGCGCCACATCTCCTGCGCGCCGAAATGACCGCGCATCGCGTTCTGGGACGCGTAGCGGATCAGTCCGCGTGCGTAGCCCATCTTGTCCATCACCTGGTCGCAGCCGTCGATGCAGGCGGCGCAGCCGATGCAGTCGTACTGCAGTCCCTTGCGGATGTCGATGCCGGTCGGGCACACCTGTACGCAGACGTCGCAGTCGACGCACGACCCCAGCCCCTTTTCCCTGGGATCCACCTTCCTCGAACGCGGGCCGCGCGGCTCGCCACGCTCGGCGTCGTAGGCGATGATCATCGTGTCCTGGTCGAACATCACCGACTGGAAACGCGCGTAAGGACACATGTACTTGCACACCTGCTCGCGCATCCAGCCGGCGTTGCCGTAGGTCGCGAAGCCGTAGAACAGGATCCAGAACGTCTCCCACGGGCCCAGCGTGAACGGGATCGCCTGCACGAGTTCGCGGATCGGCGTGAAATAGCCGACGAACGTGATGCCGGTCCAAAGCCCGATCGCGGCCCAGGCGGCGTGCTTCGCCGCCTTCTTCGCGAACTTGCGCGCCGACAGCGGCTGGCCGTCGAGCCGGATGCGGGCGACCCGGTCGCCCTCGATCATCCGCTCGACCCACAGGAACATCTCGGTGTAGACGGTCTGCGGGCAGGCGTATCCGCACCAGAGCCTGCCCGCGACCGCGGTGAACAGGAACAGCGCGAGCGCCGAGAGGATCAGCAGCACCGACAGGTAGATGACGTCCTGCGGCCAGAACACGAGGCCGAAGACGTAGAACTTCCGGGCGCCCAGGTCGAAGAGCATCGACTGGCGGCCGTTCCAGGTGATCCACGGCAGGCCGTAGAACACGAGCTGCGTGGCCCAGACGAGCGCCCAGCGCCAGCCGGCGAACCAGCCGTGCACCGCGCGCGGATAGATCTTGCGCCGGATCTCGTAGAGGGAAACCTCGTCGCCGTCGGGGGCGTTCGGCGGGGCGGCTGCCGGGGCGGGGACGATCGGAACGATCTTCTTGGGGGCGTCCAAGGGGCTCATCGAAAGTGAAGACGGGGCGCCCCCTCCGGCGCCCCGTCGTGGTCGTGGATCGGGCGGGCGGTCGCTACCTGGCCGCCGGCTTGTTGGTCAGGCCCCAGACGTAGGCGGCCACCAGGTGGATCTTCGCGGCACCGAGCGTCTCCTTGAACGATGGCATCGCGAGCGTACCCTCCGAGACGTTGACGTTGCGACCCTTCTGGATTCCCTCGAGGATCGTCGCCTCCGAACTGCCGTACAGCCAGACATTATCGGTCAGGTTCGGAGCGCCGATCGCCTGCATGCCCGTGCCGTCGGCGCCGTGGCAGGCGGAGCAGTTCGCCTCGAACAGCGGCTTGCCGGCCTGGGCGCGCAGCGTGTCTTGCGGGAGTCCCGACAGCGACCGCACGTACGCGGCCACGTCCTTCGTGCCCGCCTCGCCCAGCACCGCCCCCAACGCGGGCATCACGCCCATGCGGCCGCCGGTGATCGTCTCGACGATCTTCTCGGGTTCGCCGCCGTAGAGCCAGTCGCCGTCGCGCAGGTTGGGGAACCCGCGCGCGCCGCCGGCGTCCGAGCCGTGGCATTGCGCGCAGTTGTTGAGGAAGAGGCGCTCGCCCATCGCGCGCGCCTCCGGGTCCGCCGCGACCTTCGCGAGTTCCATCGCGGCGAACTTGTCGTAGAGCGGCTTCACCCGGGTGTCGACCTCGCTCCTCTCCTTCTCGTACTGGCCGGCGGACGACCAGCCCAGAACACCCTTCACCGAGCCCAGCCCCGGATAGAGGATCAGGTAGACGATCGAAAAGGCGATCGTGATCCAGAACAGGTTGCTCCACCACTTGGGCAGCGGATTGTTGAACTCCTTCAGGTCCTCGTCCCAGACGTGGCCGGTGGTGTCGGTCGTCTTGCCCGCGGGCCCGGCGCCGCCGCCCTGGCCGGTGGTCTTGCTCATCGCGATCAGGATCCACGCGCAGAACGCGATGCTGCCCAGCGTGAGCACGATGACGTAGACGTTCCAGAAGCCGGAAGTGAAATCGCTCATGACTGCCGCTCCCCAGACGGATTCTTGTTGGCGCGAGACGCGGGCACGCCTCCGACGGTGTCGTCGGGCAACGCGAACGGCGCGTTGGCCGCCTCGTCGAACGCGGGCTTGCGCCCGGAGCCCCAGGCCCAGACCACGATGGCGGCGAACACGACGACCGATACGACGGTGGTCGTGCTGCCGATCAGCGAGACGATGTCCATGGCTACTTCGCTCCCTTCATCGCGAGGCCGAGGTTCTGCAGGTACGCGACCATCGCGTCCTCCTCGGACTTGCCGGTGAGCTCGGCAGGCGCCTTCGCGATCTGGTCGTCGGTGTAGGGCACCCCGACGACGCGCAACGCGCGCATCTTCGCCTGGATGTCCGCCGCGTTGGCCGCCGTCTGCGCGAGCCACGGATAGGCCGGCATGTTGGATTCCGGCACGACGCTGCGCGGGTTCTGCAGGTGCGCGCGGTGCCAGTCGTCGGAGTAGCGGCCGCCGACGCGCTGCAGGTCCGGTCCGGTGCGCTTGCTGCCCCACTGGAACGGGTGGTCGTAGACGTACTCGCCGGCGACCGAGTACGGCCCGTAGCGCTCGGTCTCGGCGCGGAACGGCCGCACCATCTGCGAATGGCAGTTGTAGCACCCTTCGCGGATGTAGACGTCGCGGCCGGTCAACTGCAGCGCCGTGTACGGCTTCAAGCCCTTCACCGGCTCGGTCGTCGACTTCTGGAAGAACAGCGGAACGATCTGGACGAGGCCGCCGAAGGAGATCGCGATCACGATGAGGACGATCATCCAGCCGACGTTGCGCTCGATGGTGTCGTGGTTCATGGCCATGGTCGTCTCCGTGGGCTCACGCGTGGGCCGGCGAGCCGGCCGGGATCGGTGCCTCGTAGGCGCTGCCGCCGGCGACCGTCTTGATCACGTTCCAAGCCATGATCAGCATGCCGGTCAGGAACATGAGACCGCCGACCAGCCGGATCATGTAGAACGGGTAGGTCGCCTTGACGCTCTCGACGAACGCGTAGGTCAGCGTGCCGTCGGCGTTGGTCGCCCGCCACATCAGGCCCTGCATCACGCCGGCGATCCACATCGCCGCGATGTAGAGCACGACGCCGATGGTCGCGATCCAGAAGTGCGCGGTGATGAGGCTCTTCGAGTGCATCTCGGTCTTGCCGAACATCCGCGGGATCAGGTAGTAGACGCAGCCGATCGAGATGAACGCGACCCAGCCGAGCGCGCCCGAGTGGACGTGGCCGACCGTCCAGTCGGTGTAGTGCGACAGCGCGTTGACGGTCTTGATCGACATCATCGGACCCTCGAACGTGCTCATGCCGTAGAAGGACAGCGAGACGATCAGGAACTTGAGGATCGGGTCGTCGC
>JADZDA010000205.1 GCA_020851255.1 Burkholderiales bacterium | reverse complement strand
TCCATGACGACCTCGGCGAGCGGCAGCTCGTAGTGGATGACGACCTGCCGGCCGCGGTACTGCATGTCCTTCTGCACGCCGCGCTTCTCGGTGCAGAGCGTGAGCACCGGCCCGACGTAGTCCTGCGGCACCAGGATCGTCACCGTGATGACCGGCTCGCGGATCTCCTCGACCTTGGAGAGGTCCGGCAGCTTCGACGGGTTGTCGATCTCGACCAGCGTGCCGTCGCGCAGCAGCACCTGGTAGACGACCGACGGCGCCGTCGTGATCAGGTCCATGTCGTACTCGCGCTCGAGCCGCTCCTGCACGATGTCCATGTGCAGGAGGCCCAGGAAGCCGCAGCGGAACCCGAAGCCCAGCGCCTGCGAGACCTCGGGCTCGAAGTGCAGCGACGCGTCGTTCAGCTTGAGCTTGGTCAGCGCCTCGCGCAGCGCCTCGTACTGGTTCGACTCGACCGGGTAGAGGCCGGCGAACACCTGCGGCTTGACTTCCTTGAAGCCGGGCAAGGCCGCGCCGGCCTGCTTGCCCGCGTGCGTGATGGTGTCGCCCACCTTCGCCTCGGCCAGCTCCTTGACGCCGGCGATGATGAAGCCCACCTCGCCCGCCGCGAGCTGGTCGCGCGCCACCGACTTGGGCGTGAACACGCCCACCTGCTCGCACTGGTGCACGGCGCCGGTGGCCATCAGCAGCACCTTGTCGCGCGCCTTCAGCGTGCCGTTGACCACGCGCACGAGCATGACGACGCCGACATAGTTGTCGAACCACGCGTCGATGACCAGCGCCTGGAGCGGGGCGTCGTCGCGCCCGCCCGGCGGCGGGATGCGCGCGATCACCGCCTCGAGGATGTCGTCGACGCCCTCGCCGGTCTTGGCCGACGCCCGGATCGCGTCGTGCGCTTCGATGCCGATGATGTCCTCGATCTCCTCGATGACCCGGTCCGGTTCGGCGGACGGCAGGTCGATCTTGTTCAGCACCGGCACGACTTCGACGCCCAGTTCGATCGCCGTGTAGCAGTTGGCCACCGTCTGCGCCTCGACGCCCTGCGAGGCGTCCACGACCAGCAGCGCGCCCTCGCACGCCGACAGCGAGCGCGACACCTCGTAGGCGAAGTCGACGTGACCGGGCGTGTCGATCAGGTTGAGCCGGTAGGTGACGCCGTCCTTCGCGGTGTACGCGAGCGCGGCGGTCTGGGCCTTGATGGTGATCCCGCGCTCCCGCTCGAGGTCCATCGAGTCGAGCACCTGCGCCTCCATCTCGCGATCGGCGAGTCCGCCGCAGCGCTGGATGAACCGGTCGGCGAGCGTCGACTTGCCGTGATCGATGTGCGCGATGATCGAGAAGTTGCGGATCGGTTTCACGGAGGCGGGAGTCCGGCGGTCGTCGGGCGGGGCCCCGGCACCGCGGCGCATGCTCGCCGGCGGTGTGCGGTCCGGGCGGCGGCCCGCGCCGGTGGCGATCACCGGACAGGCGGACGACCAAAACTTTGAATTCTAACGGATTTCGGACTGGCGCGCGACCGTGGTGCCGCCCAGCGCCGCTTCGACCGCGTCCGGGTCCAGCGTGAGCGCCGCGAGCTCCCGGCCGTCCGGGGCGTCACCGAGCAGGAGCAGCGGCACGCGCTCGCCCATCCGCGCCTCCCAGTCGGGGCGCCCGTCCAGGTCCACCTCGACCACGCGCGCGCGATGCCGCTCGGCGATCGGCGCGAGCGCGGCCCGCATGACGTCGCAGAGACTGCACCAGGAGCGCACGACCAGCGTCAGCGTCGGACCGGCACCGGCATCCCCGGTGTCCGGCCCGCGCCGCGCCAGAAGATGCCGACGTTGCACGCTGTCGATGACGCGCGTGTGACGGCGGGCGCGACGGGCCGCCCGCCGATGCCGATCAGTTCTCGCCGTTGAGGAGCCGCACCGTCGCGTAGAACGTGTTGTCGCCGCGCTTCAACCGCAGCGTCACCGCGGCGCCTTTCTCGAGCCTGGCCAGGAACTCGTTGACCTGCGCCGCGCTCTTCACCTCGGTCGTCGCCCCGCGGCTCACGATCTCGAGGACCACGTCGCCGGCCTGGACGTTGCCGCGCACCGACGGCGCGACCTCCTCGACGAGCACGCCGGACTTCACCTCCGCTTCCTTGCGCTGCTCGTCGGTCAGGTCGGACAGCACGAGGCCCATCCGGTTGGGTTTCGCCTTCTCCTTGGGCGCCGGACCGCCCTTGCGCGGCGCCTGCGCGACGTCCTCCTTCAACTCGGCGACCGTGACCGTCAGTTCCTTCTGCGCACCCTTGCGCCAGACGGCGAGCTTCACCGCCTGGCCGGGCCGCAGCGCGGTGATGATCCGCGGCAGGTCGTTCGACGACTTGACGTCCCGGCCGTCGGCCTTGAGCACGATGTCGCCGGCCTCGACGCCCGCCTTCTCGGCCGGTCCGCCCTTCTCGACGGAATTGACCAGCGCGCCGGCGGCCGACTTGAGCCCGAACGCCTCGGCGGCCTCCTTCGACACTTCCTGGATGGTCACGCCGATCCGCCCGCGCGTGACCCGGCCCTTGTCCTTCAGCTGGTTCACCGTGTTCATCGCGACGTCGATCGGGATCGCGAACGCGAGCCCCATGTAGCCGCCGGTGCGCGAGTAGATCATCGAGTTGATGCCGACGACCTCGCCTTTGAGGTTGAACAGCGGCCCGCCCGAGTTGCCCGGGTTGATCGCGACGTCGGTCTGGATGAAAGGAACCAGGTTCTCCTGCGGCAGGTCGCGCCCCTTGGCGCTGACGATGCCGGCCGTGATCGTGTTGTCCAGCCCGAACGGTTTGCCGATCGCAGCCACCCATTCGCCTACCTTGAGCCGCGAGGGGTCGCCGATCGCCACCCGCGGCAGGTTGGTCGCGTCGATCTTGAGCAGCGCCACGTCGCTGCGCTTGTCGAAGCCGATCACCTTGGCCTTGAAGTCGCGGCGGTCGGAGAGCCGCACGTTGACCTCGTCGGCGCCGTCGACGACGTGCGCGTTGGT
>JADZDA010000204.1 GCA_020851255.1 Burkholderiales bacterium | reverse complement strand
GCACCGATGGGCCGGGCGAGCATCGGCGGCGTGATCACCTCGACCTTGCTGACGCTGGTCGTGGTGCCGGTGCTCTACGCGTACCTCGACCGCTGGCTCGAGGCGCGAGCGGCGCGACGGGCCCGACGCGCCGCCCGGCGGACGTCCGGCCGGGAGACGCCCCCGGCGCCGACCGAGGCGGGAGCGGCCGACTGATTTGACGTGGGATAATCGACATCGGCATAATAACTGACCTTGGGTCAGTTATTCCGGCGTTGCCGTTGCCCGCCCGCTTCCGTGATCCGGATCACCGAAGCCGCGGATCGGTTGCGCGACACTGCCGCGTCCGACCCGATCCGACTCGATTCCGACCCCGACCTCACGCGGCCGCAGACCGCCCACCCGCCATGGACCTCGAGCAAGCGCGTTTCAACATGGTCGAACAGCAGATCCGGCCGTGGGACGTACTCGACCCGGCCGTGCTCGACCTCCTGTACACGGTGCGCCGGGAGGACTTCGTGCCGCTGGCCTACCGCGAGCTCGCGTTCGCCGATGTCGAGATCCCGCTGGGCGGCGGCGAGGCGATGTGGCCGCCCCGTCTCGAGGCGCGCGTGCTGCAGGAGCTCGATCTCACCGGGGGGGACTCGGTGCTCGAGATCGGCACCGGCAGCGGGTACCTCACCGCGCTGCTCGCGAGTCTCGCCGGGCCGGTCACCAGCGTCGAGATCCGGCCGGACCTCGCCCGCGACGCCGCGGCGAAGCTCCGGCGCGCGGGCTTCGACCAGGTCGACGTCCGCACCGGCGACGGCGCCCGCGGATTCGGCTCCGACACCTACGACGCCATCGTGCTCACCGGGTCGACCCCGGAGCTCGACGACGCGTTCCGCCGCCAGCTGAAACCGGGCGGCCGGTTGTTCGCGATCGTCGGCAACGAGCCCGCGATGACCGCGAGGATCGTCCGCCTCGACGCGCCCGGCGCGTTCGTCGAGACCTCGCTGTTCGAGACGGTGGTCCGGCCGCTCGTCAACGCGCCCGCACCGGCGCGCTTCCGGTTTTGATCCGCGATCTCGCCCCGGCCGATCTGGTTCGCTGGCGCGAGGACGAGGCGCGCCCCGCACCGGTCGTCGTCGACGTCCGCGAAGCCTGGGAGGTCGAGCGCTGCCCGGTGCCCGACGCGACGCACCTGCCGATGAACGAGCTGCCGCGACGGCTTTCCGAACTGCCGCGCGACCGCGACCTGGTCGTCGTCTGCCACCACGGCGTCCGCAGCCGGTTCGCGGCGACGTACCTCGCCAGCGCCGGATTCGCGCCGGTCTGGAACCTCGCGGGCGGCGTCGACGCCTGGGCGATCCACGTCGATCCGACGATCCCGCGCTACTGAGCGTCGATCCCCGCCGAACGCACGTCCCGGAATCCCGATGATGAAACGACGACTGCTCGTCCTCGCCGTCCCCCTGGTGTTCGCCGCGGCCGACGTCGCCGCCGAGGACCTGATGGACGTTTACCGCGAGGCGCAACGCTCCGATCCGGCGCTCGCGTCCGCGCGCGCGACCTGGCGCGCGACGCAGGAACGCGCGCCCCAGGCGCGCGCCGGCCTGCTGCCGAGCGTCTCGCTGTCGGCCACGACCAACGCCAACGACGCCGCGGTCAATACGCGCAGCACCCCGCCGATCAAGTCCAACGGCAACTGGCAGGACTACGGCCTGACCGTCAGCGCCACGCAACCGATCTACCGCCACCAGAACGTCGTCGCGCTCGAGCAGGCGCGCCGGCAGGTCGAGCAGGCCGATTTCACGCTCGCCTCGGCCCAGCAGGACCTGATCGTCCGCGTAGCCGTCGCCTACTTCGACGTGCTGCTCGCGCAGTTCAACGTCGAGCTCGCCGAGGCGCAGAAGCGCGCCGTATCCGAGCAGCTCGCGCAGGCGAAGCGCAACTTCGAGGTCGGCGTCTCGACGATCACGGACACCAACGAGGCGCAGGCCAACTACGACCAGATCGTCGCGCAGGAGATCTCGGCGCGCAACGAGCTCGACAACCGCCTGGCCGCGCTGCGCGCGATCATCGGGCGCTCGCCCCGCGAGCTGCGCCGACTCGGCGGGTCGTTCGATCCGGCGCCGCCGGAACCCAACCATCTCGACGCCTGGCTCGACCGCGCGCTCAAGGAGAACCTGGCCGTCCGGATCGCGCAGTACACGTTCGACATCGCCACGCTGGAGATCGACCGCCAGCGTGCCGGCCACCTGCCCACCGTCGACCTGGTCGGCAGCCTGCGCGCGAGCGGCGCGAGCGGATCGACGTCGAGCGACGCCGACTTCCATTCGCGGTCCGCGGCGATCGGGCTCGCGCTCACCCTGCCGATCTACCAGGGCGGATTCGTCGACTCCAAGATCCGCGAGGCGATCGCGCTGCAGGACGGCTCGCGCGAGTCGCTGGAGCTCGCCCGCCGCAACGCGCTGTTCAACGCGCAGGTCGGCTTCGCGGGCGTCAACAGCTCGGTCGCCTCGGTGCGCGCCTTCACGCAGGCCGTGCAGTCGGCCGAGGTCGCGCTGCAATCGAACCGCCTGGGCCAGGAAGTCGGCGTACGCACGAACCTCGACGTGCTCAACGTCCAGCAGACGGTGTTCACGCAGCGCCGCAACCTGGCGCAGGCGTACTTCAACTACCTGATCAACACGCTGCGGCTCAAGTCGGCGGTCGGGACGCTGACCGAGCAGGATCTCGAGGACCTGAACCGGCGTCTCGCCGGCTGACCGGCGCCGCGAGGCGCGCCGCGACGTACGACCAGGTCCGGTCGGTCGCGCCGCGGTGGCGCGCGAGGAACGCGCGCCCGGCCTCGCGCATCGCCTGGCGCCGGGCGGGATCGGCGCACAGCGCGCCCGCCGCCCGGGCGAGCGCGTCGGCGTCGGCCACCCGGATCGCGGCGCCCGCCGCGACCGCGCCTGCGGCGGCGTCGGCGAAGTTGAACGTGTGCGGCCCGACGATCGCCGGCGTTTCCATCGCGATCGCCTCGATCAGGTTCTGCCCGCCCAGCGGCGCGAGGCTGCCGCCGACGAACGCGGCGTCCGCGGCCCCGTAGTAGGCCGCGAGTTCGCCCATCGAGTCGCCGAGCACATGGCCGGTGTCCGGCGGTATCGCGTCGCCGACCGAACGGCGCGCGTACGCGATCGCGCGCCCGGCGAACAGCCGGGCCACCTCGTCGAAGCGCTGCGGATGCCTGGGCACGATCACGACCAGCGTCCCGCCGGGCAGCGGGCGGCGCGCGAGCGCGTCGACGATCAGCGCTTCCTCGCCCTCGCGCGTCGAGGCGGCCAGGAACACCGGCCGGCCGGCGCCGAAGAGCGCGCGCAGGCGCGCCGCCCGCTCGTGCGCGTCGGGTGGCGAGGCGACGTCGAACTTGAGATTGCCGGCGACCGCGACGTCCGCGGCCCCCAGCGCGCGCAGGCGGCTCGCGTCGGCTTCGGTCTGGGCGCAAACGCCCGCCAGCGACGCGAGCATCGGGCGCACGAGCCGCGGGACGCGGGCGTAGCCGTCGGCCGAGCGTCCCGACATCCGCGCGTTGACGAGGAACACCGGGATGCCGGCGCGCGCGGCCTCGGCGACGAGGTTGGGCCACAACTCGGTTTCCATGACCAGGCCGAACCGCGGGTGGAAGCGCTCGAGGAAGCGGCGCATCGCGCCGGGAAGGTCGTACGGGAGCCAGGCGGTGACGACCCGTTCGCCGTAGAGCGCGCGCGCCGTCGCGCGGCCGGTCGCCGTCATCGCGGTCATCACGATCCGCGCGCCCGGGCGCTCGCGCTCGATCCGCTCGACCAGCGGCGACGCCGCGCGGGTCTCGCCGACCGATACCGCGTGGATCCAGACCACCTCGTCGGTCGCGCCGACCGGCGCAGGCGTCGCGTAGCGGCCGTAACGCTCGCCGCTGGCCTCGCGATAGCCGGGTTCGCGGCGCCCCCGCCACCACAGCCGGATCGGCGCGAGCAGTCCGGCGACGGCCCAGGCGAGCGAGTAGAGCGTGCGCATCGGTCAGCAGCGCGGGCCCGCGCGGAGCAGCGCGCCGAGCGCCGCGGCGACCTCGTCGAAGGACGGCACGCTGCCGCGGCCGCCCAGGTCGCGCGCGTGCGGTCCGGCGATCGACACGCCGGCGAGCCGCGGATCGGTCGCCATGAAGATCGCGAGCGTCGGCGTGCCCAGGGCGGCGGCGAGGTGGACGAGGCCGGTGTCGACGCCGACGACCGCGTGCGCCCGCGCGAGCCATCCGGCCAGCGCGCCGAGGGACAGCCGCGGGGGGCGCAACACGCGGGCGCGGTCCCCCGCGATGCGGCGGGCGGCGCCGGCTTCCTCCGGCGTGCCGCTGGGCAGCACGACGTCGAGGCCGGCGCGCGTGGCGACGTCGGCGAGCGCCGACCAGCGTTCGGCCGGCCAGCGCTTGTTATCGCGTGTCGTCGCGTGCGCGAACACGACGTACGGACCGCGCGGCTCGTCGGACGCCGGCGCCGGCAGCCGCCAGCGCCAGCGCGGCGGTCCGTCGGCGGCGATCCCGAGCGCGGCGGCGGCGAGGCGGCGGCAACGCAGGCAGAAGTGCAGGTCGCGCGCCACCGCGTGGTGCACGTCGTCGAACCAGGCCGCGGCCGGTTCGCGGATGCTCGCGCGGTCGAAACCGTGCCGGACGCCGCGCGCCGCGCGCGCCATCAGGCCGCCCTTCACCTGCTCCTGCAGGTCGAGGATCGCGTCGTAGCGCT
The DNA here is from genome assembly GCA_020851255.1 of Burkholderiales bacterium. Taxonomy (GTDB): domain Bacteria; phylum Pseudomonadota; class Gammaproteobacteria; order Burkholderiales; family Casimicrobiaceae; genus VBCG01. The sequence goes on along the minus strand of JADZDA010000204.1, from coordinate 4,145 downwards.
CGGTCGCGACCGTGCGCCGGAAAGCGGCCGCTTCGCGCCAGCTCGTCGGGGCGAACGGCGAGCCTTTCCAGCGCCGCAGCGCCACCGGGATCACGCGTCGCACGCCCGCGCACAGCGCAGGCAGCGCCACGAACGCCTCCTCGGCGATCCAGTCGACCGCGATGCCCGGTCGCGCGCGCGCGAGGTCGTCGACGAGTGCGAGCGCCCAGACGACGTCGCCCAGCGACGAAGGACGCACGACCAGGACCTGGCTCATCGCTGCGGCCCGGTGGAATCCGGGGTCAGCGGTTCGGGCCGCGCCGCGATCCGTCCCGGGCGCGGTGGCTCGTCGCCGGACTCGCCGGGCGCTTCCGGTCGGGCGGGACGACGGGACGGCGGGTAGAATCGCGCCGTTTCCCCTGTCTCCGAAGGCGACGCCTCGATCGCGCGCATGACCGGCCGACTGCCTCTTTCGCTGGTGGTGATCACGCGCGACGCCGCCATCGAGCTCGCGGAGTGCCTCGACTCGGCCCCGTTCGTCTCGGAGATCGTCGTGGTCGACTCGGGCAGCCGCGATGATACCGTGGAACTCGCGCGCGGCCGGGGCGCGCGCGTCCTGGTCGAGCCGTGGCGGGGCTTCGGTCCGCAGAAGCGTTACGCGGTCGACGCCGCGTCGAACGACTGGGTGCTCTGCCTCGACGCCGACGAGCGCGTCACCGGCGTGCTCGGGGCGGCGATCCGGGACGCGTTCGCCGGCGGGCCGCCCTCGGCGAGCGCGTTCGCGATCGCCCGGCGCAACCGGTTCCTCGGCCGATGGCTCGCGCACGGCGAGGGCTACCCGGACTGGAACGTGCGGTTGTTCGACCGCCGCCGTGCGCGCTGGTCCGACGATCCGGTGCACGAGCACGTCGTCGCCGACGGCGAGGTGCGGCGGCTGGACGGCGACCTGCTGCACCAGTCGGCCGAATCGATCGAGGACTACGTCGCCAAGCAGAATCGCTACACGACGCTGCAGGCGGACGCGATGCACGCGCGCGGCGAACGGGCCGGTTTGGCGCAGCTCGCGTTCTCGCCGCTGGCCCGCTTCCTGCGCTACTACGTGGTGAGGCGCGGCTTCCTCGACGGCGCCGCCGGGTTCTCGCACATCGCGATCGGCGCCTTCGCGAGCTTCCTCAAGTACGCGAAGCTGCGCGCGCTCGATCGCGCCGCGCCGACCCGGCCCGGCGCCGGCGGAGACCTGCGATGACCCCGAAGCGCCGACGCATCCTGGTCACCGGCGCCGCCGGATTCATCGGCATGCACACGGCGGGCGCGCTGATCGACCGCGGCGACGAGGTCGTCGGCGTCGACAACTTCGACCCGTACTACGACGTCGCGCTCAAGGAGGCGCGGCTCGGGCGGCTCGCGCGCCGCGCGGGCTTCGCGTTCGAACGCCTGGACCTCGCCGACGGCGAGGCTGTCTCGCGCCTGTTCCGCGACGGCGCCTTCGACGGCGCGGTCCACCTGGCGGCGCAGCCCGGTGTCCGCTATTCGCTGGTCAATCCCGGTGCGTACCTGCGCGCGAACGTCGACGCGTTCGGGCACGTGCTCGAAGGATGCCGCCACGCGCGCCTCGCCCATCTCGTCTACGCGTCCAGTTCGTCGGTCTACGGCGCGAACCACACGCTGCCGTTCTCGGAGGACCAGCCGACCGACCATCCGGTGAGCCTGTACGCGGCCACCAAGAAGGCCGACGAGCTGATGGCGCACAGCTACAGCCATCTCTACCGGCTGCCTGCGACCGGGCTGCGTTTCTTCACCGTCTACGGACCCTGGGGCCGGCCCGACATGGCGCCGATGCTGTTCACGCGCGCGATCCTCGCCGGCGAGCCGATCACCGTGTTCAACCACGGCCGGATGCGCCGCGACTTCACCTACGTCGACGACATCGTCGAGGGCGTGGTGCGCGTCCTCGACCGCCCGCCGGGCCCGGACGCGGCGAGCGGCGCGCCCTGGGCGATCTACAACATCGGCAACCACGAGGCGGTCGAGCTCTCCGAGTTCATCGCGACGCTCGAACGGCTGCTCGGCCGCCGGGCCGAACGCCGCTACCTGCCGATGCAGGCGGGCGACGTCGAGGCGACCTACGCGTCGATCGACCGGCTGGCCGCCCTCACGGGCTTCGCCCCGCGCACGCCGCTCGCCACCGGACTCGCCCGCTTCGTCGACTGGTACAGGGACTGGTACCGGACCGGCGCGGCGTAGCCGCTCGTGCCCCGGTCCTGCGAGGCGGGCGGCGGGTCGGCGGATGGTAGAATCCGCGCGTTCCGGACGCATGCCGCGCGGCTGCGATGCGCGGCCCAGACCCCCCATGATCCTCGTCACCGGCGGCGCGGGCTTCATCGGCGCCAACTTCGTCATCGACTGGCTCGCCGCGACCGGCGAGCCGGTGGTGAACCTCGACAAGCTCACCTACTCGGGCAACCTGGGGAACCTCGCGCCGGTCCGCGACGACCGGCGCCACACGTTCGTGCGCGGCGACATCGGCGACCGCGCGGCGGTCGCGAGCCTCCTCGCCGCCCACCGCCCGCGCGCGGTCGTCAACTTCGCCGCCGAGACGCACGTCGACCGTTCGATCCACGGGCCCGACGCGTTCGTGAAGACCAACGTCGCCGGCACGTTCGAGCTGCTCGAGGCGATTCGCGCGTACTGGACGGCGCTGCCGCAAGCGGAGCGCGCCGCGTTCCGCTTCCTCCAGGTTTCGACCGACGAGGTCTACGGCACGCTCGCGCCCGACGATCCGCCGTTCTCGGAGACCACGCCGTACGCGCCCAACAGCCCGTACTCGGCGTCGAAGGCGGCGGCCGACCACTTCGTCCGCGCCTGCCACCACACCTACGGGCTGCCGACGCTGACGACCAACTGCTCGAACAACTACGGGCCGCGCCAGTTCCCCGAGAAGCTCGTTCCGCTGATGATCGCCAACGCGCTCGCCGGCAAGGCGCTGCCGGTCTACGGCGACGGCCAGCAGGTGCGCGACTGGCTCTACGTGTCCGACCACTGCGCGGCGATCCGCGCGGTGCTCGAGCGCGGCCGGCCCGGCGAGACCTACAACGTCGGCGGCGAGGCCGAGATGAAGAACCTCGACGTCGTGCACACGCTCTGCTCGGTGCTCGCGCGCGAGCGCCCCGGGCCCGACTACGCCGCGCTGGTCACGTTCGTCAAGGACCGGCCGGGCCACGACCGCCGCTACGCGATCGACGCGCGCAAGATCGGGCGCGAGCTCGGGTGGCGGCCGACTGAGACGTTCGCGAGCGGGCTCGCGAAGACCGTGCGCTGGTACCTCGACAACACGGCCTGGCTCGCGGCGATCCAGACCAGGGAGTACCAGTCGTGGATCTCGCTGCAGTACGCGCCGGCGGCCTGACCGGGAGCGCGACGGCCGTGGCGCGCAAGGGGATCATCCTCGCCGGCGGGTCGGGCACCCGGCTCTATCCGGTCACGCAGGTCGTCAGCAAGCAGCTGCTTCCGGTGTACGACAAGCCGATGATCTACTACCCGCTGTCGACGCTGATGCTGGCCGGCATCCGGGACATCCTCCTCATCTCGACCCCCGAGGACACGCCGCGCTTCGCGCAACTGCTGGGCGACGGTTCGCGCTGGGGGCTGTCGCTCTCGTACGCGGTGCAGCCGTCTCCCGACGGGCTCGCGCAGGCCTTCATCATCGGCCGCGACTTCGTCGGCCGCGAGAACTCGGCGCTGGTGCTCGGCGACAACATCTTCTACGGCCACGACCTGCACGTGCAGCTCGAGCGCGCGAACGCGCGCGGGCAGGGCGCGACCGTGTTCGCCTACCCGGTCGCCGATCCCGAGCGCTACGGCGTGGCCGAGTTCGATTCCGGCGGTCGCGTGGTGAGCCTCGAGGAGAAGCCGAAGGTCCCGAAGTCGCGCTACGCGGTGACCGGGCTCTACTTCTACGACAACCGCGTCCTCGACGTCGCGCGCGATCTGAAGCCGTCGGCGCGCGGCGAGCTCGAGATCACCGACGTCAACCGGGCGTACCTAGAATGGGGCGAGCTCGCGTGCGAGGTGATGGGACGCGGCATGGCGTGGCTCGACACCGGCACCCACGAGTCGCTGCTCGAGGCCTCGCAGTACATCGAGACGATCGAGCGCCGGCAGGGCCT
>JADZDA010000203.1 GCA_020851255.1 Burkholderiales bacterium | reverse complement strand
GGCGCTGCTGATGGCGGTGCTGGCGCTGGCGGGTGCGGTGCGGACCCGGCGGGTGCGCAGGGGGTAGGTCGGACCCGCCGGTAAAGAGGCGAGGCGAACGGGAACACAGGGGGAGGGAGCGCGCGGCTCCGGACGGGGCGGCGCGCGGCCGGGGCCAGAAAGCGGCGCCGGTCGACGGGGTTGGCGGCAGCAAGGCGAGGGCGGAGCGCAACGACCGGGCACCGGGAAGGTGCCCGGTCGGTGTGGATCGAGCGCCGGGGTTGGACGCCGCGCCCGGATCAGCGCCAGGGGATCCGTCCCTGCCATCGGTGTGGCACAGTGGCGAGCCGCCCGGAGGTCTCCGCGCGGCCCATCGACGAAAAGAAGGCCGGACACCTCGCGGTGTCCGGCCTTTTCGTCATCGCAACGTGCGCGCCGTGCCGGCGCGGACGATTACGCCGGCTGGATGTTCGACGCCTGCTTGCCCTTCGGGCCTTGCGTGACTTCGAACTGGACCTTCTGCCCTTCCTTCAGGGTCTTGAATCCCGGCATGTTGATCGCCGAGAAATGGGCGAAGAGATCTTCGCCGCCGCCGTCCGGCGTGATGAAGCCGAAGCCCTTGGCATCGTTGAACCACTTGACGGTTCCGGTAGGCATGTCGTGTTTCCTTGAGTCGAGTGTCTTGGGGCGCCGGGAAGCCGCCCGGCCGGTGTTTCGATCTCAAGGACGTCGAGCGGGCGCGGAACCGCGTGCGCTTTCGCACTTGAATCAAAAACGGCGGCTATTGTAGACGTTTTTCAGGGATTGCAAGGAGTTTCCGCACAGGTTTCGCCAAGGCGGTCGACGTGGGGTTTTGGCCCCCCGCCGGGGGCGGTTCCGCCTAGACGCCGGACGCCCGCCCACAGGCGGTTCCGGGCCCGCAGGACCGCAGCGGCCCCGGATCGGGGATTTCCGCCTATCCGAGCTCCGCGCGCACGAGGGCCGCACCGGCCGACAGCGCGGCGAGCTTGCCCCGGGCGGTCTGCCGGGCGAGCGGCACCATCCCACAGTTGGTGCAGGGGTACAGACGCTCGGGGGGGACGAATTGGAGCGCCGCACGGATCACCCGGGCGACATCCTCGGGGGACTCGATCACGGGTGTCGCGACGTCGATCGCGCCGACCAGCACGTCCTTGCCGGCGAGGAGCCCGATCAGGTCGATCGGAACCCGGGAGTTGGCGCATTCCAGCGAAACCTGGTCGATGGCCGACGCGGCGAGGAGCGGGAACGTGCGCTCGTACTGCCGCCATTCCCCGCCCAGCGACTTTTTCCAGACGATGTTCGCCTCGATCCCGTAGCCGTAGCAGATGTGCACGGCGGTCCTGCGACCCGCCAGGCCGCGTGCGGCCCGCTCGAGCGTCGCCACGCCCCAGTCGCGGACCTCGTCGAAGAAGACATTGAACGCCGGCTCGTCGAACTGGATCACGTCGACGCCGGCCGCGGCGATCTCGCGCGCCTCTTCGTTCAGGATCTCCGCGAACGCCCAGGCGAGCTTCTCGCGGCTGCCGTAATGCCCGTCGTAGAGCGTGTCGACCATCGTCATCGGGCCGGGCAGCGTGAACTTGACCGGCCGGTCGGTGGCGCCCCGCAGGAATCGCGCGTCGTCGACGAACACCGGGCGCCGGCGCGCCACCGCGGCCCGGACGACCGGAACCTCGGCGTCGTAACGGTCGCGGATGCGGACGGTGCGCTTGCGCTCGAAGTCGACGCCGTCGAGCCCCTCGATGAACGTGGTCACGAAGTGGCGCCGCGTCTGCTCGCCGTCGGTGACGATGTCGATTCCGGCGCGCTCCTGGTCGAACAGCGCGAGCCGCACCGCGTCCCTGCGGCCTTCGTCCAGCGCGGCGCCTTCGAGCCGCCAGGGGGCCCAGAGGCGATCGGGCTCGGCGAGCCACGAAGGCTTGGGCAGGCTGCCGGCGATGGTCGTGCGCAGGACGGGCGCGGTCATTTGGGCTCCTCGCGGCGGATCACGGGTCGGGCGTGGCATCGGGATTGTGCCGCAGGTTCGCGGCGGTGGTCAGACCACTTGACCGGTCGGGCCGCGATCGGCAAGATTCGCCGGTTTCCGGCCCGCCCGCTCCGATGCCACGGATACTCTTCGCCGACAACGACTTCCCCGACATCGCGATCGAGCGTGAGATCTGCGAGCGCGCGGGCGTCGAACTGGTCGTGGCGCAGTGCAGGACCGAGGACGACGTGATCCGCGCCGCGGACGGTGCCTGCGGCATCCTGCTCCAGTACGCGCCGATCGGCCGCAAGGTGGCCTCGTCGCTGCCCGGGCTGGGCATCGTCAGCCGCATCGGCGCCGGTTTCGACACCGTCGACACCGCGGCCTGCGCCGAGCACGGCATCTGGGTCGCGAATTCGCCGGACTACGGCGTGGGCGAGGTCGCGACGCACGCGCTCGCGATGGCCCTCGCGCTGGTGCGCAACATCGTCGCGTGGAACCGGGACGTCGCCGAGGGCCGCTGGCATTACACGTCGGCCGGTCCGGTCCGGCGCGCGTCGAACCTCACGCTCGGCATCGTCGGCCTGGGCCGCATCGGCAAGCGCATGGCGCACGTGTCGCGCAATGTATTCCGCCACGTCGTCGCCTGCGATCCCTACATCATCGACGGCGACTTCCCGGCCTACGTCGAGCGCGCGACGCTCGAGGACCTCTTCGCCCGGTCCGACGTTGTGTCGCTGCACGTGCCGCTGAACGACGAGACGCGGCGGATGATCGGCGCGCGCCAGTTCGCCGCGATGCAGCCGGGGTCCTACCTCGTGAACACGGCACGCGGTGCCGTCGTCGACGTCGACGCCGCCGCCGACGCGCGCGACCGGGGCACGCTGGCCGGTCTCGCGCTCGACGTGCTCCCGGTGGAGCCCGTCCCGGCGCAATCGCGGCTGCTGCACCACCCGCGTGCTATCCTGACTCCGCACTCGGCGTTCTACTCGGTGGAGTCCGAGAAGGAGCTGCGGCGCAAGGCCGCAACCAACCTCGTGACCTGGATCCGGACGGGGCGTCCCGACTATGTGGTGACGGCGGGCACGCGCCGCCCCTGACGATCGCGCACCGCGACCGAGCGCGCGCCGCCCGCCGCGCGCCGGGTTTTCGAACGGCCGCGGGCGGGGAGAGATTCGATGGCGGCAGTCGACATCGCGTCCGTGCACAAGGTCTTCGGCTCGACGCAGGTGATCCGCGGCGTCGACGTCGCGATCGCCGACGGCGAGTTCTGCGTGCTCGTGGGGCCATCCGGCTGCGGCAAGTCGACGCTGCTGCGGATGATCGCGGGGCTCGAGGAGATCACCTCCGGCGAGATCCGCATCGGCGGCACCGTCGTCAACCGCGTGCCGCCGAAGGCGCGCGATGTCGCGATGGTGTTCCAGAACTACGCGCTCTACCCGCACATGACGGTGCGGGACAACATGTCGTTCGCGCTGATGCTCGCGAAGACACCGAAGGACGAGATCGCGAAGAAGGTCGGGCGGGCCGCCGAGATCCTGGGCCTGGGCGCGCTGCTGGACCGCTATCCGCGCCAGCTCTCCGGCGGGCAACGGCAGCGCGTCGCCATGGGCCGCGCGATCGTCCGCGACCCGCAGGTGTTCCTGTTCGACGAACCGCTGTCGAACCTCGACGCGAAGCTGCGCGTCGCGATGCGCACCGAGATCCGCGAGCTGCACCAGCGCCTAAAGACCACGTCGATCTACGTGACCCACGACCAGATCGAGGCGATGACCATGGCCGACAAGATCGTGGTCATGCGCGACGGCGTGGTCGAGCAGATCGGTGCGCCGCTCGAGCTCTACGACCGGCCGGCGAACACGTTCGTCGCCGGCTTCATCGGATCGCCGGCGATGAACATGCTCGCGGGCGTCGTCCAGCGCGACGACGGCGGGGTCCACGTCGAACTCGCGGCCGGTCGGCGGATGACGGTCGCCGGCGCCACCGGCGACGGCCGCAAGGTGCTCTACGGCATCCGTCCCGAGCACCTGTCGCTCGTCGAACCGGCGGCCGGGCTGGCGGCCGAGGTCGTCGTCGTCGAGCCGACCGGCGCCGATACGCAGGTGGTCTGCCGCGTATCCGGCCAGGACGTCATCGCCGTGCTCCGCGACCGCGTGTCCTGCCGGCCCGGCGACCGGGTGGGGCTGCGGCCGGACAGCGGCCGCGCGCATGTCTTCGACGCGGAATCGGGTGCGCGCCTCGCGGCCTGACGCGCGCCGCGACGACGGGTACGACGAATACACGAGCCGAGTGCGAGCGCCGCCCGGATCCGGGCGGCCGGACAACCGAAGACGACGACATCGTGTCGATCGCCGAGCGAGGAGGAGTGACATGCAGAAGCTCAAGCGCCGAGATTTCCTGAAGGCCTCCGCGGGTGCCGCCGCCGGCGCGGCGGTCGGTCCGTTCGTCTGGGCCGGCGAAGCACGCGCGCAGTGGAGCAACACGCCGGAGAAGGGCGCGAAGTTGCGCGTCCTGCGGTGGAAGCGTTTCGTCCAGGGCGACGAGGACGCCTACATGGCGAACGTGAAGAAGTTCACGGAGAAGACCGGCATCGAGGTGCGGGTCGACCACGAAGGTTGGGAGGACGTGCGCCCGAAGGCGGCGGTCGCGGCCAACACCGGTGCCGGTCCGGACATCATCCTGTCGACGAACGACGACGCGAATCTCTATCCGGACAAGCTGCTCGACGTCACCGACCTCGCCGAGTACCTGGGCAAGAAGTACGGCGGCTGGTATCCGGTCTGCCAGCAGTACCTCAAGCCCGACGGGAAGAAGTGGATCGGCGTGCCGCTCGGCGCCGCAGGCAACTGCCTCGTCTATCGCGAGAGCCAGGTCAGGGCCGCCGGCTATACGAGCTTCCCGCGCGACACCGCCGGGTTCCTCAAGCTCATGCAGGCGTTGAAGGAGAAGGGAACGCCGGGCGGTTTCGCGCTCGGCAACGCCACCGGCGACGGCAACACCTGGACGCACTGGCTGCTCTGGTCGCACGGCGGCAAGCTGGTCAACGACAAGAACCAGGTCGTCATCGACAGCCCGGAGACGATCAAGGCGCTCGAGTACGCGAGGGACCTGTACCCGACCTTCGTGCCCGGTACGCTGTCCTGGCTCGACCCGAACAACAACAAGGCGTTCCTCGATGGCCAGGTGAGCGTGACCTGCAACGGAATCTCCGTCTACTACGCGGCGAAGAACTCGCAGGACCCGAAGGTCAAGGAACTGGCCGCCGACATCCAGCACGCGAACATGCCGATCGGTCCCGTGGGAGTGCCCACCGAGTTCAACCTGTTCTTCAACCAGATGATCTTCCGGTACACGAAGTACCCGAAGGCGGCGAAGGAGTTCATCCGCTTCATGCTGGAGGAGGAGCAGTACGGCGCCTGGATGCAGGCGGGCATCGGGTACGTCACGCAACCGCTCGTCGCCTACGAGAAGAACCCCATCTGGACCATCGACCCGAAGCACACTCCGTATCGCGACGCGATGAAGGTCATGCGGCCGGGCGGCTGGCCGGGGCGGCTGGGCTACGCTTCGGCGGGCGCGATCTCCGACTTCATCGTGGTGAACATGGTGGCCGAGGCGGCGTCGGGCTCGAAGACGCCGAAGGAAGCGGCGGAGCGCGCTCAGAAGCGGGCCGAGCGCTACTACAAGGTTTGATCGGTCGACGGACTCCGCGCCGTGATCGGCGCGGAGTCGCGAGTATCCCCGACAGGAGGCCGCATGGCCCGACGCACGGTGCTCACGAGCAGCAGGGGCGAGAAACGCTACGCGGTGCGTGACCAGAGCGGGAAGTTCGAGTACATCCATCAGACCTCGCGGGCCCGCGCCATGGACATCCGGCGCGGCAGCGCGGCGGAACCGGAAGGTGCGGCGACCGATCCCGGCAACGCCCTGAAGTGCGAGCCCGCGAGGAGACCCGCGGACGAGCGAACCGTCGCGCGCGCCGTGAGGCGCGTCGCGCGCCGCGCCTCCCTGCGGAAGGCGAAGCGCGGGTAGCCGGGACGGGGCCGGGCGGAGGCGGGCCGAAGCGGTCCGCCGTCGCCGGCCGCGCCGGCGGGTGGCGGATCGGCATGGACCGGATCCTCGACAATCGCAACGCGCTGGGGCTGCTGTTCATGCTCCCCGCGGCGACTCTGCTCCTCGCGTTCCTCACCTATCCGCTGGGCCTCGGCACCTGGCTGGGGTTCACCGACGCGAAGGTCGGCCGTGCCGGCGAGTTCGTCGGTCTCGAGAATTTCGTCTTCCTCTTCGGCGATCCGGTCGCGAGGCTGTCGCTGTTCAACACACTGTTCTACACGGCGGTCGCCAGCGTGCTCAAGTTCGCGCTGGGGTTGTGGCTCGCGGTGCTGTTGAACGAGCACCTGCCCTTCAAGGCGTTCCTGCGGGCGATCGTGCTGTTGCCGTTCATCGTGCCCACCGCGCTGTCGGCGATCGCGTTCTGGTGGATCTACGACGCGCAGTTCTCGGTGGTGAGCTGGACGCTGCAGCGGATGGGGTTGATCGATCGCTACATCGACTTCCTCGGCGACCCCTGGATGGCGCGATTCTCGACCATCGCCGCCAACGTCTGGCGGGGCGTGCCGTTCATCGCGATCTGCCTGCTCGCCGGGCTGCAGACGATCTCGCCGTCGCTCTACGAGGCGGCGGCGCTCGACGGCGCGTCGGGTTGGCAGCGGGTCCGCCACGTGACGCTTCCGCTGCTCACGCCGATCATCGCGGTGGTGATGACTTTCTCGGTTCTGTTCACGTTCACCGACTTCCAGCTCATCTACGTGCTGACCCGTGGCGGGCCGCTCAACGCCACGCCTCTGATGGCGACGCTGTCGTTCCAGCGTGCGATTCCCGGCGGCGCGCTGGGCGAGGGCGCGGCGCTGGCGACGGCGATGGTGCCGTTCCTGCTGGCCGCGATCCTGTTCAGCTACTTCGGCCTGCAGCGCCGCGCCTGGCAGCAGGGCGGAGCCGACCGCTGACCGCGGTACGCACGGTGACCCGATGAAGGACGCGACGACCGACTCCACCGGCATGGCGTACCTGACGTCGCTGCCGCGGCGGGTGGTCACCGTGTGGGTGCCGCTGTCGGTGTTCCTGTTCGTGCTGCTGTTCCCGTTCTACTGGATGGTCGTCACCACGTTCAAGCCGAACGAGGAACTCCTGTCGCGCGAGGGCAATCCGTTCTGGGTGCGGAACCCGACGCTCGCGCACGTGAAGAAGCTCCTGTTCGACACCGCGTATCCGGAGTGGTTGTGGAACACGATGGTCGTGTCGGTCGTCTCGACGTTGCTCTCGCTCGCGTGCAGCGTGTTCGCCGCCTACGCGATCGAGCGGCTGCGATTCCGGGGATCCCGCCACGTCGGGATGGCGATCTTCCTCGCCTATCTCGTGCCGCCGTCGATCCTGTTCATCCCGCTCGCGGCGATCGTGTTCCAGGCGGGCCTGTTCGACTCCCGGCTCGCCCTGATCCTGACCTATCCGACGTTCCTGATTCCGTTCTGCACGTGGCTCCTGATGGGCTACTTCAAGAGCATCCCCTACGAGCTCGAGGAATGCGCGCTCATCGACGGAGCGTCGCGCTGGCAGATCCTCGTGCGGATCATCCTGCCGCTCGCGGTGCCCGGACTGATCTCGGCGGGCATCTTCGCGTTCACGCTGTCGTGGAACGAGTTCATCTACGCGCTGACCTTCATTTCGTCGTCGGAGGTGAAGACGGTGCCGGTGGGCGTGATCACCGAATTGGTCGAGGGCGACGTCTACCACTGGGGTTCGCTGATGGCCGGCGCGCTGATGGGTTCGGTCCCGGTGGCGGTGCTCTATTCGTTCTTCGTCGAGTACTACGTTTCGGGGCTGACCGGCGCGGTCAAGGAGTAGCGGTGTGCGCCGCCGTCGTCGCTTGGTAGAATCGGTCGGCGCGCGACGAGGCACGCGCGCGGAGAGACCTCATGGATATCCAGGAAAAGATCCGCGAACAGGTACACGGTCACAAGGTCGTGCTGTACATGAAGGGTACGCCCCAGTTTCCGCAATGCGGTTTCTCGGCGACGGCCGCCGAGATCCTCAAGCGCTGCGGCGTCGACGACTACCTGAGCGTCAACGTACTCGCCGATCCGGCGATCCGCGACGGCGTGAAGTCGTACGCCAACTGGCCGACGATCCCGCAGCTCTACGTCGGTGGGGAGTTCGTGGGCGGCTGCGACATCATGCGGGAGATGTACGCGAACGGAGAGTTGCAGCAGCTGCTGAAATCGAAGGTCGCCTGATGGCGCTGCGCCGGGCGGACCGGCGCCGGCGCGCGAGGCGCCCCCGGGCGCGTTGACCGTTCCGGACCACGCCCGGACAATGCCCCGGATGGGATTCCGGATACCCGTCCGCGGATGGCGTGCCTGGCTGGTCGTCGCCGCAGTCGCGCTGGACACGGCCGTCCTCGCCCAGGCCCCTTCCGGCCCCGGCGCGGTGTCCGAGCCGGCCGGAGCCCGCGGCGCCGAGCCGTCGGCGCAACCGCCGGTCTTGCCGCTGACCGCCGACAGCGGCGTGCTTCTCGGCGGACCGGTCCGCACTCCCGATGCGACGCTGACGCTGTACAACCGGCCTGTCATGAACTTCCGCGCGTCGATGCTGGGCGCGCCGCCGGCCGACCGTGCTCATGTCGCCCGGGCGCGCCTCGCTGACCTGTTGACGCAGGGCGGACCCGGAGTGGTCACGTTGCACGACATCCCCCAGGGGACGGCGGTGCTCGTGGACGGGCAGTACGGGTTCATCGTCACCCACGAGGACGCGGTACTGTCGCACGCCCCCGGCGCGAGACAGGTCGCGGATCGCGCCGCGGGCGCCCTGCGGCGGGTGATCGCCGAGACGCGCGAGTCGCGCGACGCCGCGTTCCTGCTCCACGCGGCCCTGCTGGCGGCCATCGCGACCGCGGTCTGGGTCGCGCTCGTGTTGCTGATCCGCTGGGTCTGGCGTCGCTCCGCCACGGCACTGATGGGGATCGCCCGGCGCCACGCCGGGCATCTGACCATCGGTGGCGGCGAGGTGATCTCGCGCGAGCGCCTGATCTCCGCCGCCCGGTACACGGTATCCGCGGTCGCGATCTTCGTGATCCTGCTCGTCACCTGGCAGTGGCTGGGGTACGTGCTCGGGCGCTTCCCTTACACGCGACCCTGGAGCGAGGGCCTGACCACCTTCCTCGTCGGTGCCAGCGTCGGGACGGTCGAAGCGGTCGCCAGGTCGCTGCCGTCCCTCGCCGTCGCCGTGCTGATCTTCGTCGTGGCCCGCGCGGTCGACCGGATGCAGCGCCGCCTGTTCGACCGGGTGCAGTCGGGCGAGGTCGAGCTGGCGACCATCGACCGGGACACCGCGCCGGCGACGCGCAGGCTCGCGACGATCGCGATCTGGCTGTTCGCGATCGCGATGGCCTATCCGTACATCCCCGGCTCCGACACCGATGCGTTCAAGGGGTTGTCGGTGCTGCTGGGCCTCATGGTCTCGGTCGGGGCCTCGGGCATCGTCGGCCAGGCGGCGAGCGGACTCATCCTGATGTACACGCGGACCTACCGCCCCGGCGAATTCGTCCAGGTGGCCGGCCGCGACGGCACCGTGATGTCGATGGGACTCTTCACCACGCGCCTGCGCACCGGGATGGGCGAGGAGCTGACGCTGCCCAATTCGCTCGTCATGGGCAGCGTCGTGACCAACCACTCGCGCACGGCGCGGACACCGGGGTTCGTCGCCCAGGCGTCGGTGACCATCGGCTACGACGTGCCCTGGCGGCAGGTGCACGCGATGCTCGAGGAAGCCGCGCGGCGCACCGCCGGAGTCGAGGCCACGCCCGTGCCTCGCGTCTTCCAGACCGCGCTGTCGGACTTCTACGTCGAATACCGGCTCGCCTGCGAGGTCGCGGCCACCGAGCCCGGCGCGCGCATGGCGGTGATCTCGGCGCTCAACGGCGCGATCCAGGACGTGTTCAACGAGAACGGCGTGCAGATCCTCTCGCCGCATTACCTGGAGGATCCGGCCCGGCCCAAGATCGTGCCGCCGGCGCACTGGTATGCGCCGCCGGCACGCCGGCCCGACGATCGCGTCGCCCCCGAGGCCGGCGCCACGCCGGCGACATAGCACCGGAACGGTGCGAGACCTCGGCGGCGCGCCCCGAATCGGTGCGCTTCCGAGGCGGCGCGATGGGAACCCGTCGCCCAATGCCGTGTGTTTTCAATAACGTGCATCGCCGGCACGCCGCCTGCTAGCGGTTGCGCGTTTTCGGGCGAGCCGCCCGGAACCGGCGCAGGCGGACGGAAACCCTCCGGCCGAGGTCCCGCGCCCCACTCCCGGGGAATCCATGGAAGCCCTCAAAGCCGGCAACGACACGCTGTTCATCCTCCTGGGCGCGATCATGGTGCTCGCGATGCACGCGGGGTTCGCGTTCCTCGAGCTCGGCACCGTGCGCAAGAAGAACCAGGTCAACGCGCTGGTCAAGATCCTGGTCGACTTCTCGGTGTCGACGATCGCGTACTTCTTCATCGGCTACGCGATCGCCTACGGCGCCGGCTTCCTCGCCGGCGCGCCGGAGCTCGCGCAGAAGAACGGCTACGAGCTCGTGAAGTTCTTCTTCCTGCTCACGTTCGCGGCGGCGATCCCGGCGATCGTTTCCGGCGGCATCGCCGAGCGCGCGAAGTTCAACCCGCAGCTCGCCGCGACGTTCGCGCTGGTCGGATTCGTCTACCCGTTCTTCGAGGGCATCGCCTGGAACCAGCACTACGGCGTCCAGGCGTGGCTCAAGGCGACGTTCGGCGAGGAGTTCCACGATTTCGCCGGCAGCGTCGTCGTCCACGCGATGGGCGGATGGATCGCGCTGGTCGCGGTCGTGTTCCTGGGTGCGCGGCGCGGTCGCTACTCGCGCGAGGGCGGCGTTTCCGCCCATCCGCCGTCGTCGATCCCGTTCCTCGCGCTGGGCGCCTGGGTGCTGACGGTCGGCTGGTTCGGCTTCAATGTGATGAGCGCGCAGACGCTCGAGAAGATATCGGGGCTCGTCGCCGTCAATTCGCTGCTGGCGATGGCGGGCGGGACGCTCGCCGCGTTCGCCGCCGGACGGAACGACCCCGGATTCGTCCACAACGGGCCGCTCGCCGGGCTGGTGGCGGTGTGCGCCGGATCGGACGTCATGCACCCGCTGGGCGCGCTCGCCACCGGCGTGGTCGCCGGCGCGCTGTTCGTCTATCTGTTCACGCTGACGCAGAACCGCTGGAAGATCGACGACGTGCTG
>JADZDA010000202.1 GCA_020851255.1 Burkholderiales bacterium | reverse complement strand
CCGTCGTCGACGACGACCGGCGCAGCTACTTCGTCGCGCCCAATGCCGGCAAGGAGGCGATCGCACTGAACCTTCGCACCGACGAAGGACGCGCGCTGCTGCGGCAACTGCTGGAGAAGCTCGACGTCGACGTCTTCTGCTGCAACACGCTGCCGCGCCGCTACGCCGCGCTCGGCATCGACTACGAGACGCTGTCCGCGGTCAAGCCGGGGCTCGTCTGGGCGGCCATCTCCGCGCTCGGCCCGGAATACCCCGACGTCCCGGGCTACGACCCGGTGCTGCAGGCGATGGCGGGCTTCATGGAGATCACCGGCGATCCGGCCGGCCCGCCGATGGCCTCGGGCGTGCCGCTGGTCGACCTCAAGGCCGGCGACGAGGTCTACGCGAACGTGCTGCTGGCCCTGCTCGAGCGCGCGGAGACCGGGCGCGGCAAGCGGATCGACGTGTCGATGCTGCAGGCGGCGGCGTCCTGGCTCATCACGACGCTGCCGCTCGTCGACTTCGATTGCGACCCTTCCGAGATCACGCGTGCCGGCAACGAGCACCGCAAGTTCATCCCGACCAACGTCTATCCGACCCGCGACGGCTTCATCTACCTCGCGGTCGGCTCGGACGTCCAGTGGAAGCGGCTGACCGCGACGCCGATGTTCGCGCCGGTCGCGTCGGATCTGCGGGTGACCAACGCCGGGCGCGCGCAGGACCGGGCGGCGCTCAAGCGCGACATGACGTCGGTCACGTCCGCGCACGCGACCGACGAGGTCTCGGCGACGCTCGCCCGCGCGACGATTCCCTGGGCGGCGATCAACGACATCCGCCGGGTGCGCGAGATGCCGGCGCTCGAGCGCGCGTTCACGACGACGCGCACGCCCGACGGGCGCGCGATCCGCCTGCAGCCGCCCGGCACGTCGCTGCCCGGGATGCGCAGCGAGTTCCCGTTCCCTCCGGGCTACGGCGAGCACACGCGCGCGGTGCTCGCCGAGACCGGTTATACCGACAACGAGATCGCCACGCTCGCGGCCGCGGGCGTGGTGGCGGGACCCTGACTCCGACGCGAAGAGCGCGCGGGTCGATGACCAGAGGCGTAGACGAGTCCAAACCAGGAGGATCGAAAACCATGAACCCACCGAAGCGGAGCTGCGCGGCATTGGCGCTGGCGCTGGCCCTCGGATCGCAGGCGGCGATCGCGCAGGTGAAGATCGGCGTGATCGCGTCGGCCACCGGCCCGACCGCGGTCGTCGGCATCCCTCAGAAGAACACGGCGGCCCTGTTGCCGAAGACGATCGGCGACCTGTCGGTCGAGTACGTCGTGCTCGACGACGCGAGCGACCCGACGCAGAGCGTGCTCGCGGTCAGGAAACTGCTCGCCGAGCACCGGATCGACGCGCTGATCGGGCCGTCGGGTTCCCCCAACGCGGTGGGCGTCGTGCAGTTCATGGCCGAGGCCGGCACGCCGATGCTCGCCCCGGTGGGCACGACCGCGGTCGTGCTGCCGATGGACGACAAGAAGCGCTGGGTGTTCAAGACGACGCAGAACGACGCGCTGATCTCCGAGGCGCTCGTCGGCCACATGGTGAAGAACGGCGTCAAGACGGTCGGCTTCATCGGCTTCAACGATCCGTACGGCGAGAACTGGTACAACGTGTTCAACGCGCAGGCGCAGAAGGCCGGCATCCGGATCGTCGCGAACGAACGCTACCTGCGCTCGGACGCGTCGGTCACCGGCCAGACGGCGAAGCTCATTTCGGCGAAGCCGGACGCGGTGCTGGTCGCCGCCGCCGGGGGGCCGACGGTGCTTCCGCACACGTCGCTGGTCGACGCCGGGTACAAGGGGCGGATCTACCAGACGCATGGTGCCGCGGCGCCCGATTTCCTGCGGATGGGCGGCGCGAAGGTCGAAGGCGCGGTGCTCGCCGCCAGCCTGATGCTGGTGCTGCCGGAAATCGCCGACAGCGTCCCGTCGAAGAAGATGGCGTCGGACTACATCGCCGCGTACGAGAAGCTGTACGGCGCGAAGCCGGCGACGTTCGGCGCGAACGTCTACGACGCGGGGCTGCTGCTCCAGCGCGCGGTGCCCGAGGCGGCGAAGCGCGGCAAGCCGGGAACGCCGGAATTCCGCGCGGCGCTGCGCGACGCGCTGGAGGCGACGCGCGAACTCGTCGGCACCCAGGGTGTCTACAACATGACGGCTGCCGACCACTCCGGGTTCGACGATCGCGGTCGCGTGCTGATCACCGTCAAGGACGGCAACTGGCGCCTGCTCAGGGACTGACCGGGCGAACGACTCCGATGCGCGGGCCGGCCGGGTGCCGGCCCGCGGCGCTCATGGGTCCTGCGCGGCGGGCAGCGTCACCGTGAAGGTCGCGCCACCGTCGACGATCGCCTCGGCGCGCACGCCGCCGCCGTGGCGGGCGACGATGCGCTCGACGATCGCGAGGCCGTTGCCGGTTCCCGGATACTGCGCGCGGTCGTGCAGCCGGGTGAACGGCTTGAACAGGCGCGACGCCTGCTCGGGCGCGAACCCGGCGCCGTTGTCGCGGACGGTCACCTCGACGCCCTGCGGGGTGGCCCGGGAACCGACCGCGATCGACGGCAGGTCGCGCTCGCCCGAGAACTTGAGCGCGTTGCCGAGCAGGTTGACGAAGACCTGCTTGAGCAGGGCGCGGTCGCCGACGACGCCCGGCAGCGCGCCGACGGTGAACAGCGCCCTCCGGAAACCCGGTTCGTCGGCGAGCGCGCGCCAGGCTTCGCGGACCAGGTCGCCGAGGTCGATGCGGACGAAATCGAGCGGCTCGTGCGACAGACGCATCAGCCGCTGCAGCCCGTTGACGAGCGCGGACATCTCGATCGTGGCGGCTTCGGCCCGGTCCAGGTGCCGGGCCGCCGACACCGGGTCGCCGTCGCGCGTGTCCTCGACCGCCAGGCGCAGGAATCCCGAAAGCTGGCGCAGCGGGGCGCGCAGGTCGTGCGCGATCGCGCGCGAGTAGGTTTCGATCTGAGCCAGGGCATCGTTGAGCGCGGACGTCCGTGAGGCGACACGGGCTTCGAGGTGCGCGTTCAGCGCCCGGATTTCGTTCTCCATCGCGACGCGCTCGGTGACATCCTCGTGGAAGCCGTAGACGCCGGTGATCCGGTCCTTGGCGTCGACGATCGGCCGGTAGCACATCGCCAGCGTGCGCTCGCAGCCGTCGGACGTCGCCACCGAATGCACCGTGCGCACGATTTCGCCAGCGCGCGCTCGCTCGATCAGCGGCAGGCTGCGTTCGGCCATTTCCGGGTCGAGCGCGTCGGCGGAGTCCAGGCCGATCAGGTGCGCCGGGTCGCGCCCGAGGAATTCCGCCAGCGCGCGGTTGACGAACCGGTAGCGCAGGGCGCCGTCGCGCCGCGAGATCAACGTCGGCACCGCGTCCAGGATCTGGTGGAGCTCGGCGAGCGCGTCCTCGAGTGCGCCGCGGTCGCGCCGCGCCTCGATCTTGGCGGCGACGACGCTCGCCAGCGCCTCGAGCATGTGCCGCTGGCGATCGGTGAGAGTCTTCGGGTGCCGGTCGATCACGCACAGCGTGCCCAGCGCATGACCGTCGGCCGTGAGCAGCGTCGTGCCGGCGTAGAAGCGGATGCCGGGATCGCCGACGACGAGCGGGTTGTCGCGGAAGCGGGGATCGGCCGAGGCGTCCTCGACGAGGAACGTCGAGTGCTGGCCGATGGCGTGCGCGCAGAACGCGTGCTCGCGCGGCGTCTCCCGGACGTCGTCCAGACCGCGCGCGGCCTTGAACCACTGCCGATGCTCGTCGACGAGGCTCACCAGCGCGATCGGTGTCTGGCAGATGATGGCCGCGAGTTCGACGACCCAGTCGTACACCGGCTCCGGCGCCGTGTCGAGCACCCCGGTGGCGCGCAACGCGGCCAGCCGCGCGGATTCGCTGTCGAAAGCTGCGCCGAACATCATCGGTTCCCAGGGACTGTTCATGCGGATTGCGGAAGGAAGGTGAGCGTCAGCAGGTCTTCGTAGATCCGGCTCTTGCGCAGGACCGTGTCGACGCCGATCGCGGTGCCCGGGAGCGGCAGCGGCGGATCCCAGTCGAACGCCGCCGCCACGACCACCTCCGGGACCGCGGCCCGTAGCGCGGCGACCAGCGCCGGCAGCGCGTCGTCGTCGTGCCTCCATTCGATGATGGCGATCTGCGGCCGGGTCGAGCCGATCACGGCGTGGGCCCGATTCGGCTCGCTGGCGGTCGCGACGACGGTCGCGCCGGCCGAGGTCAGGAAACGGACCGCGGCCCGCGCGAAGGCCTCCGAGCGATCGACGACGAGATAGCGGGACGCGCGCATGCCGGCATCCTGCGG
>JADZDA010000201.1 GCA_020851255.1 Burkholderiales bacterium | reverse complement strand
TGCCGGCAGACATCACCGACCGGGGTGCCGCCATCAGCCTGGCGCAGGGCGTACGCGATCTGCTCCTCCGAAAACTTCGACTTCTTCATCGTCCTCTCCTCGGTTACCAAGGATCGATGAAGGCAGAATACCTCCACTTATGAACTGCCGTACATTCCGGGGCCAACGTCGATCCCATTTTCCAAAGGCGAAATCCGAGTCTGACCCCATTTTCCAAAGGCGAAATTCGAGTCTGACCCCATTTTCCAAAGGCGAAATCCGAGCCTGAACCCATTTCCCCCATTTCCCAAGACTCACCCCATTTCTTCCGCCACGACGACGTACCGCAGCGGCCCACCCGGCGCGACCGCGTCGAAAGGCCAGCAGGTGACGAGCGTGAGCGTCGGCACGTCGACCTCGCGGGGGATGTCGAGGTGGTCGGCGTCGGCGATCCGCGTGGACACGATCCGGTAGCGAACGCGCACGCCGTCGACGCGCTCGACGACGATCGGATCGCCGACCGCGGCGTGCTCGAGGAAGCGGAAGTGGGTGTCCCGGTGGGCGCTGACCACCGACTGCCCGGGCGTGCCCGGCTTCGCGGTGCCGTCGAGATGCCCCGGTCCCCACGCGAGCGTGCGCCCGGTCGCGCCGGCGAGCACCAGCACGTCGGCGGATTGCGCCGGTGCGACGATCCGGGCGACCGGGCGCGTGTCGGCGCCAGGCCATGGCGCGGAGGCGACGCCGCCGGCGAGCGCGCGCTGCCAGGCCACGCCGAGCAGCACCTGTCCGATCCACGCCTTGGAGAGTATCGCCGCGGCCCCGGCGATCGACAGGATTCCGGCCAGCAGCAGCGCGCGCGACGTCCATCTCAGCAACCGCGCGTCGGCGCCGATCGGGGAAGACTCGGCCGTGGGGAACCGGAATCCGGTACCCGGCGTCGCCGCGCTAATGGTCGCGCGTGCGTCGCCGTCTCCACAGCCGACAGGTCCTCCCCGATCGACGCCGTCACCGACGCCGACGCCGGCGCCGCGAGCCGGCGGCCGACGCCGGACGGCTCCGACTCCCGACCCGGGTGCGTCGACCGACGCGACCATCGCGCTCAGCACACTCGCCGCGCGAGAACGGCGCGCGAAGCGAGCGCCGCGAGCGCGCCCTCGACGCGGGCGATCCGCCGACGCGGTCGCGCCAACCAGGCGAGGGCCAGCGCCGCCAGACCGCCGATCAGCAGGAGCTGCCATGCGGTTGCCGTCCTGGGCAGTCCGCCGACGAAACCCGCGGGGTCCAGTCCGGCGGGCAGCAGGCCCGGGATCTGCGTGCGCACCGGATTCGCGCCGGCCGGCGCGATCGGCGTCACGTCGACGGCGACCAGGCTCGTGTACCTGCTGACCAGATGGTGCTCGAGCGCGGTCGCGACGATCAGCGGACGCACCTCGTCCTCGGGCGCACCCCCGACGATCGCGTCGGAGAGCGTCGAGATCCGTTCGCGCGCCCACAGCGCGCCGACGCCGGCCGCCGGGTTCCCCGCACCCAACGGCACGAGCTGTCCCCACGCATGCGACGCGCGGCGGCCGACGACCGAGAGTGTTGTCGGCGCGCCGTGGAACGCCGCGGTCACGACGATCGGCTCGCCCGTGTAGAGGTCCGGCACCTTCGGCGGGTAGACCTCGGCGCCGACCGGCCAGGTGATCGTGACGTCGGTCAGCGCCGGGCGCTCGAGCTTCTCGAAGAGCGCGGTCATCTTCCCGCGCACTTCGTTCACGTCGGCGATGAACGTCGACGTGCCGCGACCGAACTGCGCGGCCTTGCGGATGAACCAGGCGTTGGGCGCGGGACCGATCGCGATCGTGTAGAGCCGCCGCTCGCCGACGCGCTCGCGGATGAGCTTCAGGAGCTCGTGCTCGTTGCCCACCGCGCCGTCGGTCAGGAAGAAGACCTGTTGCGCGTGGCCCGCCGTCGGCGCCGGTGCGAGGGCGGCCGCGAGCGCCGGTTTCATCTCGGTGCCGCCGTCGGCCTTGAGCGCGTCGACGAAGCGTGCGGCGATCGCGAGCGTCGAGGCGTCGAACGCCATCGGCGCCGGCCACAGCGCGCGCGTGCGCGAGTTGAATTCGATCACGTTGAACCGGTCGCCGGGCGCGAGCCGCGCGAGCGCGAATTGCACCGCTTCCTTCGCCTGCGCGATCGACACACCGCTCATCGACCCGGACGTGTCGACGATGAACGTGGCCTCGCGCGGCATCGGCGCGTCGCGCGCGGGGGCCGACGGCGGCAGCAGCATCACCAGCGCGTGCGTGCGGCCGGCCTTCGTCTCGGTGAACACGGCGGCGCGGGGCTCGGCGCCGACCGACGGCGTCCACGCGAGTTCGAGGTCGCGGTCGGCCGGCACGGCGCCCTCGGCGAAGCGCACGCGCGCGCGGCCGTCGGGCAGCGTGTCGACGCGGATCGCGTGGGTGGCGCTCTCGAGCGTCGCCAGCGGAAAGCCGGTGTCGATCGTCGCGTCGAGGGCGACCGGCGCGAGCTGGCCCGTGCCCGGCAGCGCGAAGTCGGCGACGATCCGGTGCGCGTCGGGGACCGCGTCGGTGACCAGCGCCTCGGCGTCCTCGCCGGCCGCCGCGACCACCATCGGCGAGCCGGGCACGTAGCGGGGCGTCACCGCCATCGGGAAGCGCAGCCGGAACGTGCCGGAATCGTAGCGCAGCGTCTCCTGGTACTCGATCGTGACGACGACTTCCTCGCCGGGCGGCAGCTGCGCCACGCGCGTGGTGAAGAGGTTCGGCCGTTCCTGGTCGACGAGCCCCGCCTGCCTGCCCTCGCGCTTCGCCTGCTCGTAGACCTTGCGCGCGGCCTCGCGCTCGCGGACCTGTCCCTCGATCACGCGACCGGCCGTTTCGACGCGCATCCGGTCGACGGCCGCCTTGTCGGGCAGCGGGAAGAGGTACACGCCTTCGCGCCACACCGGCGTCGGATTGACGAAGCGCTGCCGGACCATGGTGCGGCCGACGACGCCGGCGACGTCGATGCGGACCTCGGTCGCGACCAGCGGCGCGGCCTGCGCGGGATCGCCGTCGGTGGCGGCGAGTTCCAGCCTGCCGCCACGCACGTCGCCGCGCTCGGCGACGGGGCGCGACGTCGGTGTCGCCGCCTCGGCCTGGACGGCGACGATGAACACGGCGAGCGCGAGCACGGCGCTCACGAAGACGCCGGTGGCGAGGCCCTCGAGGGCGAGCCGGACCAGACCCCGCCAGCCGCTGGGCGGCAGGAAAGGCAACGGACGGACGGTGGGCGTCATCGGGTATTCGCTTCGGGCGACCCGCGGCGCTCGCAGGAGCAACCGGGGGAGGTTCGAGTCCGCGGGCCGCCGAAGCCTCCTTCGTCTCTCGATCGCGGCGGATATCCCGGGTGACCCGCGGCGCCTCCGCCGTTTGGGCGTCCGCATGGTCGGGATTTCGCGCGCAGCCGGCGGCTCAGGCGCGGAAGGGATGCGGAAGACCGGCGATGAATTGTGGAAAACCGGTGGCAGCGCGGCCGGTCGCGCGCGCGAGCCGCGTCCGCTGCGGTATCCTTCGCGTCGCCATGTCCCGCCGCATCGCCATCGTCGAGGACGAACCCGCGATCCGCGCGAACACCGCGGACGCGCTCAAGCGCTCGGGCTACGAGGTCGCCGCCTACGAATCGCGGGCGGCCGCGCTCGCGGCGTTCCGCACGCGATTGCCCGACCTCGCCGTGATCGATCTGGGCCTGGGCGACGATCCGGACGCCGGGTTCACGCTGTGCCGCGAGTTGCGCGCGATGTCGCCGGCCGTGCCGATCCTGATCCTCTCGGCGCGCGATTCCGATGTCGACATCGTCTCGGGCCTGCGCGTGGGCGCCGACGATTACCTGACCAAGGGCGCGAGCCTCCCGCAACTCACCGCGCGCATCTCCGCGCTGCTGCGCCGCGCCGACCTGTCGACCCAGCCGCCGCTCGCCGAGGACGTGATCGAGCGCGGACCGCTCACGCTCGACGTCAAGCGGATGACCGCGCGCTGGCGCGGGGCGCCGGTCGATCTCACGCTGACCGAGTTCTGGATGGTCCACGCGCTCGCGCGCCATCCGGGCCACGTGAAGGACCGCGACGCGCTGATGCGCGAGGCGGACACCGTCGTCGACGACGGCACGATCACCTCGCATGTCAAGCGGATCCGCCGCAAGTTCCAGGCGGTCGATCCGGCGTTCGACGCGATCGCGACCGTCTACGGCATGGGATACCGCTGGAAGCCTGACTAGCGGGTGATCGATGGCGCGTCTGGGCATCCGCGCGCAACTGCTGCTCGTGCTGACGGTGTTCCTCGCGCTGCCGTGGCTCGGCGTCGAGTACGTCCGCGAGCTGGAGAAGGTGCTGCGTGAATCGCAGGAGCGCACGCTCGCCGGCACCGCGCAGGCGGTCGCGATCGCGCTGCACGACCGCCCGCGGCTGTTCGACGCACCGGTTCCGCTCGTCGCGCCGCGCGGCGGACCGCCGACCGACCTGGTCGACGCCGCCGCGGCCCGGCCGGCGCTGTCGGCGGGCGCCTCGGTCGCGGCGCCGGAGCTCGCGCAGATCCTCGAAGGACTGACGCGCACGACCGCGCGCATCCGCGTCGTCGACCGCGATCTGACGGTGCTCGCGCGCGGCGGCAGCCTCAGGCGGCCGGCGTCGGACGAGCCCCGGTCGCGCTGGATCGACCGCGTCTACGCGCTGTTCCTCGACCGGCCGCGCGAGGATTTCGTCGACGACGGCGGATCGGGAAGCGTCCCGGCACGCCGCGAGGTGATCGCCGCGCTCGACGGCATCCCGGCGACCGACCGGCGCGCGACCGACGACGCGCGCGCGGTCGTCGTCACCGCCGCGCATCCGATCTGGGTCGGTGACCGGGTGCGCGGCGCGGTGCTCGTCGAGGAGACGACCAACGCGGTGCTGGCCGAGCGCAACCGCGCGTTCGAGCGGCTGTTCAACCTGGTGGTCGCGATCCTGCTCGTGGGATCGGTCGCGCTGACCGTCTACGCGACCTGGCTCTCGTCGCGGATCCGCCGGCTGCGCGATGCCGCCGAGGCCGCGATCGACCGCGACGGTCGGGTCCGCGGCAGCCTGCCGTCGAGCCGCGCGCGCGACGAGAACGGCGACCTCGCGCGGAGCTACGCCGGCGTGCTCGAGCGGCTCGCGGCGTACGCGAGCTACCAGGAGCAGCTCGCCTCTCGGCTGTCGCACGAATTGCGCACGCCGCTCGCCGTCGTGCGCAGTTCGCTCGACAACCTGCGCGCTTCGCCGGTGCCCGACGAGGCGAAGACCTACGTCGACCGCGCCCAGCAGGGATTGGACCGACTGTCGGCGATCCTCGCGCGGATGACCGAGGCGGCGCGCCTCGAAGGCGCGCTGTCCGATTCCGCCCGCGAACGCTTCGACCTGGGCGAGGTCGTCGCCGGCTGCGTCGAAGGTTATCGGCTCGCGTATCCGGCGCGCCCGTTCGCCTACGCCGGGCCCGACGGCCCGATGACGGTCGACGGCGTGCCGGAGATCGTTGCGCAGATGCTCGACAAGCTGGTCGACAACGCGATCGACTTCGCGACCGGCGGGACGATCGAGGTCACGCTCGCGCGCGATGGCGACCGCGCCCGGCTCACCGTCGCCAACGAGGGCCCGCCGCTGCCCGACGGCGGTGCCGAACGGCTGTTCGAGCCGCTGGTGTCGATCCGGCCGAAGGAGGGCCGCGGGCCTCACCTGGGGCTGGGACTCGCGATCGTGCGCATCGTCGCGACCCGCCACGGCGGCATCGTCCGGCTGCGCGATCGAGCGGGCGGACGCGGCGTCCAGGTCGAAGTCGAGTTGCCGCTCGTTGCCGGTGGACCGTCTATGTGACCGGTTTCGGCGCTGTCGAACCCGGGCATCGCCGCCGCGTACGCGCGGGCGGGGCGTTCGCGGCCGGCCGGTTTCGGCGACAATGACGGCCGTCCGCCCGCCCGTCCGCTCGCCCGGACCCCGATCCCATGCCCGCCTTCGCCGCGCAGCATCCGGCGCTCGTCTGCGCCGTGCTCCTCACCTGCTCGAACCTCTTCATGACGTTCGCGTGGTACGGGCACCTGAAGCACCTGTCCGACCGCCCGTGGTGGATCGCCGCGCTGCTCTCCTGGGGCATCGCGCTCTTCGAGTACCTGCTGCAGGTGCCGGCGAACCGGATCGGGTTCACGACACTCTCGCTCGCGCAGCTCAAGATCCTGCAGGAGGTGATCACGCTCGCCGTCTTCGTGCCGTTCGCGGTCCTGTACATGGGGCAGCCGGTGAAGCTCGATTTCCTCTGGGCCGGGTTGTGCCTGCTAGGCGCCGTGTACTTCATCTTCCGAGGCTGACGGTCCCGACCGTGTACGCATCGCGCTGCGCGTCTTTGGCGCCGGGCATCCGCGCGCGGGGCCGGCCTTGACCGCCGTCGTCGCGATCCTGAGGATCTACCCGGCGTTCGCCGCCGGCTACCTGCTGTCGTACCTGGTTCGCTCGGTCAACGCGGTGATCTCGCCGGAACTGACGCGCGAGTTCGGGCTCGCGCCCGGCGCGCTGGGCCTGCTGACGAGCGCGTACTTCGTCACCTTCTCGGCGCTGCAGATCCCCGCCGGCATCCTGCTCGACCGCTACGGGCCGCGCCGCGTCGAGCCGGTGCTCCTCGCGATCGCGGCGATCGGCGCGTTCGCGTTCGCCGCCGCCGACGGACTCGCCGGTCTCACGTTCGCCCGCGCGCTGATCGGCGCGGGGGTGTCGATCTGCCTGATGGCGCCGTTGAAGGCGATCGCGACCTGGTATCCCCGCGACCGGCAGGCCTCGCTCGCCGGCTGGATGATGGTCGCCGGCGCGGCCGGCGCGCTCGCGGCGACCACGCCGGTCGAGATCGCGCTGCGGTTCGTCGACTGGCGCGCGCTGTTCGTCGGCATCGGCGCCTTCGCGCTCGCCTCGGCGATCGCGATCGTCGTCACCGTCCCGGACCTGCCGCCGCATGCGGAGCCGCCGTCGCTCGCCACCCAGCTCGACGGCGTGCGCCGGGTCTTCGTCGAGCCGCGGTTCTGGTGGATCGTGCCGGTCGGCGGGCTCGGCATGGGTTCGTTCATGGCGATCCAGGGTCTGTGGTCGGTACCCTGGATGATGGAGGTCGAGGGCCGCACGCGCGCGGAGGCCGCACGCGTACTGCTCGCGATGGGCTTCGCGATCCTCGCCGGGTATCTGTTCCTGGGTTCGACCGCGACGCGCCTCGCGAAACGCGGCTTCGGCTCCAGCCATCTCTACCTCGCCGGCTGGGCCGTGCACGTCGTGGCGATCGCGGCGATCACCTTCCGCGTCCCGCACTCCGAGGTCTGGTGGTGTCTCTACGGCCTGGGTGCCGCCGCGAACATCCTCGCGTTCACCGTGCTGAACGAGGGTTTCCCCGCCTCGCTCGCCGGCCGTGCGAACACCGCGATCAACCTGACGATGTTCGCCGGCACGTTCGTGGTGCAGTGGGGCATCGGCATCGCGGTCGACGCCGCCCGCGCGGCGTTCGGCTGGTCGACCGCCGAGGGCCTGCGGTTCGCGTTCCTGGCGATCGTCGTGCTGGTGAGCGTGACCTACGGGTGGTTCCTCGCTGGCTGGCGGCGACACGCGATCCTCGTGCGGCCGGCGGAAGCCTGACGCGGAGGGACCGTGCGCATCCACATCCTCGGCGTCTGCGGCACGTTCATGGGCGGCATCGCCGCGATCGCGCGCGCCGCCGGCCACGCCGTCACCGGCTGCGACGCAAACGTCTATCCGCCGATGTCCACGCAGCTCGCCGCGATGGACATCCCGATCACCGACGGCTGGGACGCCGCGCAGCTCGACGACATCGCGCGCGACGCGGAGCTCTTCGTCGTCGGCAACGTCGTCTCGCGCGGCAACCCGCTGATGGAGGCCATCCTCGACCGGGGCTCGCCGTACGTCTCCGGCCCGGAGTGGCTGCGCGACCACGTGCTCGCCGGAAAGCACGTGCTCGCGGTCGCCGGCACGCACGGCAAGACGACGACCTCGTCGATGCTCGCGTGGATCCTCGACTGCGCGGGCCTGCAGCCGGGCTTCCTGATCGGCGGCGTGCCGGCCGATTTCGGCGTGTCGGCGCGGCTGACCGGCAGCCGGTTCTTCGTCGTCGAAGCGGACGAGTACGACACCGCGTTCTTCGACAAGCGTTCGAAGTTCGTCCATTACCGGCCGCGCACGGCGATCCTCAACAACCTCGAATACGACCACGCGGACATCTTCCCCGACCTGGAAGCGATCGAGACCCAGTTCCACCACCTGGTCCGCACGGTGCCGAAGTCCGGGCGGCTGGTCGTAAACGGGCAGGACGCGGCGCTCGCTCGCGTGCTCGCTCGCGGCTGCTGGTCTCCGGTCGCGCGGTTCGGCGCCGCCGAGACCGTCGGCACCGGTCCGGACTGGACGATCGGCGTCGACGGCGAGATCCGGCTGGGCGGCGCACCGCAGGGCACGCTCGCCTGGTCGCCGGAGTCGCCGCAGCTTGGCGCGCACAACCGGCTGAACGCGCTCGCCGCGATCGCGGCGGCGCATCACGCCGGCGTGCCGGTCGAGACGAGCCTTGTCGCGCTCGCGCGCTTCCGCGGTGTCGCGCGGCGGATGCAGGCGCGCGGAGTCGCCGGCGGCGTGACCGTCCACGACGATTTCGCGCACCATCCGACCGCCATCGCGACGACGATCGACGGCCTGCGGCGCGCGGTCGGCGGCGCGCGCATCCTCGCGGTGCTCGAGCCGCGGTCGAACACGATGAAGCTGGGCGCGATGAAGGACCGGCTTCCCGGCAGCCTCGAGGGCGCCGAACGGTCCTACTGCTACACGGCGAATCTGGGCTGGGACGCCGCCGCCGCGCTCGCGCCGCTCGGGCCGAGGGCGAGCGTGCACGCCGATCTCTCCGACCTGGTCGCCGCGGTCGCGCGCGAGGCGAGGCCCGGCGACCACGTGCTGGTGATGCGCAACGGGGGATTCGGCGGCGTGCACGCGAAGCTCCTCGCGGCGCTCGGAGCGGCAAGCGGCGGCAGCGCCACCCCCGCTCCATGAGCACACGCGCCGGCCCGACGCGCGATCGCGGCCGGTCGCCATGACGCCGCTGGTCGTCTACCTGCACGGATTCCGTTCGTCGCCGCGGTCGGTCAAGGCGCAGGCGACGCAGCGATACGTCGACGCGATGCCGGCGGCGGACCGGCCGGTGTTGCTGGTGCCCGATCTGGGCGACCGGCCGGCCGCGGCGATCGCGAAAGTGCTCGCCCTCGTCGCGGCGAACCGCGATCCCGGCGCGCCGCTCGCGTTCATCGGCAGCTCGCTGGGCGGCTACTACGCGACGGTGCTCGCCGAACGTCTGGATGCGCGCGCGGTGCTGGTGAACCCGACGACGCGGCCGTACGACGACCTCGACGCGTGGCGCGGCGTACAGACCAACCTGTACACCGGCGAGCGCTTCGTCGTGACCGACGGGCACTTCGCCGAACTGCGCGCGCTCGCGGTGCCCCGGATCACGCGGCCGGAACGCTATTTCCTGCTGGTCGAGACCGGCGACGAGGTCCTCGACTGGCGGCTCGCGAGCGCGTATTACGCCGGCGCCTGGCAGTTCGTGCGCGGCGGAGGCGATCATGCGCTGCAGTGCTACGAAGCGCAGCTTCCGACGATCCTGCGGTTCGCCTGCGCACGCGACGCGGCCCGGTGGTAAGACCAGTCGGAGGCTCGCGCCTTTGCGACCTGCGGATCCGGCCGGAATGGAGTCCGGACGGCGGCCGGCGAAAGTTCGCGGCGGCGTCCGGTGGGCAGCGCCGCGGCGCTGGAGTACGATTTGGGCGTTCGTTCCCGTGCCCGTCGAGGTTTCGATGATTCACCTTCCCGTCCGCTCCCTGCGCGCCGCGCCCGCTCTCGCCGCCGCCGCGCTCGCTTTCGCGTTCACGCCGACCGCGGCGCTCGCCCAGCCGGGCATGCCCGGCCAGCCGAAGCTCTTCAAGGCAGGCTCCGGTCCCGACGAACTCTGGGACGTGACCTTCAGGATGGAGATGCCTGGCATGGCGATGCCGGCGCAGACCCAGCAGAGCTGCATCAAGAAGGGCAGGAGCGGCAGCGAGGACGCGATCCCCAGGGACTCCAACTGCAAGGTCACCGACCTCAAGGTGTCCGGCAACAAGACGACCTACGCCATCGAGTGCAGCGGCAGGGATTCGATGAGCGGCCGCGGCGAGATCATCGCGACGCCGACAGCCTACGACGGCAAGATGTGGATGAAGTCCAAGCGCCGCGGCCAGGACGTGGAGATGACGCAGGTCTTCTCCGGTCGCAAGGTCGGCGCCTGCACCGATCAGTCCGAGCAGGTGATCGCGTCCTATCAGGCGAAGGCCCAGGCCGACGCCGACAAGGAGATCGCCAAGGTCTGCACCGAAGGCATCGACAAGCTGCACACCGGGATGTTCTTCGACAAGGGACAGATCTGCGAGTCGCGGCAGAAGGCCTACTGCGAGCGCGTCGGCACGCACCACCGGACGATGCAGGATCCGGCCGGCTTCAAGCAGGTGCTCGCGAAGTACCAGGCGGGCGTCGTCAAGGAAGCGTTCTCCGCCTGCCGGCTCGACTGGGCGGCGACGGTGAAACCGATGTGCGCGAAGGCCGGCGCCGCGAAGGACTGGCAGATCGTCGGTTCCGGCGAGTGCGACGACGAAGTGCGCGCGAACGGTCCCACCTATTGCAAGGGCCGCGACTACTACCTGGTCGACCGCTCGCTCACCTGGCTGTGCAACCGCTACGCGCGGCTGACGCGCGGCGCGGGCGCGACCGCCGATGCGCAGGGCTCGCCGGGCTCGGGGTCGGGATCCGCGTCGCGCTCGTCGTCGTCGTCATCGCAGGCGTCGGCGCCGCCGCCGCCGCCCGAGGCGCCGAAGCCCGATCCGGTCAGGCAGGGCGTCGACGCGTTGCGCCGCGTCCTGCCGTTCTGACGCCGCCGATGACGCGCGCAGCGCGCGGCGCCTCGGCGCTGCGCGCCTGCGCCGTCGCTGCCGGGCTCGCACTCGTCGCGTCCTCGGCGCCGCTCGCCCGCGCGGCGGCTGCGGAGCCGTCGTCCGCCGGACCGGCCGACGCTTTCCCCGGCACCGCCGCGGCCTATCTCGTCCGCATCGACGGCGACGATCGCTGGTCGGCGAACGCTTCGTCGCGCCAGCGGCCTGCGAGCCTCACCAAGATCCTGACCGCGCTGGTCGTCGTCGAGAGCCGCGCGTCGGGCGAGGTGGTCGTCAGCCGCCGGGCCGCGTCGGCGGACGGTGCACGCGTCGGGCTCAAACCCGGCATGCGGCTCACCGTCGGTGACCTGCTCGCGGCGATGCTGCTGCGCTCGGCCAACGACGCGTGCGTCGCGCTCGCCGAGCACGTGGCCGGCGGCGAGGCGGCGTTCGTCGCACGGATGAACGCGCGCGCCGCGGAACTCGGGCTCGCCGACACGCGCCTGGTCAACGCCTGCGGCTTCGACGCCGACGGGCACTACGCGTCGGCGCGCGATCTCGCGCGGCTGGCCGAGGTCGCGCTCGCGCAACCGGCGATCGCGGCGATCGCCGCGCGCGAGAAGGGCGAGGCGCGCACGCGCGACGGCCGGATCTTCCGCTTCGACAATACCAATGCGCTGATCGGCCGCGTCGACGGCGCGCGCGGGCTCAAGACAGGGTGGACCCGGCTCGCCGGGCGTTGCCTGGTCGCCGCCGCCGAGCGCGACGGCGTGCGCGTGCTGGTCGTGCTGCTGGGCGCGCCCGACCGCTGGTGGGACGCGGTCGCGATGATCGAGTCCGCGTTCGACGACGCGAAGGCGCGTCGCGCCGCGCGTCCGCCGTCGCCGCGTCCGTCGTGACCTTTCGCGAGTCCGCGGCGTTGGTCGCGCTCGCCGCGATCGCCGCCTACGCGGCCGCCGCCGGGACGACCTGGCAGTACGACGACTTCCGCGTCGTCGTCATCGAGCGCGACGTCCACTCGTGGACGGCGTGGTGGGCCGCGATGCCGGGCCTGCGGCCGCTGACCAAGGCGAGCTACGTCGCGAACTGGACGCTTTCGCAGGCCCCGATGGGTTTCGCGCTCGCCGGCGTCGCGTTGCATCTCGCCGCGGCGCTCGTCGTGCTCGCGCTGGCCCGCGCGTGGCTGCCGGCGATGGCACCCGGCGTCGCGCGGCCGGAATTCGCGGCGCTCGCCTGCGCGCTGGTCTACGCGCTGCACCCGGCGCAGACCGAGGCCGCCGTCTACATCGCCGCGCGCTCGACGACGCTGTCGACGCTCCTCACCTTGCTGGGACTGCTCGCCTGGGAGCGCGCGCGTGCCGGGAACCCGGTCGCGTGGCGCGCCGCGACCGTCGCCTGCCTCGCACTGTCGCTCGCCGCACGCGAAGCCGCGTGGACGCTGCCGTTCCTGCTCGTGCTGGTGGAACTCGCGCGTGGCGATTCGTTCGCGAGCGCGCTGCGCCGGACCGCGCCGGCGTGGATCGCGCTCGCGCTCGCCGCGACCGCGGTGATCGCGGTCGGCGCGAACCGGACGCTGGTCCGGCAGTCGCTCGCGATCCGGGACCCGATCGACAACCTGGTCTCGCAGGTCGACGCGGTCGTCTATCTGGTCGCGCACCCGTTCGCGACGCTGCGATTGAATTTCGATCCCGATCTTCCCGTACGGACCGTCCTCGATGCCGCGTGGCTCGCGAAGCTCGCGGCGGCAGGCGCGCTCGTCGCGATCGGCGTCGTCCAGATCGCCCGCCGCCGCTGGCTCGGCTTCGCGATGCTCTGGTTCGCGGTCGCGCTCGCGCCGACACACGGGCCGCTCGCGCGCTACGAACTCGCGAACGACCGCCAGCTCCATCTCGCGATGGTCGGGCCGGCGCTCGCGGTAGGCGTGTGGCTCGCGTCGTGGCGGCGGCAGACCGCGGCCGTCGCCGGGCTCGCGGCGCTCGCATTGCTGCTCGGCCTGGCGACGCACGCGCGCGTCGGCGACTACGAGAGCGAGGCGAAGCTCTGGGGCGCGACGGTGCGCGCCTCGCCCGGCAACGCGCGCGCGTGGAACACCCTGGGCTACGCGCTCGAGCAGGACGGCGATGCCGCCGGCGCGCGCGCGGCCTACGAGCGCGCGCTCGCGCTCGACCCGACGCATCGCAAGGCGCGGGGGAATGTCGACGCGCTGCCGCTGCGGTAGGTCGCGCCGGCGCCACCGCGGCGGCGTCGCCGCCCGGTGTCGCCTCTTTCGCTCCCGGGCGCGGCCGGACGCTTCGCCATGGCCGGAATTCCCTGAGGGGGCAGGGCGATGGTGCACCGCGTCTAGGCCCGCTCGCCTCCGCCGCGTAGAATCCGCCGCCCCTGACCTGGCGATCCTGGCATCGCCGTAAACCCGCTCCGCCCCGAGCACCGGCGCGCCCACGAGGCGTCCGGAGGCCGCGGCGGTCCGGTCGGCCGGTCCCGCGACGGTGCGACGCGAAGCGCGCCCCGCGGCGAGGACCGGCGACTCTCACGAGGAGCCTTCGCATGACCACGCTCACCCGGACCGGGCGCACGCCCGGGATTCCCGCATTCGTTCCACCGGGCGCCGCCGCCGGCCCGACCGCCGCCGAGCTGATCCGCCGCGAGCGGACCTATGGCGCGCGCAACTACGATCCGCTGCCGGTGGTCATCAGCCACGGCGAGGGCTCGTGGCTCGTCGACGTCGAAGGCCGCCGCCACCTCGACCTGATGAGCGCGTACTCGGCGGTCTCGTTCGGTCACGGGCATCCGAAGATCGTCGCGGCGCTGACCGAGCAGGCGCATCGGCTCGCGGTCACCTCGCGCGCCTATTTCAACGATCGGCTGCCGCTCCTGCTCGAGCGCCTGGTCGCGATGACCGGGCTCGACCGCGCGCTGCCGGTGAACACCGGACTCGAGGCGGTCGAGACCGCGATCAAGGCCGCGCGCAAGTGGGGCCACAAGGTCAAGGGCATCCCCGAGGGCCGCGCCCGGATCATCGCCTGCCGCGGCAACTTCCACGGCCGCTCGATAACGATCACCGGGCTGTCGACCGAGGCGCAGTACCGCGACGGCTTCGGACCGTTCCCGGCGGGACTCGACACGATTCCGTTCGGCGACCCCGCCGCGCTGGCCGCCGCGATCGGCCCGGACACCGCGGCGTTCCTGGTCGAGCCGGTGCAGGGCGAGGCGGGCATCGTCGTGCCGCCGGACGGCTATCTCGCGCACTGCGCGGAGATCTGCCACCGACGCCGCGTGCTCCTGATCTGCGATGAAGTGCAGACCGGCCTGGGCCGCACCGGCCACACGTTGGGCTGGCAGCACGACGGCGCGATGCCCGACGGCGTGATCCTCGGCAAGGCGCTGGGCGGCGGCCTGCTGCCGGTCTCGGCGTTCGTCGCGACCGACGAGGTCATGCAGGTGTTCAATCCCGGCGACCACGGCAGCACGTTCGGCGGCAATCCGCTCGCCGCATCGGTCGCGCTCGCGGCGATCGGCGTGCTCGAGGACGAGCGGCTGGTCATGCGCTCGCGCGAACTGGGCGCGTGGCTGCTGGACGAACTGCGCGCGATCGCGAGCCCGCTGGTCGTCGATGTCCGCGGCCGGGGGCTCTTCATCGGCATCGAAGTCGACGCGGCCCGCGTGACCGCGCGCGAAGTCGTCGACCGCCTGCTCGCGCGCGGCATCCTGTCGAAGGACACGCACGGGACCGTCGTGCGGATCGCGCCGCCGCTGAACGTCCCGCGCGAGGCGCTGGTGTGGGCGGTGGGGGAGATCCGCGCGGTGCTCTCGGAGATCGAGGGGGAGACGCGGGCGGCGGCCCGGGCGTAGCGGTTGGGGTCAGCGGTTGGGGTCGGAGCCGTAGTTCGCCGGACTGCGAATTACGGCGCCGGCCCCAACGAAGCCGATCGTACCGGCGCCGGGGCGTTGGACCGGATCCCTCCGCGGACTGTGTCCTATACTCGGAGCATGACCACGGCGCCCATCGCCCAGCAGCTCGTCGTCGCGATCAGTTCGCGGGCCCTCTTCGATTTCGAGGAGGAGAACCGCGTCTTCGAGAACGCCGACGACCGGGCCTACATGAATCTGCAGCTCGATCGGCTGCAGCAGCCGGCGAAGCCGGGCGTCGCCTATCCGCTGGTGAAGAAACTGCTCGGCTTCAACGCCGACGCCGTGCGTCGCGTCGAAGTGGTGATCCTCTCGCGCAACGATCCCGTGTCGGGCCTGCGCGTGTTCCGCTCGGTGCGCGGTTCGGGGCTCGCGATCGAGCGCGGCGTTTTCACGCGCGGGCGCTCGCCGTTCGGCTACCTGCGTCCGCTCAACGCGAACCTGTTCCTGTCGGCCAACGTCGACGACGTCAAGGCGGCGCTCGAGGCCGGCTATCCGGCCGCGCGCGTCTACACCCATTCGGCGACCGCGGACTCGCATCCCGACGAAGTGCGCATCGCGTTCGACGGCGACGCGGTGCTCTTCGCCGATGAGGCCGAGCGGGTGTTCCGGGCGCAGGGACTCGCGGCGTTCCAGTCGCACGAGGACGACCACGCGGCGCGCCCGCTGCCGCCGGGCCCGTTCAAGCCGCTGCTCGAGGCGCTGCACCGCCTCCAGCGCGACGACGACGCCGGCAAGCTGCCGATGCGCTTGCGCACGGCGCTCGTCACCGCGCGCAGCGCACCGGCGCACGAACGCGCGATCCGCACGCTGATGGACTGGAACATCGGCGTCGACGAGGCGCTGTTCCTGGGCGGCCTCGACAAGGGCGCCTTCCTGCGCGAGTTCGAGCCCGACTTCTACTTCGACGACCAGACGCGCCACGTCGATTCCGCCGCGCAGCACGTCGCGGCGGGCCACGTGCCGCACGGCGTCGCGAACGAGTAGGGTGGGGTCAGAGCCGCAAATCGCCGAAGGGCGAATTGCGGCACGGATCCCGACTACCCCGACTGCAACGCGAACAGCGCGACCACCGACAGCGCGTAGATCGCGAGCAACACGAGGCCGTGCCCGCGGCCGAGCACGGACGCCCGCACGATCAGCAGGAAGGCGACGGCGGCGATGGCACCGGCCGCCGGGATCGTGATCGCCGCGACCGACGCATCGATCGGCGAGATCAGCGCGGCCGCCGGCACGATCAGACCGCCGTTGAACACGAGGCTGCCGAGCAGCGTGCCCAGTCCGACGCCGTCCTCGCCCTTCAGGCGCGCGACGATGACGGTGGCGAGTTCCGGCGCGGTCGTGCCCAGTGCGACCAGCGTCGCCCCGACCACGAACGGATCCCATCCGTGCCTTGCGGAGAGCCCGCGCGCGCCGGTCACCAGCGCGTCGCCGGCGCCGATCAGCATCGCGATCCCCAGCAGCACGCCCGCCACCGCCGGGAGAGCCCCATTGCTCGGAGGATCTCCGTCACCGGGTGCGCGCGCGGCGTCACGCATGTCGAGCAGCGTCCTCGCGAACCAGACACCGAAGACCGCGAGCAGCACGAGCGCCGCGATCCGGCCGAGGCCGCCGATCGCTGCGAACGCCATCGTCAGCACCGGCAGCGCGACCGCTGCCGGCAGATCGCGTCCGAGGCCGACGCGAGAGATCGGGGAGGGCGCGATCGCGAGCGAGAGACCGAGCACCAGCGCGATGTCGACGAGATTGGCGCCGAGCACATTGCCCAGCGCGATCTGGGGCGTTCCCGCGAGCGCGGAGCGGATCGCGACCACGAGTTCGGGGCTCGATGTCGCGAACGCCGCGAGAGTGGTCGCGATCAGCGCCGGTGGGATCGAGAGCCGATGCGCGATGCCGACGGTGCCGCGTACGAACAGCTCGCCCCCGGCGGCGGCGAGCAGCGCGCCGAGCAGCAGCGACTCGAACGGGCCGAGGTTCATCGACGGATCGAGGACAGTGGGGTCCGACACGACTGTCGCCGCGCGCCGC
>JADZDA010000200.1 GCA_020851255.1 Burkholderiales bacterium | reverse complement strand
GCGCGTTCGCGCCCTCGCCCGAGCCCGGCGTGGCGTCGTGCCGGATGACGCTGTCGACGAGCGTCATCGTTCGTAGCCCCCCGATCGTCGGGTACTCGTGGCAGCGCCCTTCGAAGCGGACACCGCGCCCGGTGCGCCACAGCCGGTGGTGCACCCACGGCTGGCCGCCGCTCTCGATCTGCACGCCGTAGACGTCGTGCTCGTCCCACCAGCACGCGCGGCGCAGGTTCGACGGCGTGACGAGCTCGTCGTCGGCGTCCATCCACAGCGCCCAGTCCGCGTCGAGGCGTTCGATTTCGTCGACGAACACGTTGCGCGCCTTGCCGAAGTCCCACAGCTTCCAGTCGCCGGACTCGTCGCGGCGCGACGCGCCGGTGTAGGTTCGCGCGTGCACCGGCCTGCCGATCGTCGAGCATGCGACCTCGATCGTGCGGTCGGTGGACCCGGTATCGACGACGACGACTTCGTCGACGACGCTCTCGATCGAGCGCAGGCAGCGCGGCAGGTCGCGCTCCTCGTTCTTGACGATGAGTCCGGCGACGATGCGCGGCCGGCGCGCGAGGGGCTTCAGCACGAGGTCGCGCTGTCCTGCGCCCTCGAGCACGTGCGTCCGCTCGACCGAGAACAGGTCGCCGGCGCGCACGCAGAGCTCGAGGAGGCTGGAGAACGAATGCAGGACCGGCGCCACCGCGCTGTGCGCGCCGGCGAGGAAGCGTTGGCTGCCGGCGACGCCTCGATCGGGCAGCCGCAGGTAGACGCGCCCGTCGTCGGCGACCAGCCGGCGCAGCGACGCGAGCGCCGCGAGCGGATCACCGACGCGATCGAACGCGTGCACGAGCGTCACGAGCGGATAGCGTCCACCGCGGCCCGCAGCGAGCCAGGCCTCGACGTCGGGCACGGCGAGATCTCCGGTGACGACGGGCACGCCCAACGCGCGCCCGAGCGCGACCGCCGCCGGATGCGCGTCGACCCCGATCGCCTCGCAGCCCAGCCGCGTCAGGCAGTGCGCGAGGAACGGATAGCCGCAGCCGAGGTCGAGCGTGCGCGACGGCCGGCCGCCGAGGCAGGCATCGACGAGCCAACGTGCGAGTTTCTGGTTGACCTCGCGGTCGTGGGGCGACATCGCCGCATCGGGAACCCGTGACACGGCGGGGGCCTGCGACCCGCCCCGCGGCATGAACGCGGCGCCGCAGGACCGGCACAGGCGATACCCCGAACCGGGAAGCGCGGCGTCGGACTCTGCGCGGCAGATCGGGCAGGCGAGGCGCAAGGCAGCGAGGGGCGTGACGACGACGCTACCTTAGCGCCGATCGGGCTCCGGGGCATGCGATGACCGCGGCCCTGCGCCGCCGTCCGGCGGCCCAGGTCGGGCCATGCGGGAATCCCGCGATCAGGCGATCACGGTCCGGCCGAGATCACCCACCACTTGGTCCCGTTCGACATCACCATCACGCCGCTGTTGATGTTCGTGAGCGTCGCATTCGGCTGGTCGAGCGTGAGCGTGATGTCGGCTCCCGTCGTGCCGATCGGCGTCACGAAGCAGCGTTCATTCGGCGCGCCGCCGGAACTCGCGTTGACGCGCTTGACGATGAAGATCCGGCCGGTGTTCGCCGCCGCGCTGGGCAACGTGATCGTGACGCCTGCGCCGACGCCCGTGGCGTCGCAGAAGACCACGACGTCGGTCGTTGGATCGATCGTGTAGTTCGCGGTCTTGGTGGTGAACGCCACTGCCGAAGCGAAGCCGCCGGATCCGGTGGCGCCCGTCGCTCCGGTGGCGCCGGGGGCGCCGGTGGCTCCGGTCGCCCCGGTGGGTCCAGGCGGTCCCGAGACGCCGACGCCGGTGGCTCCCGTGGCACCTGTCGCACCGGTCGCGCCCGTGGGTCCCGGCGTCCCGACACCCGTCGCGCCGGTCGGGCCTGTCGCGCCCGCTGAACCCGTTGCTCCGGTGGCCCCCGTCGGACCCGCCGGACCCGCAACACCCGTCGCACCCGTCGGTCCGGCTGCGCCCGCAGGACCCGTGGCACCCGTCGGACCTACCGGACCCGCAACACCCGTCGCACCCGTCGGTCCGGCTGCACCCGCAGGACCCGTGGCACCCGTCGGACCTACCGGACCTGCAACACCCGTCGCACCCGTCGGTCCGACTGCACCCGCAGGACCCGTGGCGCCCGTCGGACCTACCGGACCTGCAACACCCGTCGCACCTGTCGGCCCGATCGCACCCATCGGGCCGGTGATGCCTTGGGGACCCGTCGCCCCGGTCGCGCCCGTCGGCCCGATTGCGCCCGTCGGACCAGTGATGCCCTGGGGACCGATGGCCCCGGTCGGCCCGGTGGCTCCGGTCGAGCCCGTGGCCCCCGTCGCGCCGGTCGGGCCGATCGGTCCGGCATTGCCGGTAGCTCCCGTGACTCCTGTCGCGCCGGTCGCACCGGTGGGGCCCAACGGTCCGGTGGCGCCCGTCGCGCCGGTTGCTCCCGTCGACCCGGTTGCTCCCGTCGACCCGGTGGCGCCCGTCGACCCGGTGGCGCCCGTCGCACCCGTCGGTCCGGTCGCACCGGTGGCGCCCGTCGCTCCGACGAACACCGACGGATCGCATTTGCCGAGCACGCCCGTTCCGGTCTCGAAGCAGGTTCCGTTCGTGTACTGCGATGCGCCGGTCAGGTACGGAATCGTCACCGCGCCGGTGGATCCGTTGACGAGCATGCGCAGGATCGCGCCGGTCGAGTCGCGCACCGCGAAGTTTCCGCCCGCGGGGGTCCGGATCTCGACGTCCGCGGCGTAGAGGTTCGCGCTGCCGAGCGCGAGCGTCGCGGCGAGGGCGATCGCGAGGGGGCGTTGCTTGAAGGCATTGCGCTTCATGGCTGGATCCTGTGCGTGTCGTTGCCCGGCATTCCCGTCACCCGTCAGCGCCGCTCGCGCGCGGGCCGCACGCGCCGGCGAAGGTCCATCGCGCCCGCGAGCGCGAGCATGAGCGCTGCAAGCGCGAGCGCCGCATCACCGAGGGTCGGAATCCTGGTCGGCGCCACCATCGGCATCCCGAACCACCGGTTCGCGTTGCCGCCGCCGCCCTCGTTGGTGAGCAACGGCGCGAGCCACTGGCCCGTCGCCCACACGTCGGTCACGCCGACGTGCTGGATCGCCTGGGTTCCGCCCGGGACGAGGTCGATGAAGGCCGTCACGCCCGAGGACGTGGTCCTGAACTGGAGCGGATTCGGCGCGGTTCCGACGATTTCGAGTTCTCCGGCAACCGTCTGCGTCGTCCCGGTCACGAACGAATGGTTCTTGCCGATCGACGACACGAAGCTCAGGTCGTGGAACGTCGTGCTCCCCGAGATCACCACGCTCGTCAGCCCGCATAGGTCGCGGAAGTTCACCTGACCGGTGCCCGAGGTGAACGTGCCGCTGTTGGCCCAGTCGCCGCCGAGCTCGATGATTCCGGACCCGCCGTCGATCGTGCCGCCCGGCTGGATCGTCAGGTGGCGGACGTTGATGAGGCTGCCGGACTGCACGAGCAGCGTTCCCGCCACGGTGACGTTCGTGCAGGCGAGGTCGGTGACGCCGGCGTCCAGGATGTACTGACCGCCGGCCGGGACGTCGAGGTCGGCGCGCGCGCCCGCGGCCGCGAAGCATCCGAGCAGGAACGCGAGCGCGGTCCGGTGGGTACGCCCTCCCCGACGCGTCGCGCCCGGTGGCGCACGACGCGCTCGCCGACCCATGAACTGCATTCCCTTGCTTTCCCCCAGGACGCCGGTTTCGCGACGCGACTCATCGACGAGCCGCGAAGCCTCGAAGGGCGCCATTATGAAGCCCGCCAACGGCGCATCACGTCCCGTGTCGGCGCCGGTGGATCACCTACGTTCCCGGCTGTTGCACGCCTGCAACATCGGTCCGGCGGTCATCGACGCGCGTTGGTCGCTCCGCGCACGCCTCTTGTAGCATCCGGCATCGACGATGGGCCGCTCCAGCCTTCCCCGATCCGACACCGCTCCGACGCGCGGCCGCCGATGCGCGCCGACGGCGGCGGCAACGTTCGTCGCCGTGCTCGCACTCGGCGGCTGCTCCGCGATGCGCACGCAGGCCTGCCAGCCCGGCGAGGAGATCGCGATCGCCGACACGCTGTACTTCGGCACCAACCGCCCCGGCGGCGTGGTGAGCGACGACGAGTGGCAGGCGTTCCTCGCCTCCGATGTGACACCGCGCTTTCCGCA
The DNA here is from genome assembly GCA_020851255.1 of Burkholderiales bacterium. Taxonomy (GTDB): domain Bacteria; phylum Pseudomonadota; class Gammaproteobacteria; order Burkholderiales; family Casimicrobiaceae; genus VBCG01. Next base: position 1,513 of record JADZDA010000200.1, on the reverse strand, counting down.
GGGCATCTCGTCGTGGCGTGCGAGCGGACAATGGCGCTCGGCCACCGGCGCACTCGAGCACGAGGCCTCCTGGGTGCTCCTGCTCGTGCATCCCGAACGCGCGGAGACCGACCGCGCCGTGCGCGAGGTCATGGACCTCTACCGCAAGCGCTTCGAGCAGGAGGCGGTGCTTCGGGTCCGGCTGCCCGCCTGCACGTCGTTCCGATGACGGAGGCGACGCCAACGATCCGCCTGGCGCGCGCGCAGGATGCGGCGGCGCTCGCCGCGCTCGCCGAGCGGACGTTCCGCGACACTTTCGGCGCGAGCAACCGCGGGTCCGACATGGATCTCCATTGCGCCCGCAGCTACGGCGCGGCGATCCAGGCCGCCGAGATCGCCGAGCCGCGGCGGACGACGCTCGTCGCGGACGCTGCCGGCAGCCTCGCGGGCTACGCGCAACTCCGCTGGAATGCGACCGCCGCGCTCATCGCGGCGAGGCCCGCCGAGATCCAGCGCATCTACGTCGACCGGCCCTGGCACGGACGCGGCGTCGCGCAGGCGCTGATGGCGCGGCTCCTCGCCGCCGCGCGCGAGGGCGGCGCCGATGGCGTGTGGCTCGGCGTGTGGGAGCGCAACGAGCGCGCGCTCGCGTTCTACCGGAAGGCGGGCTTCGAGCCGATCGGCGAGCACGAATTCGCGCTCGGCGACGAGGTCCAGCGCGACCTCGTCCTCGCCCGCGCGCCCTGACCGGGCGCCACGGCGCGGTTCACGCGACGGCGTGGCGCACCCGCGTCCGGAGGATGAGCCAGGAGGCGATCGACAGGTTGACGAGATTCCACGCGATGCCGTGCAGGAACGCCGCGTGGTACGAACCGGTCAGGTCGAAGATCACGCCGGAGAGCCAGCCGCCGAGCGCCATGCCGACGAGCGTCGCGAGGACGACGATGCCGATGCGCCCGCCGGCCTCGCGCGCCGGGAAATACTCGCGCACGATGATGGCGTACGAGGGCACGATTCCACCCTGGAACAGCCCGAACAGCGCCGAGATCACGTAGAGCGAGACCAGCCCGTCGAACGGCAGGAACAGGAGCAGCGCGACGCACTGGAGCGCGCCGCCGAGGAGGAGCGTGCGCAGTCCGCCGACACGGTCGCTGATCATGCCGAACGTGACGCGGCTCACGATGCCGAAGCCCAGCATCAGCGACAGCATCTGCGCGCCGCGCGCCGGCCCGTAGCCCAGGTCGCTGCAGTAGGCGACGATGTGCACCTGCGGCATCGCCATCGCGACGCAGCACGCGACGCCCGCGACGACGAGGAGTCCCTGCAGCGCGGGCTGCGACAAGCCGAGCGCGCGCGACGATCCGGAGGTCGAGGTCCGTGCGCCCGCCGGCGCGTCGTGGTGCGCCGGAGGCGGCCGGCGCAGCAGGAGCGCGAGCGGCAGCATCGTCGCGAGGATGAACACGCCGATGCCGGCATAGGTCGCGCGCCAGCCCGAGGTCGCGATGAAGTGCTGGACGATCGGGGGCCAGATCGT
>JADZDA010000199.1 GCA_020851255.1 Burkholderiales bacterium | reverse complement strand
CGGCTTCTCGGAGCTGAACGACCCGGAGGACCAGGCCGCCCGCTTCCTCGAGCAGGCGAAGGCCAAGGAGGCAGGCGACGAGGAGGCGATGTACTACGACGCCGACTACGTGCGCGCGCTCGAATCGGGGCTGCCGCCGACCGCCGGCGAGGGCATCGGCATCGACCGGCTGGTGATGCTGCTGACCGACAGCCCGTCGATCCGGGACGTCATCCTCTTCCCCCAGCTCAAGCCCGAAGCGTGACCGGCTCCTCCGCCTCTCCCCGCGAATGACCGCCCGGACCGCCGACCTCGCGATCACCGGCATGACCTGCGCGGCCTGCGCCGCGCGGATCGAGAAGGTGCTCAACCGCACCGACGGCGTCCGTGCCGAGGTGAACTACGCGACCGAGATCGCTCATGTCGAGTACGACGCCGGGCGCGCGACGGCCGGTGCGATCGTCGAGGCGATCCGTCGCGCCGGTTACGACGCCGAGGTCGTCGACGACCCGTTCGCCGCGCAGTCGGCCGCCGGCGAGCGCGAGGCCGCCCGCTACCGGCGCGACCGCTGGATCTTCGCGATGGCCGCGCTGTGCACGGCGCCGCTGGCCGCGCAGATGGTGTTCATGTTCTCCGGCCGGCACGACATGGACCTGCCGGTGTGGCTGCAGTTCGTGCTCGCGCTGCCGGTCCAGTTCGTCGCCGGCGCGCGCTTCTACCGGGGCGCGTGGAACGCGCTGCGCGGCGGTACCGCCAACATGGACGTGCTGGTCACGCTGGGAAAGAGAGTCGCCTTCGCGCTGTCGCTCGCGGTGTGGCTCGTGCCGCTGCCCGGACACGTCTATTTCGAGGCGAGCGCGATGGTCATCACGCTCGTCCTGCTCGGCAAATTGCTCGAAGGCCGCGCACGCGCACGCACCGCCGCGGCGATCCGCACGCTGCTCGCGCTGCAGCCGGCGAAGGTGAAAAAACAGGTCGACGACGGCTGGCTCGAAGTGCCGCTCGCGGAGCTGAAGCGCGGCGAGCGCTACCTCGTCGCCGCCGGCGAGTCGGTGCCGGTCGACGGCGTGGTCGAGCGCGGCACGTCGTCGGTCAACGAGGCGATGCTGACAGGCGAGAGCCTGCCGGTGCCCAAGGAAGTCGGTACGCCGGTCTACGCGGGCACCGTCAACGAGGCCGGTCCGCTCGAGTGCAAGGCGACCGCGATCGGGCATGCGACGCTGCTCGCCGGAATCGTGCGGCAGGTGGCGGCCGCCCAGGGCTCGAAGGCCCCGGTGCAGCGTCTGGTGGACAAGGTCGCCGGCGTGTTCGTGCCGGCGGTGCTCGCGATCGCGGTCGCGACGCTGGTGCTCAACGGCTGGCTCGCCGGCGACTGGATCGAGGCGCTGCTGCGCGCGACCGCCGTGCTCGTGATCGCCTGCCCGTGCGCGCTCGGCCTGGCGACGCCGACCGCGCTCATCGTCGGCGTAGGCCGCGGCGCGCAGGCCGGCATCCTGATCAAGGACGCCGAGGCGCTGGAGCGCGCGCGCGGAGTCGACGCCCTGGTGACCGACAAGACCGGGACGCTCACGTCGGGAACGCCGGCGGTCGTCGGCCTGCATCCGCTGGGCGGCGCGAACGAGCGCCTGCTGCTCGCGGTGGCGGCGGGGCTCGAGACCGGCGCGACGCACCCGCTCGCGCGGGCGATCGTCACGCGCGCCCGCTCGGACGGCGTCGCCGCGCTCGTGTTCGACAACGTGCGGGTGCATCCGGGTCGCGGTGTGTCCGGCGAGCGCGACGCCACGATCTGGTGGCTGGGCTCGCCCGCGTACCTCGCCGAAGCGGGTGCCGGTGCGCCGCCGCCGGGTGTCGCCGAGGCGCGCGATCGCGGCCGCACGGTCGTCGGCGTCGCCCGTCACAAGACTTCGATCGGATGGATCGAACTGGCCGACGCGATCAAGCCCGATGCGGCGTCCGCGATCCGGCTGCTGACCGGCGAAGGCGTCCGCGTGACCATGCTCACCGGCGATCACGCGGGCACCGCCGCGTCGATCGCGCGCCAGGCAGGCATCGCCGACTGGAAGGCCGAGCAGTCGCCGGGCGACAAGCGCGCCGCGATCCGCGCGCTGCAGGAGGCCGGGCGCACGGTGGCGATGGTCGGTGACGGCGTCAACGACGCGCCGGCGCTCGCGCAGGCCGACGTGTCCTTCGCGATGGGCGCGGGTGCCGGCAGCGCGCTCTCCGCCGCCGACGTGACGCTGCTGCGCAACGACCTGGGCGGCGTCGCCGCCGCGATCGACCTGTCGCGCGCGACCTTCGCCAAGATCCGGCAGAATCTCTTTTTCGCGTTCGTCTACAACGTGCTCGGCATCCCGCTCGCGGCGATCGGACTGCTGTCGCCGGTGGTGGCGGGTGCGGCGATGGCCGCGTCGTCGGTGTCGGTGGTGACGAACGCGCTCCTGCTCAAGCGCTGGCGGCCGCCGGCGGAGCGGATGGTTCGGGCGGGCGGCGCGGCCGCGCCCTCGCGCTTCGGAGGTGCGACATGAGCGAATCCACCGGCAGATTCACCGTCGACGGCATGACCTGCGGCGGCTGCGTGCGCAGCGTGACCCGGGCGGTTTCACAGGTACCGGGCGTGACGAAGGTCGACGTCTCGCTCGACGAGAAGCGGGCCACGGTCGCGTACGACCCGGCGCGCGTGCAGCCTTCGGCGATCGTGCAGGCGATCGTCGGCGCGGGGTTCGAGGCGCGGGCGTCCTGAGGTACCGGGCCGGACACGCGCCGCGCGTCTGGTTTGCCGCGGGGTGTCCCCGCGGGCATAATCGCGCCCCTCGGGGTGTGGCGCAGCCCGGGAGCGCGCTTGCTTTGGGAGCAAGATGTCGGAGGTTCGAATCCTCTCACCCCGACCCGAGTCTGCGTGCGACGATACGGGCTATCGTCACAGGTTACCGGACGGGGGAGGACGGCGAACGCCGGCCTTTCCGCCGCCGACAGCGCGACTGGTGGACGGAATCCGACGCGGTGCATTTCGTACGGGAGGCCGGGAAGCTGGTCGGGCAGGCCGACGGCTACGAGATCCTGCCGGGACTGCGCCTCAACGGTGCGATCGAAGTCACCGAGAACCTGGCGGACGTCGGCGGCATCATGCTCGGCCACTCGGCGCTGCGCAGCCATCTGCGCGACCACCCGGCGGACGACCGCGCGATCGACGGCTACGCGCCGGCGCAGCGATGCTTCCTCGCGTGGGCGCAGCTCTGGGCGGCCAAGGTGAACGAGGGCGCGATGCGGCAGTTGCTGCCGGTCGACGGCCATCCGCCCGGCGTCTATCGAATGGCGGCGCCGGCGCAGCACGAACCGGCGTATTACGATGCCTTCGGCATCCGGCCCGGCGACCGCATGTGGCTCGATCCGAAGGACCGCGTGGCGATCTGGTGAACGATGGGCGAACGATCCGGAACCCGGACAGGGAACGACATGAGAACCAGATACGTGCAGGCCTGCGCGGCCGCCGCCAGCTTCGTCTTGTTCACCCACGCGATCGCGGCGGACGGTCCGCCGTCGCCGCGCCAGGAGCGTGTGAACTTCGCGAAGGGCGCGTCCTCCGCGACGATCAAGGGCGCGATCAAGGGCGACGCGACGACCGACTACCGGGTGCGCGCCGCGGCGGGGCAGAAACTCGATGTCAGGCTCGACGGCGGCACCACGATGATCGAGTTCAACGTCCTGCCGCCGGGGTCGAAGGACGTCGCGATGTATTCGAGCAACATGACCGGCAACCGGGTCTACTCGGGTGTCCTGCCGGCCGACGGCGACTACGCCGTGCGCGTGTTCCTGACCCGCCCCGCCGCGCGGCGCGGCGAGAGTTCCAGGTTCACGCTGTCCGTCGGCGTCTCGGGTCAGGCGCTGGCGCCGCTCCCGGCGTCGCAGGACGCGAAAGTCGGCGGGTCCGCCTACCACGCGACGGCCCAGGTGAATTGCGTGCCGCCGTACGCGAGCGCGGCGACGCAGTGCGACACCGGAGTGATCCGCCGCAGCCGCGACGGCACCGCGACCGTCGAGGTGCGCGGCAAGAACAACCTCGTGCGCCGGCTCCTTTTCGTCCAGGGCAAGCCGATCGCGTCGGATGCCACGGATCCGTTCACGTCGACGCGCAAGGGCGATGTCACGACCGTCAAGGTCGGCAGCGACGAGCGCTACGACATCCCCGACGCGCTCCTCACCGGCGGGTGACGCGATTGGTCGCCCGCGAGGTGAACATGCGCCCCGCGCGGCGTCCCGGCGCGCGCGGTGCGAAAGGCCTGTGCGCGGCTGCCGCCCTGGCCGTCGTGGCGTCGGCGAGCCCTTCGGTGTACGCGGAAGCCGATGGACCGGATCATTACCGCGTTCGCGGCGTCGCTGCCGGCGGCACGCTCAACCTGCGGGCCGAGCCCTCGTCGGCGGCGAAACGGCTCGCGCGCATCCCGGCGGACGCGACCTGCCTGCGCAACCTCGGTTGCCGCGGCGGGCTGACATTCGAAGAATTCACGACGCTGGCCGAGCCCGAGAAGTCCCGCCGGGCGGCACAGAACCCGCGCTGGTGCAAGGTCGACTACCGCGGGACGGTCGGCTGGGTCCTGGGCCGGTACGTCGCCGAGGACGGCTGCGCGACGGCGCCCGCGCCGGAAGTTCGGCGCTGAGCCCTGCGCGGGCAGGCCCCGCGCGTCCCCGGCGCGCGCCTTTGGTGCCCGAGTCCGCCGGTTAGGCTATCATTACGGGTTCCCGGACGAGGACGGCGCACGCCGGCCTTTCCGCCCCCGACAGGCGCCCGTAGCTCATCTGGATAGAGCACCGGCCTTCTAAGCCGGCGGTAACAGGTTCGAGTCCTGTCGGGCGCGCCAGTTCAGGCGCACGGTTTCCGTGGTGGCTGTAGCTCAGCGGTAGAGTCCCGGATTGTGATTCCGGTTGTCGTGGGTTCGAATCCCATCAGCCACCCCATCTGATTCCTCCCGGGCAGCGGGAGGTCACGAGCCGCGTTCGCCCCTCGAGATGCGAACCCGCGCCGAGCCCCTCGGCGCGTGAGCGCCTACCGGACGACCCCGGCGCGTTGCGGTCGACCGGCGACTCTCGACGCGGCGGCACTCGCCGGCCGTGTCCGCCCGAACACCGCGGCTTAGCTGGCGTCGATGACCTCCGGGATCAGGCGGCGCAGATGTTCGCGCAGCCAGACGAGACCCGGTTCGCGCTCGAGTCGACGGTTCCACACCAGCCGGTGGGGCATCGGCGGCACCGGAAACGGGGGAGCGACTGCGACCAGGTCGTGGGACTCGATCGTGTCCGCCATCGCGATCAGCGGCAGCGTCGCGATCAGGTCGGTGCGTGCGAGCAGCGGGGCGACGGCCGAGAAGTGCGGCACCCAGACCGCGATCCGCCGGCGCGCGGTACCGGTGCCGGCCGATGCGGCGGCCTGCACCGGACTGGGCACGCGGTCGCCCAGGCGCACGGCGACATGGGGGAAGGCGCGCCAGGCGGCCTTGCCCAGGCGCTGCGCGGCCGGATGACCACGGCGCAGGAACGTCGCCCAACGCAGCTGCCCGGCGGTTTCTCCCACGACGCCTTCCGGCACCGCCGCGGCCGCGGGCACGAGCGCGCAGTCGAGGAGTCCCTCGGCGACCGCGGCCGCCGCCTCGGCGTTGCGCGCGGACCAGTCGATCCCGACGCGCGGAGCATCGGCCAGCAGGGCGGCCGCGAGCCGCGCGAACAAGGTCATCGTCAGGTCCGGCAGCGCGATGCTGAAGGTCCGCGTGCTGCGCGCGGCGTCGAACGGCTGTGGCGCCGAGAGCGCCCGTCGAAGGGCGTTCAGGATCGGGCGCACCTCGATCAGAAGTTCCTCGGCGCGCGGGCTCGCGCGCATGCGGCTGCCGGACTTCACGAGCAGCGGATCGCCCAGTTGCTCGCGCAGGCGCGCGAGCGCATGGCTGACCGCCGATTGCGTGCGCGACAGCGCGGCGGCCGCCCGCGAAACGCTGCGCTCGGCCATCAGCCGCTCGAAGACGACGAGCAGGTTGAGGTCGATCCGGCGCAAATCGATTTCGTGCATGATCGATGCACATTATACGTTGGACAATATGATGAGGAAGCAGCCCAATGACGGCTCCTCCTTCCCCCCACGGAGTCCGACATGCAACGAATCGCCTTCCGCGGCATCCCCGGGAACCGGTCGCGCCTGGCGCCCGGTCGGTTCGCCGGACCGATCGTCCTGGCGCTGGCGGTGACCGCGACGGCGGCCGCCGATCCTGCCGCGGCCTCGACGCTGAGTCCCGAGCAGGCCCGGTCGATCGTCACCCCCCTCTACGAGGCGTTGAACGCGGCGCCCGGCCGCGATGCCGCCGCCCTCGTGCTCGGCGCGACCGCGCCGGAGTGGGTCTCCTGCTCGGGCAACGACCGGTGCAGTCCGCGCGAAAAGGCGGCGGCGGGCATCGCGGGCTTCTCGAAGGCGGTTCCGGATCTGCGCTGGGAGATCAAGGAACTCTGGGTCTCCGGAGATCGCGTGATCGTGCGCGGAGAGGCGACCGGCACGCCGTCGGGCGCGTTCATGGGCGTCCCGCACGGCGGCCGGAGCTTCCGCGTCATGTCCATCGACATCCACCAGGTCCGCGACGGCAAGATCCAGCGCACGCACCACCTCGAGGACTGGATGGGCGCATCGCGCGACCTCGCGGCGCGCTGACGCACCGTCGCATCCCGCACCGCGACGTGGACCACGGTGCCCCCGGGCGGGAACGCGGAACGCGCGCGAAGTCGACTCGACGTCAGCCGGGGCGCACAATCGGCGCATGCTGTGTCGAGGGATCGAGCGGGCGTGGAGCGGCGGGACGCCGGCCTGGCCGGTAGTCGTGCGGCCCGGTGCGGTCGAAGTCCGTCTGTTGCCGCTCGCGCGACCGATCCGGCGCCGCGGCACCGGTTCCGCGCGCCGTCCGGTGGCGGTGGCCGGGCTCGTCGGCGCCATGTTCGTGGCGCTCGCGCTTGCGACCGCTGCCCGGGCGCAGCAGGACGGCCGCGACCTGCATGCGTACTGGGACGGACGCTGCGGCTATTGCCACGGCGACTCCGCGGACTTCGCGCGCCGCACGTTGGGCGTCGAGGGCGGACGGCTGGTCGGCAGGCATCACCGCGCCGACCTGCGGCCATTCCTCGTCAATCACTATCTCGACGACGCGCTGGTCGAACCGGTGGCGGCGATGCTCGCGGCCCAGGTGACGGCGCGGCCGGTGTTCCGCCAGTCCTGCTCGAAGTGCCACGACACGGCTGCGGAGTTCGCGCGCCGGTCGCTCGCGTCGAGGGACGGACGGCTCGTCGGCGTCGCGACCGGCCGCGCCGTGGCCGAGTCGCTGAAACAGCACGGCGGGTTGCCCGCCGCCGAACAGGCGGCGATGGTCGGGCCGCTCGAGCGGGTGCTGCGCGAGACCGGCGCGCGGTGAGAGGTCCCCGGCGTACCTGGTGCGCTCGGTCCACGACCGCGGGTCAGCGTTCGAGCGCGCGGATCTCGCTCTTCAGGATCTTCGCGATCTCGCGCTGGCGCGCCGGCTGCATCCGGCTCGCGATCGCCCCGACGCTGATGGCGAGCGTCGGCGTTCCCGGCGGCGAGGGCACCGCCATGCCCACCGACATCGCGCCGGGCGTCGCCTGCCGGTCGTTGAGCGCGTAGCCCAGCCGACGCGCGCGACGCACCATCTCCGCGAGCGCAGGAGCGCGCATGCCGCCGTACGCGGCGAGGCGCCACGCGTTGGCGGCGATGATCGACTCGACCTCGGCGTCGTCGAGCGCCGCCAGCAGCGCGAGTCCGCCCGCGCCGATGCCGAGCGGCCGGCGCGTGCCGATGTCGAGCGTCAGCGTCTTGATCGGGAACGCGCCCTCGGTGCGGTCGATGCACACCGAGTCGAGGCCGCTGCGCATCGTCAGGAAGACGGTGTCGCCGGTGCGCGCGGCGACCGCACGCATCGCCGGCCCGCATCGGTCGCGCGCACCCGGCCGGTGGCCGGCGGACAGCCCCAGCTCGTGGACGAGCGTCCCGAGGGTGTAATGGCGGGTCCGGGCGTCGCGTGCGACCAGGCCCTCGGCGTCGAGCGCCTTGAGCAGCCGGTGCGCGGTCGGGCGCTCGAGGCGGCACGCCTGCGCCAGTTCGACGAGTCTCGCGCCGGTCTCGCCGCGGGAGGCGAGCGCGCGCAGCAGGTCGGCGACGCGGCGCACGCCCTGCGCGCCGGGTACGACGCCGGCCGCGCGCGTGCCCGTCGCGCCGGGGTCGCGTCGGCGGGTTCGACGGGCAGGGTTGCGAATGTCCATATAGTGGAATCAATTGGCGCCGGCCCCGCTTGCCGCGCTCGGATCGTACGCCTAGACTGCCTTCGCCGGTGCCACGCGATCCGCGCGGACCGATTGTTCCACATGTTGAACAGCCCCGCGAGGAGTCGAGATGGCCGACCTTACCCGTACCCGGACGCGCGAGCAGGAGGCCGGCCCGGGGCTCAAGTACGACGCGGCCTACAAGAGCCGGGGCGACTTCGTCGATCACGGGATGACCGGGCAGATCGTCGTCAAGGACTCCGACCGGGAGTGGGAACTGTCGCGCCAGGGATTCCTCAAGTGGTACATCCTCGAGAAGGAGTACCCGGAGACGGTGCTCAACGACTGGTGGGTGTTCATCCACGACATCAAGAAGCAGTCGGGCAAGCATCGCCACCAGGGCGGGCTCGTGCTGTTCATCATCGAGGGCCGCGGCGCGACCGAGGTCAACGGCGAGATCTTCGAGTGGGAGAAGGGCGATTGCGTGCTGCTGCCGATGCACCCGGACGGCATCGAGCACAAGCACTACAACCGCGGGACCGAGCCGGCGAAGTGGCTCGCCTTCATCCACATCCCGACCTGGAACCATGTCTGCAGCGAATTGACGCAGATCGAGATCAGCCAGGCGTTCCAGGCGCAGAAGAAGTAGCGCGTCACCCGCCCGCCGCGCACGGCGCGGAGGCGGCGCGACGGAACCGGTGGTGCACGGCGGGCGAGGCGCAGCGGACAGCGACGAAGGACGACGGGGAGCGGAGCATGAGCGAAGGTCACCAGGACGCGGGGCGGATGCAGCGGATGGTCGGGGAACTGACCGGCCGCAATCTGTGGAACGAGATCCTCGAGATGCGCGACCGGCAGCGCGCCGACCTCGAGAAATCGGTGTGGCTGATCAAGGGCAAGGACCTGCCGCAGGAGAACAACCAGCAGGGGCTGATGCAGTGGTACATGCACCCGATGCTGAAGAGCCCCTGCATCAACACGCTGGCGCTGTTCGTCCAGGAGATCCCGCCTGGCAGCCGCAGCGGGCGCATCCACCACCCGGGCAACCAGGTGATCTTCGTCTGGGAAGGGCAGGGGTACACGCTGATGGACGGCCAGCGACACCACTGGTCGGCGAACGACGTCGTCCAGCTGCCGCTGCGCCTCAAGGGCGTGACCGTCCAGCACTTCAACACCGATCCGGACCGACCGGCGAAGTTGATCTGCTGCGAGCCCAACACGTTCCAGGCGATGTGGGTCGACCGCGGCAGCGGCTTCGAGCAGCTCGAGGTCTCGCCGGACTACCGGCCCTAGCCGTCGCGACCGGACCGCCGACGATGAAGCCGATCACGCTGGCGGTCGACCGCCTGAAATCCGAACTCACGAACGTCGCGAGCCGCAGCCTCGCGCACATCGATCCGGCGGTGATGCAGGCGCACGGCCTCAAGGCCGGCGAGGTGATCCGGATCGCCACCGAGATGACGCGCTACCCGATCCCCGCGCGGATCGGCGATCCGTACGAGCAGGACCGCGGCAGCGGGCTGATCCGCCTCGACCGGTTCCTGCGCACGGCGACCAAGGCCAAGATCAACCAGTCGGTGGAGATCACGCGCCACGAGTTCGTGCCGGTGCTGGAGAGCGTCACGCTGATGCCGCCGATCGACGTGTCGACCGCGCATCACCTGATCGAGCACCTGGCCGAGAGCTTCGTCGCCAACCGCACGCCGCTGGGGCGCGGCTCGGTCGTGTACGCGACGTTCCACGACTCGACGGCCGGCACCACCTACAAGGTGCTGAAGTGCCAGCCGGACTTCGGCGTCGTCTCGGAGCGCACGAAGATCCACGTCGACGTGCCGGCCGCAGGCGGCGTGAAGACCGACGAGGAGGTGACCTTCGAGGACGTCGGCGGCATGAAGGCCGAGATCAAGCTCGTCCGCGAGCTGGTCCAGTTGCCGCTGCAGTTCCCGCAGGTCTACCGGCAGCTCGGCATCCTGCCCCCGCGCGGCATCATCGTCTACGGCCCGCCGGGCAGTGGCAAGACCTACCTCGCGCGCGCGATCGCCAACGAGGTCAAGGCGGGGTTCCACTACATCAACGGCCCCGACGTCGTGGGCACGATGTACGGCGAGACCGAGGCGAACCTGCGCAAGATCTTCGCCGAGGCGGCCCACCACGCGCCGTCGATCGTGCTGATCGACGAGCTCGACGCGATCGCGCCGCACCGGGAGAAGTCCGGGGCGCAGTCCGACGTGCGGATGGTCACGCAGCTCCTGTCGCTGCTCGACGGGCTGATGAAGGTCGACGGTCTGGTGGTGATCGGCACGACCAACCGCGTCGACGCGATCGACGTCGCGCTGCGGCGGCCCGGCCGCTTCGACCGCGAGATCTTCGTCGGACCGCCGGGCGCCGACGGGCGGCTCGACATCCTGCACATCCACACGCGCGAGATGCCGCTCTCCGTCGCGGCGACCGAGTGCCTGCCGCGGGTCGCGTCGGTCACGCACGGCTTCGTCGGCGCGGACCTGATGGAACTGTGCCGCGAGGCCGGGCTGAACGCGCTGAGGCGCAGCTCGTCGGGACTGCTCGACCATCTCGCCGCGTTCCGGGTGACCGAGGAGATGCTCGAAGTCGAGCCGCGCGATTTCGACGAGGCGCTCACCAAGGTGCGTCCGTCGGCGATCCGCGAGGCGTTCGTCACCATCCCCGACGTGAGCTGGGCCGACGTCGGCGGGCTCGCCGACGTGAAGGAACAGCTGCGCAACTCGGTCGAGCGTCCGCTCAAGACGCCCGAGGTGTTCCGCGCCGCCGGCGTCACGCCGCCGGGCGGATTGCTGCTCTACGGTCCGCCGGGCACCGGCAAGACGCTGCTCGCCAAGGCGCTCGCCAAGGAATGCGGCGTCAACTTCCTGGCGATGGACGGCCCCGAGGTGTTCACCAAATGGCTGGGTGAATCCGAGGAGGCGATCCGGCACATCTTCCGCGTCGCGCGCCAGCTCGCGCCGTCGATCGTGTTCTTCGACCAGCTCGATGCGCTCGCGCCGATGCGCGGCGCCGATTCGGGCTCGCGGACGACCGAGCGGGTCGTCAACCAGTTGCTCGCCGAGCTGGACGGCATGGAGTCCGCGCACGGGCAGG
>JADZDA010000198.1 GCA_020851255.1 Burkholderiales bacterium | reverse complement strand
GTTCAGACGCATGTACGCGGCGTTCCAGTCGCACAAGCCGCCGGGGTCGCGGCGCGTCTGAAACCTTTCGGGTAATTGGGGTCAGACTCGAATTTCCGCCGAATCTCGCCTGGTGGCGAGATTCGGCGGAAATTCGAGTCTGACCCCAATTACCCGAAATGTTTCAGACGCGCCGCGACCCCGGCGGCTTGTGCGACTGGAACGCCGCGTACATGCGTCTGAACGTCGGCCCGGGCACGCCGGATCCGAACGGCCGCCCGTCGAGCGTCGTGATCGCGATCACCTCCTTCGTCGACGACGACAGCCACATCTCGTCGGCGGCGAGCGCCTCCTCGCGCGAGATCGGACGGATGTCGATCGGCATGCCGGCCGACCGCGCGAACTCCACCGACGCGTCGTAGGTGATCCCCGGCAGGATCTGGTGGTCCTTCGGCGGGGCCGCGATCTTGCCGCCCTTGACGATCAGCACGTTGGACGCCGACGCCTCGGTGAGCCAGCCGCCGCGGAACATCACCGTCTCGACGGCGCCGACATCGGCGGCGAGCTGGCGCATCAGCACGTTGCCGACGAGCGAGGTCGTCTTGAGGTCGCAGCGATGCCAGCGGTTGTCCTCGGCGGTGATCGCCGCCACACCGTGCGCGACCTGCTCGGGCGTGGGCAGCGGCAGCGGATTGCTCATCAGGAATACCGTCGGCGCGGCACCCTTGGGAAAAGCGTGGTCGCGCTTGGCCACGCCGCGCGTCACCTGCAGGTAGACCGCCTGGTCGTCGAACGGCTGGCGCGCGATCAGTGCGCGCACGAGCTCGTCCCAGGCCGCGTCGTCCTTGGGATTGGCGAGCCGGATGCCGTCGAGGCTGTACTGGAGGCGGCGCAGATGGTGCGCCATCCGGAACGGCGCCCGCTTGTAGACCGGGATCACCTCGTAGACGCCGTCGCCGTAGATGAACCCGCGGTCGAGGACCGAGATCTTCGCCTCGCCGATCGGAAGGAACGCGCCGTTCAGGTGGACGATCTGCGTATCGGGCACGGGAAACCTCCTCGGGACATCGCGCTCGCGCGCCTCACTGGAACCACAACCGCACGCCGTGCCACAGGCGCACGAACACATTCGCCTCGCCGACCTCGTCGAGCGCGATCAGCGGGAATTCGGCGATCACGCGCCCGTCGAGAGCGACCTTCACCTGGCCCACGCGCTGCCCGCGCCGCACCGGCGCGATCAGGGGTTCGACCGACTCGAGCGTGAGCTTCAGGTCGCCGGCCCGGCCGCGCGGCAGCGTCACGTGCCGGTCGGCGACGAACCCGGCGTTGACCTCGCGCGCCACGCCCTTCCAGACCTTGAGCGCGGACACCGGCCGGCCCGACTGGTAGAGCTGGACCGTATCGTAGGCCTGGAAGCCGAAATTGAGGAGCTTCTGGCTCTCCGCCGCGCGCGCCGCGTCCGAGTACGCCCCCAGCACCACCGACAGGAGCCTGCGCTCGCCGCGCTTCGCCGAGGCGACGAGGCACCAGCCCGCGGTGTCGGTGTGGCCGGTCTTCATGCCGTCGACGTACGGATCGGTCCACAGCAGCCGGTTGCGGTTGGGCTGCGTGATGTTGTTGTAGCGGTACTCGCGCTGCGAGTAGAACGGATAGTGCTCCGGGTGATCGCGCAGGATCGCGTTCGCGAGCCGGGCCAGGTCGGCGGCGGTCGAATAGTGCTGGGCGTCCGAGAGTCCGGTCGCGTTGGCGAAGCGCGTGTTGGTCATGCCCAGCCGCTTCGCCTCCTGGTTCATGCGCTCGACGAACTGCGCCTCGGTGCCGCCGACCAGCTCGGCGAGCGCGACCGACGCGTCGTTGCCTGACTGCACGATCATCCCGCGCAGGAGTTCGTCGACGCTGACCGCGCGGCGCGGCTCGATGAACATCCGCGAACCCTCCGCACGCCATGCGCGCTCGGAGACCGTGACCATCTGCGAGGGAACGATCGACTTCTGCCGCAATGCGCCGAAGACGAGATACGCGGTCATCAGCTTGGTCAGCGACGCCGGGTCGCGCCGCTCGTCGGCCTGACGCGAGGCGATCGTCTGTCCGGAAGTCGCGTCGACGAGCGTCCACGCCGCGGCGACGATGGCCGGCGGTACCGGCGCGCCGGGCTGGGCGCGCGCGGACGTCGCGGCGGCGGCCACGAACAGCACGAACACGGAGAGGGCGACGCGGACGAACGCCGCGGCAGGCACGGTCATGCGACGGGCGCGCGCCACGCGCGATCGCGAAGGGAGGAGAATTATAGCCCCGCCCGACCCCGAGGATCCGGATGCCCGCGTTTCCAATGCCACCGCCGTCGCACCGCCCCGATCGCTCCGTCTCGCGTATCGCCGTGTCGCTCGTCGTGGCGGGCGCCGCGCTCGCTGGCTGCGCGTCGGCGCCCGCGTACGACGCCCGCGAGGCGGTCGTCGCCGCCGAACGCGGGTTCGCACGCGACGCCGCCGATCGGGGCATCCGCGCCGCGTTCCTCGCGCACTTCGCGCCGGAGGGCATCGCGTTCGAACCCGGTCCGATCCGGCTCGTCGAAGTCTGGGGCGCGCGCGCCGCGCCGGCGGATCCGCGGCGGCTCGCGCTCGCCTGGGAGCCGGCCATCGCCGGGGTTTCGTCGGCGGGCGACCTGGGCTACACGTCCGGACCCTACACGTTGAGCGAACCCGCGGGACGCGGCGTCCTCGCGCACGGCGTCTATTTCTCGGTCTGGCGGCGCGACGCGGGCGGCGTCTGGCGCGTCGCGCTCGACGCGGGCATCGTCACGCCCGAGCCGGTGCAGAACGCGGCGCTCCTGCCCGATCCGCTGCCCCCGCGGGGCGACGCGCGGCCCGCGATGCCGGACGAACTCGCGGACGCGGATCGCCGGCTCGAAGGTGCGGCGTCGGCCTACGCCGTCGCGCTCGCCGAAGACGCGCGCTGGCACGTCCATGGCCGGGCGCCCGTGCTCGGCCGCGACGCAGTCGTCGCCGCGCGCGCCGCCGACGCCCGCGAGTTGCGCTACACACCCGGCGGCGCGGCGGTCGCCGCGTCCGGGGACCTGGGGATGAGCTACGGGCGATACGAGGCGATCGGACGCGATGCGCCGCCGCCCGCCGGCCACTACGCGCACCTGTGGAGGCGCGAGCCCGCCGGCTGGCGGATCGTCGTCGCGGTGCACCTCGAATAGCCCGGATCGCCGGGCCGCCTCCCGCGGGAGGTCAGAACGGATCGACGGGCAGCACCGCGACCACGTCGCCGCGATCCAGATCGACGATCGCGCTGCCGGCCTCGAGACGGCCGAACACCGGCACCCACGCGAGCGATTCGCGCTTGCGGTCCGCGCGCGCCACCGCCGCGTTGGCCGCGCCCTTGGCGCCGGCGCTGCGCGCCTCGAGATCGGCGAGCGGGCGCGACTTCGCCTTGAGGACGTCGCGCATGTCGGCGAACGGGACGTAGTAGCGCGGGATCATCGGCAGATCGACGCCGCCGGCCAGCAGCAGCATCACGCGCTCGCGCTCCTTGGGATCGGCGGGCAGGCGGGCGCCGACGATCGTCGGGCCGTTCATCGGCGGCGAGTCGAACGGCGGCTTCGCGCCGGCGTAGGACTCCTCCGCGATCTGGTTCGCCGCGACGATCGTGAACCGATCGCCGGCAAACACGACGAACACCGGACGGGCCTGCGCCATCACGGCGAGCCCGTAGATCAGCGCGGCGACCTGCAGCGCGGCGATCACCGACAGGTCGAAACGCAGGCTCTTCTTGGCCGGGTTGAAGACGACGAGCGTCATCAGCGGCCCCAGCACGACGTCGACGCCGATCAGGATCAGCATCAGGTCCGACCCGCCCGCGAGTCGGAAATAGGGTTGCGGATACCAGACGAGCAGCAGTCCGGCCAGCACCACGGCCGCGACGACCACCGAAATCGTGAAGTGGATGCCGGCGGCCTGGAAGCGATTGAGCGAGGCGAGTGCGATCATGGTGCGCAATTGTAAGCAAAAGGCGCGCCGCCGCCGACCCGCCGGGCCGGCGCCGGCGGCATCGACCCGCGTCGGCCCGAATCCGCGGGACCCCGGTCCTAGTCCCCCGACGCCGCGTCGACCGGGATGCAGGTGCAGAACAGGTTGCGGTCGCCATAGACGTTGTCGACGCGGCCGACCGGCGGCCAGTATTTCGCGGAGACCTGCGCGGACGACGGATACGCGGCCCGGCGCCGCGCGTACCCGTGCGGCCAGTCGTCGGCGGACACCGCGGCCGCGGTATGCGGCGCGTGCTTGAGCGGATTGTCGGCGCGGTCCATGCGGCCTTCCTCGACCGCGCGGATCTCCTCGCGGATCGCGATCATCGCGTCGACGAACCGGTCGAGCTCCGCCTTGCTCTCGCTCTCGGTCGGCTCGACCATCAGCGTGCCGGGGACCGGGAAGCTCATCGTCGGCGCATGGAACCCGTAGTCGATCAGCCGCTTCGCGACGTCCTCGACCTCGATGCCCGACGCGGCCTTGAGCGGCCTCAGATCGAGGATGCATTCGTGCGCGACCAGGCCGCCGGGGCCGCTGTAGAGCACCGGATAGTGCGGCGAAAGGCGCCGTGCGATGTAGTTCGCCGCGAGGATCGCGCTCTGGGTCGCCGCGGTCAGCCCCTCCCCGCCCATCATCGTGACGTACATCCACGGGATCGGCAGGATCGACGCCGAGCCGAACGGTGCGGCCGACACCGCGCCGATCGCGCGACCCGGCACGCCCGCGCCCGGCGCCCCGGGAGGCATGTGGCGATGTCCGGGCAGGAACGGCGCGAGATGCGCCTTGACCGCGACCGGACCCACGCCCGGTCCGCCGCCGCCGTGCGGAATGCAGAACGTCTTGTGCAGGTTGAGGTGCGAAACGTCCGCGCCGAACGCGCCGGGGCCGGCGAGTCCTACCAGCGCGTTGAGGTTCGCGCCGTCGACGTACACCTGCCCGCCCGCCGCGTGGACGATCTCGCAGATCCGCGTGATGCCGGCCTCGAAGACGCCATGCGTCGACGGATACGTGACCATGATCGCCGCGAGTTTCGCCGCGTGTTCGGCGGTCTTGCGCTCGAGATCGGGGAGATCGACGTTGCCGTGCTCGTCGCAGGCGACGACCACCACGCGCATCCCGGCCATCTGCGCCGAGGCCGGGTTGGTCCCGTGCGCCGAAGCGGGGATCAGGCAGACGTCGCGGTGCGCGGCGCCGCGCGAGGCGTGCCACGCGCGGATGATGAGCAGACCCGCGTACTCGCCTTGCGAGCCCGCGTTCGGCTGCAGCGAGACCGCGTCGTAGCCGGTCGCCGCGGCGAGCATCCGCTCGAGGTCGCCGATCATCTCCAGGTAACCCGCCGCCTGGTCGGCCGGCGCGTACGGATGCACGTGCGCGAACGCCTTCCAGGTGACCGGGATCATCTCCGAGGTCGCGTTCAGCTTCATCGTGCACGAGCCCAGCGGGATCATCGCGCGATCGAGCGCGAGGTCCCGGTCGGCGAGCCGGCGCAGGTAGCGCAGCATCTCGGTCTCGGAGCGGTGGCGCGAGAACACCGGGTGGGTGAGATACGGCGACGTGCGCGCGAGCGCGGCGGGCGGGGCGTGTCCGTCCGCGGGCGCGCCGGTCCGCTTCCCGTCGCCGTCGCCGAAAACCGCGACCAGCGCCTCGACGTCGGCGTCGCCCGTCGTCTCGTCGAGCGACACGCCCAGCCGGCGGTCGTCGACGCGGCGCAGGTTCATCCCGGCCGCGAGCGCGCGCTCGACGATCGCGCGCGTCCTCGACCCAGTCGCGACGACGAGCGTGTCGAAGCACGCCCGTGTCTCGACCGCGTGGCCGCGGCCCGCGAGCGCCGCCGCGAGCCGTGCGGCCCGCGCATGGACGCGCCGCGCGATCGCCGCCAGGCCCTCGGGGCCGTGCCACACCGCGTACATGCTCGCGATCACCGCGAGCAGCACCTGCGCCGTGCAGATGTTGGACGTCGCCTTCTCCCGCCGGATGTGCTGCTCGCGCGTCTGCAGCGCGAGCCGGTAGGCCGGCGCGCCGTGCGAGTCGACG
This sequence comes from Burkholderiales bacterium, assembly GCA_020851255.1. Classification (GTDB taxonomy): domain Bacteria; phylum Pseudomonadota; class Gammaproteobacteria; order Burkholderiales; family Casimicrobiaceae; genus VBCG01. Next base: position 12,696 of record JADZDA010000198.1, on the reverse strand, counting down.
GTCACGCCGACCAGCCGCCCGGGCATCGAGCGCTTGAACTCGTCACGCGTCGCGAGGAACCCGGCGTGCGGACCGCCGTAGCCCATCGGCACGCCGAAACGCTGCGCCGAGCCGACGACGGCGTCGGCGCCCCATTCGCCCGGAGGCTTGAGGATCGTCAGCGCGAGCAGATCCGCCGCCACGATCACGAAGCCGCCGGCCGCGCGCACGTCGCGCGCGATGGCGGAGAGATCGCGGACCTCGCCGTCGGCGCCCGGAGACTGGAGCAGGACCGCGAACGCGCCCGACGCCGCGGCGCCGGATGCCGGCCCGCTCGCCACGCTCACGCCCAGCGGCTCGGCGCGCGTGCGCACGACGTCCGCGGTCTGCGCGTACACGTCGTCGGCGACGTAGATCGCGCGGCTCGCCGACCGGGTCGTGCGCAGGGCCAGCGCCATCGCCTCGGCCGCGGCGGTCGCCTCGTCGAGCATCGACGCGTTGGCGATCGCCATGCCGGTCAGCTCGCAGATCATCGTCTGGAAGTTGACCAGCGCCTCGAGGCGCCCCTGCGAGATCTCCGGCTGGTACGGCGTGTACGCGGTGTACCACGCCGGATTCTCGAGGATGTTGCGCAGGACGACCGGCGGCGTGATCGTGCCGTAGTAGCCCTCGCCGATGTACGACTTCATCACCCGGTTCTTCGCGGCGATCGTCGCGAGCCGCGCGAGCGCCTCGTGCTCGGGCACGCCGGGCGGCAGCGCGAGCGGTGCGCGGTCGCGGATCGCGCGGGGCACGATCGCGTCGATCAGGGCGGCGCGCGTCGGATAGCCCAGCGTGGCGAGCATCGCCCGCTGGTCGTCGTCGGACGTGCCGATGTGGCGGGCGCGAAAGGCGTCGCGCTCGCCGGCTGCGGCGTGCGCCGGCGGCGATGCGCGCGGATGGGCGTCTGGCATGGCGATGTCCTCGGACGATTCGGAGCGACGCGATGCCGCTCGATGGGTGGCGGGCGCGGCGAGCCTTCAGGAGCGATCGCTATTCGCCGATGACCGCCTGGTAGCCGCGGGCATCGAGGAGCGCGTCCATCGCCGCCGGGTCGTCCGGACGGAGGCGGAAGAGCCACGCCGCGTAGGCGTCCTCGTTCACCTTCTCCGGCGCGGCGGGGACCGCCTCGTTGGTCGCGACCACCGTGCCGCCGATCGGCGCGTAGACGTCCGAAGCGGCCTTCACCGACTCGACGACCGCGCAGGCCTCGCCGGCACCGAGCTTGCGGCCGACGGCCGGGAGCTCGACGAAGACCAGGTCGCCCAGCTGCCCCTGCGCGTGGTCGGTGATGCCCACGGTGATGCTGCCGTCGGTCTCCCGGCGCAGCCACTCGTGGCTCGAGGTGTAGCGCAGGTCGGCGGGGATGTTCATCGTATCTCCGGTCAGGGGTCGCAACAGGTCGTCAGGATCGCGGCGCGCTCGCCGCGGGCAGGAACAGCACCATCGTGATCTTGTCGTGCGCGCGGCCGGCGACGACGACCGCCTGCGGTTCGCGCCCGCACGCGACGAATCCGGCGCGCGCGTACACCCGCTCGGCCGCGGCGTTGCCGGCGGTGACGGTCAGCACGAGCTGTCGCAGGCCGGCGGCGGTCGCGTGGGCGATCAACCGCTCGACCAATGCCGCGCCGATGCCCGACCCCGCGCGCTCGGAGGCCACGTACATGCCGAAGACGTGGCCCTTGTGCCGCGTCTTGGCGCGCATGTCGACGTCGATGCCGGCGACGCCGACCAGCGTCGCGCCGTCGAACGCGCCGTACACCGCGTCGTGCGGCCGCGCCGGGTCGCGGGCGAGCCGGCGCGCGAGCGACTCCGGCGGCTTGCCCGACTCCTCGTCGGCGCTCGAGGTGAACGCCTCCGGATGTTCGGCGAAGCCGCGCAACCGCAGCGCGCGGTAGGCGGCCACGTCGTCGGCCGTGAGCGGTCGCACGTCGATCGCCACCGGCCGTCCGTCGAGGGGAACGCGGACCTGGCCGGCGCGCACGAACGGCGGCTTGACCACGCGTGCGCGCAGGCGCTTGTCGCGCACGGCGACCTCGACCGGGTCGCCGGCGGCCACACCGATCGGCAGCCTGGCGAGCGCGATCGACCGCGACATCGTCGGGCTGTACGTGCCGCTGGTGATCTCGCCCTCGCCGTGAGACGTGTGCACGGTCTGGTGCGCGCGCAGCACGCCACCGCCGTCGAGCAGCACCAATCCCAGGAACACGCGGCGCTGGCCGGCGGCGACGAGCGCCGCGCGGCCGACGAAATCGCGCTCGCCCGACAGATCGACGGTCCACGCGAGTCCCGCGTCGAGCGGCGAGGTCTTCGCGTCCATGTCCTGGCCGTAGAGGTTCATCCCGGCTTCGAGCCGCAGCGTGTCGCGCGCGCCCAGCCCGCAGGGGCGTACGCCGGCGCCGGCGAGCGCGGTCCAGTTCGCCTCGGCCCGCGCGGCCGGCATCACGATCTCGAAGCCGTCTTCACCGGTGTACCCGGTGCGCGCGATGAAGCAGTCTCCGTGCACGGCCGCCGAGAACGGCTTGAGCGCCGCGGTCGCGGCCTCGCTGCCGGGCAGCGCGCGCCAGACCTTCCCGCGCGCTGTCGGTCCCTGGACCGCGATGATCGCGAGATCGGGCCGCGGCCGGATCGCGAGTCCCGGCGCGTGCTGGTCGCGCAGCGACGAGAGCCACGCGATGTCGCCGTCCGCGGTACCGGCGTTGACGACCAGCCGGTAGACGCCATCGCGCACGAAATAGACGATCAGGTCGTCGACGACGCCGCCGTCGGGCGCGAGCAGGCAGCCGTAGAGCGCCTTGCCCGGCTCGACGAGCCTGGCGACGTCGTTGGCGATCGCGCGGCGCAGGAACGCCCGGGCGGCCGGTCCCTCGATGTCGACCACGCGCATGTGCGAGACGTCGAACATCCCGGCTCCGCGGCGCACGGCGTGGTGTTCGTCCAGCTGGGAGCCGTAGTGCAGCGGCATGTCCCAGCCGCCGAAATCGACCATGCGCGCGCCGGCGGCGCGGTGCAACGCATTGAGCGGCGTGGACCTGGACACGGGCACCTCTCGGACGGACGCGGTAAGGACGCGGGACGAACCCGACACGAACGCAAAACGGGCGGGCGGCCGTCACGGCCGTTCCGCCCCGTCTGTCCTTTTACCTGAGAGATTGCCGGACTCGGTTTCCCAGGCCCGGGTGCCCCTTCGGTGGGTCGCCAGGCCGGGGGTTGTCCGCCGGCCCGCGACCGCTCTCCAGAGATGTCGTCCTTCCCGCAGTCCCTGGTGCCTGAGCGATCGTCGGGGACTTACGCCTTCGGCGGTCCGGTGTCCGTTGCGACGGGCCCGGACGCTCTCCTGCGGGAAGCGGGCGCCACTTTACCGTGGCGCGCCGCCCCGGTCAAAAACCCCGGAGCGGCCCCGGAAACGACGAAGCCGGCCACGCGGGCCGGCTTCGGATCGAGCGCGGAGCGCCGGATTACTCGGATTACTTCTTGAGCGCGAGGACGTAGGCGACCATCGTCTTGATGTCCTCGTCCTTCACCGCGGCGTTCGGCGGCATCGGGACCGGGCCCCACACGCCCTGCCCGCCCTTCTTGACCTTGTCGGCCAGCTTGGCTGCGGCGCCGGCGTCACCCTTGTACTTCGCGGCGACGTCCTTGTAGGCCGGGCCGACGAGCTTCTTGTCTTCGGCGTGGCAGGCGGTGCAGCCTGACTTTTGCAGCATGGCCTTGGCATCCTGTGCCTGGGCGGTTCCGGCGGCGAGGAGCGCTGCGCCGGCGAGCGCGATCAGCTTGAGCTTCATGAGTCCGGTTCTCCGATGCGAGGGGGGTCAACGGGGCAAAAAACCTTCGAATGTTACAGGAACCATGCGCAATCGGCCAGCCCCGGATGCGCGGGCCGCCCTCCAGAACGCCGGCGGGCGCCCGGCGGTTGACCGCGCCCGAGACTCAGCCGTCGACCAGCGCCCGGAGCGCGGCGAGATCGTCGGCGGGAGGAAGGCAGGTCAGGTCGCGACAGACCCACGCCCGTGCGCCGCGTGGGGGCAGCGGTCCCTTCGCGAGTTCGGGCGGGAGGTCGGCCGCCGGGCCCAGGTCGACGACGAGGGTGTCGGGCCGGTGGCGGCGCTCGAGCGCCGCATGCCAGGCCCGGGCCGCGGTGGGCTCCCCGGCGATCAACACGACCGCCGGCGGGCGATCGAGCCAACGCGCGGCCGAGAGCAACGTCGAATGGCCGCCCGGCGACTCGGCGATCGCCGGACCGAAACGGCGCACCGCGCGTCCGGCCGCCTCGAGGTAGCGGCGCTCGCCGGACAGGTGTCCGAGCGCGATCAGAGCGCGCGCGGCGACCCCGTTGCCCGAAGGCGTCGCGTCGTCGTGGCCGGGCATCGTCCGGTGGAACAGCCGCTCGTGATCGTGCGCGGTGAACCAGAACCCGCCGCCGTCGGGGTCTTCGAACCGCCCGATCAGCGCCTCGGCGACGAGCCGGGCGCGGTCGTAGTCGGCGCGCCGCCAGCGCGCGCGCATCGCCTCGACCAGCGCTTCGAGCAGGAACGCGTGATCGTCGAGATACGCCGCGAGCGCGGGTTCGCGCCCGCGCCGCGTCGCGTGGAGCCGGCCGTCGCGCCACACGCTCGCCGCGAGCCCGTCGAGCGCCGCGAAAGCCCGGCCGGCGTACGCCGGTTCGTCGAGCGCGCGCGCCGCGCGGGCGAGGCCGGTGATCGCCAGCGCGTTCCAGCTCGTCAGGACCTTGTCGTCGAGCCCGGGACGCACGCGCGTCTATCGGACGGCCAGGAGCTTCGCGCGCGCCCGGTCGAGCGTCGCGCGCGCCTGATCGAGCGCGATGCCCAGCCGCGCCGCGATGTCCGCGAGCGGCGCGACGACGCGCAGATGCCAGGCGCTTCCTTCGAAATTCGGCGGGCCGTCGAGGCCGTAGTGCCGGCTCGCGATCGCCCACTCGCCGTCGTCGAGCGCGGCGCGGACGTCGTCGCGCGCCCAGACGTAGTAGCGGCCCTCCTCGCCTTCGCTGTCGGCGTCGATGCTCGCGTAGTACGCGCCGTCGGTCGCACGCATCTCCGTGTCCATCCAGCCGACGATGCCGCGCGCGACGTCGGCGTAACGCGCCTCGCCGGTGACGCGCGCGAGGTCGGCGTACAGCGCGAGGAGCGGCCCGTTGTCGTAGAGCATCTTCTCGAAGTGCGGGATCGACCACCGCGCGTCCACGCTGTAGCGGCAGAAGCCGCCGGCGAGCTGGTCGTGGATGCCGCCGTCGGCCATCGCATCGAGCGTCCGCCGCACCATCGCCAGCGCGTTTCCGGCGCCGTCGCCTACGCGCGCATGGACGTCCATCAGGAACGCGAGCTCCGCCGGGTGCGGGAACTTGGGTGCCGTGCCGAACCCGCCGTGCTCGGTGTCGAACGCACGCTCGAGCCCGGCGAGCGCCGCCTCCGCCGCGCCGGCCGGCACCGGCCCGTGGCCATCGGGCTCGATCGAGCGCATCGCCTCGGCGAGTTCGCCGCTCTGGCCCACGATCGCGTCGCGCTGTTCTCGCCAGGCCGCCGCGACGCGCGGCAGCAGTTCGAGCATTCCCGGACGCCCGTGCGCACCGTGCCTGGGAAAGTACGTCCCGGCGAAGAACGGCGTGCCGTCCGGCGCGACGAACACGGTGAGCGGCCAGCCGCCGGGGCGGCGCGTGAGCAGCGCGTGCGCGGTCTGGTAGATGCGGTCGAGGTCCGGCCGCTCCTCGCGATCGACCTTCACGTTGACGAACAGCGCGTTCATCGCGCGCGCGACCTCGTCGTCCTCGAACGACTCGTGCGCCATCACGTGGCACCAGTGGCAGGCCGAGTAGCCGATCGACAGCAGGACCGGGCGGTCGGTGGCGCGCGCGAGTTCGAGCGCCTCCGGCCCCCATTCATGCCAGTCGACCGGATTGTCCGCGTGCTGGCGCAGGTAGGGGCTGGAGGCGGCGGCGAGGCGATTGGGCATGGTGTCGGTCGGACGCCCGGTGCGCCGGCGCGCGGGAGAGGGCCGGCCCCGCGCCCGCATCGGGGCCTTCGGGCGGATGTCGCTGGAGCGACGCCCTCGCCAGGACACCGGCGCGAGCGTCGCGCGCGGGCGGTGGCTACGCGTCCTCGAACGCGACCCGCTCGAAATCCGCGCCGCGCTGCACGAGCTTGACGAGCTTGTACTTGCGCTCGGGTCCCGGATCCATCGACTTGAGCAGCCGCCCGGGCGCGTAGGTGCGCGGCGGCAAGATCAGCGTCGGCTTGTCACCGTCCGCCTCGGCGATCAGGATCGACGGCAGCGGCGGATCCTCGGAGAACGAGGTCGTGTACGGACGCACCGCGCGGGTTCGGGGCGCGCCCGGCCAGAACTTCATCGCCACGTCGATGCTGCCGTCGGGCCCTGCCGCGACCCGGGTGACGACGCCCAGGCGCGTACGCTCGCCGTCGCGCACGGCGACCAACTGGTCGAGGAACCACCGGTGCAGCGTCGGATCGCGCCGGGACAGCACCGCGTCGCGCCCTCCGTGCCGGCCCTCCCAGCGCTCCCACGGCCACTTGCGTTCGGCTTCTTCCTTGTGCCGGTCGTAGTCGGTGAGCGCGCCCAGCGTCGCGAGATGCTGCGCGTTGGCGTAGGTCAGGCGTCCCAGCGGATCCTGCCGGTCGAAGGTCCGTCCGGCGACCCGGAAGTAGACGCCCGGCACGCCGCCGGCCGAGGCCTCGACCCTGCCGTGCTCACCGGATTCGATCCGCTGCGCCTGGTACCAGTGCATGTCGAGGAGCGCGAGCAACGCGACGCATTGGTCGGCGGTCGCGTCGGCACCCAGCCCGAGCTCGGCGGGCGAGGCGCCGGTGGCGAGGCGCTTCAGCCGTCCACGCACGCTGGTGGCGAGCTTGCCCGGGTATCCGTAGCGCATCGACGCCGGCGGCTCGCCCGGCGCCTGCACGACGAGCTGCCCCCCGACGGCGCTGTCCAGGTCCACGATCAGCACCGGCCCTTCGGTCTCGCGCTGCTGCGCGTACGGAAACACCTTGCGCGCCCATTGCGCGAGCCAGCGGTCGGCGAGTTCGATCTGGCGCACCGACATCGCGCACGGATCGGCGAGTGCGAGCAGCACCGCGTGGACGTACGTCGAGTAGCACGACGTGCCGACCGCGTTGCTCATCGCCTCGTCGGTGACCGCGGTGACCGCGCAGTCGAGCATCTCGGTCAGCCGGTACCAGGCGTGCAGCTCCTGCCACAGCGTCGGCGGCGGCACGCGGCGCGCGAGTCCGTGGACGAGCACGAGCTGCTTGCCGACGAACAGTCCTCGCTGCAGCAGCTTCGCCTTCACGCCCGCGAGCTCGGGATCGCCTTCGAGCAGCGGCTTCAGGCAACCGGAATAGAGCTCCCACAGCGCGTTCCACAGCACGATCGCCTGGTCGGCGGCGTCGCGCTCGCGCTCGCCGCCCGGCTGGGGCTTGCCCGCGAATCGTCGTGCGAGCTCGGTGTGCAGGTGGAGCACCGGCTCGCGCAGCACCTCGGCGTAGGTCGCGCGCTCGCGGGCGGTGAAATCGGCCGCCGAGAGCGCCTTCAACTGACCGACGAGCGCATCGTAGGACTGGCCGACCGTCGCGAACGACAGGCTGTCGGCCCATTTCCTGGCGCCTTCGGGATCGGCGAACGCGAGCGGAGCGCGCACGGGCGCGGTGCGCGCCGGCGAGACCCCGGCTGACAGGATCGCGGGCGCGACCGCGGACGCCGGTGTCGGCGTGGGGGCGGGCGGCGCGCCGGGTTCGGGATTCATCGGGCGTCGGGCCTCGTCGAGCGTGCTCGTCGCGGGATTCCCCGCCCCCCACCCCGGGGCGAGCGCTGCCGCGGACAGAAAGACTTATAACACAGAGCCTTGGCGCGGGCGCCCGCCGCCCGGCGGCTGCGGCGAGCCGCCGGGCGCGGCTTGCGGGGCCGGCGCCGCCGGGGAGTGTCGGCGGCAGGGCGGGCGAATTTTCCGCACTGCGCAAGCGGCTTCCTCGGCTGTGGACTACGGCCGGGATGCCCAAACTGGGCTCCAGTGACAGGCGCCTCGGAGGTTCGAAGCGCCGGAGGCGAAGAGTCCCGCCTCCGACCCGTCCGGTGCCACGTATCGACGACACCCATCGACGATGCGCCGGAACCCCGGCCCCCCGGAAGCGTCACAGGGTCATTGAACCGGAAGGAAGAACAACAACATGAACGCCCCGCTGACTCTCCAATCCCCCGCCCGGCAACGCGGGCGCAAGGTGATTTCGTTCCTGATCGCGATGCTCGTCGCCTCGTTCGCCTTCGGCGTCGGGCTCCCGTGGATCGTCGCCGACGCGCCGCCGGCCACCGACGAACTGTGGGCGCGCGAAGTCCAGAGCGCCCCGGCCACGCAGCCGCCGAGTCGTCCGCTCCGCACCGAGGCGCGCAGGACAACCCGATGAAGCCCGGCATGAGCGCGCTCGACGCGCCGACCCAGATCGTCCTCCGAGGGAGACGTCCCGATGTCCCATCCGACCACCGTCGCGCAGCGCCTGTGCAAGCCGACCCTGCCGACCGACGCACGCCTCGCGATGCCGTGGCTGCCGCCGCATCCCTGCCGTCCCGTGCCGGCGCCGCCGCCGGGCAACGACCCGGCACGACTGCGGGCGATCGGGAGATTCCACTGAAGCGCATCGCGCTCGTGCTGGGCGCGGTCGCGCTCGCGGGCACGCTCGTGCTCGCGGCGAGCCTCGCGATGGCGGGCGACGCGAACTACAGCAGCACGCGTTCGATGCCGCCGGCGTTCGCCTTCGCGATGTAGTCGTCGAGCCAGCGCTCGCCCAGCACGCGGCGGGCGATCTCGACGACGACGTAGTCGGCCGGGACGCCGGCGTCGCCCTCGAAGCGCGACAATCCCTGCAGACACGACGGGCAGGACGTCAGGACCTTCACCGGACCGGCGAAATCATCGGCGCGCAGCGCCGCCGCGCCGCGTCGCAGTTCCTGCTCCTTGCGGAAACGCACCTGCGTCGACACGTCCGGCCGCGTGACCGCGAGCGTGCCCGACTCGCCGCAGCAGCGGTCGTTCAACGCGACCTTCGCGCCGATCAGCTCGCCCACGACCCGGATCGGCGCGTAGGTCTTCATCGGCGTGTGGCAGGGGTCGTGGTAGAGATAGCGCGCGCCGGTCGCGCCGTCGAGCTTCACGCCCTTCTCCATCAGGACCTCGTGAATGTCGAGCAGCCGGCAGCCGGGGAAGATCCGCTCGAACTCGTATTTCATGAGCTGATCCATGCACGTCCCGCAGGAGACGACGACCGTCCTGATGTCGAGGTAGTTGAGCGTGTTCGCGACCCGGTGGAAGAGCACGCGGTTGGCGGTCGAGATCGCCTGCCCCTTCGCATGGTCGCCGCCCGACGATTGCGGATAGCCGCAGCACAGGTACCCGGGCGGCAGCACGACCTGCGCGCCGACATGCCAGAGCATCGCCTGCGTCGCGAGCCCGACCTGCGAGAACAGCCGCTCGGACCCGCAGCCGGGGAAGTAGAAGACCGCCTCCGAATCGTCGGACGGACGGCTCGGATCGCGGATCACCGGCACGATCTTCTCGTCCTCGATGTCGAGCAGCGCGCGCGACGTGCGCGCCGGGACGCCGCGCGGCAGCGGCTTGTTGACGAAATGGATCACCTGCGCCTTCACCGGCGGCTTGCCGACGGAGGCCGGCGGCCGCTTCGTCTGCCCTCCGAGCAGCCCCATCCGCCGGGCGAGCCCGTGCGCGAACCGCTGCGCGCGGTAGCCGACCCCGACGATCCCGGCGCGCAGCGCCTTGATCGTCGACGGATCGGTCGCGGTGAGGAAGGCCATCGACAGCCGTGTGCCCGGACTGAACCGGCGCCTGCCCTGGTGCGCGAGCAGGTTGCGCATCGCGATCGACACGTCGCCGAAGTCGATGTCGACCGGGCACGGATGCAGGCACTTGTGGCACACCGTGCAGTGATCGGCGACGTCGGAGAACTCGTCGAAGTGGCGCAGGCTCACGCCGCGGCGCGTCTGCTCCTCGTAGAGGAACGCCTCGGTCAGCAGCGACGTGGCCAGGATCTTGTTGCGCGGGCTGTAGAGCAGGTTCGCGCGCGGGACGTGCGTCGAGCACACCGGCTTGCACTTGCCGCAGCGCAGGCAATCCTTGATCGACTCGGCGACATGGCCGATGTCGGAGGCCTCGAGGATCAGGCTCTCAGCGCCGATCAGCGAGAAGCTCGGCGTGTACGCGTTCGAAAGATCGGCGGCGGGGAAGGGCTGGCGCAGCAGCTTGCCCGCGTTGAACCGGCCTTCGGGGTCGACGCGCCGCTTGTACTCGGCGAAGGGGGCCAGCTCCCCGTCGGTCAGGTACTCGAGCTTGGTGATGCCGATGCCGTGTTCGCCGGAAACCACGCCGTCGAGCGAGCGGGCGAGCGCCATGATCCGCGCGACCGCGGTGTTCGCCACCTGCAGCATCGCGTAGTCGTCGGAGTTGACCGGCAGGTTCGTGTGGACGTTGCCGTCGCCGGCGTGCATGTGCAGCGCGACGAACACGCGACGGCGCAGGACCCGCGCGTGGGTGGCGGCGAGCGCCTTGACCACCGGCGCGTAGGCGCGGCCGTCGAACAGGTCCTCGAGCGGATCGCGCAATTCGGTCTTCCACGACACGACGGTCGCGTGCGACTGCAACGCCGGGAACGTCCCGTCGATCCGGTCGAGCAGGTCCTGCCAGCGCGCGCGCACCGTCTCGACCAGCGCGCGGGCCTCGTCGAAGCGTTCGTCGACCTGCTCCTGCGGCGGACGCACCTCGTCGTCCGGCCCCCACAGCCGCAGCGTGTCCGGATGCGCGAACATCTCGGCGAGCGCGTCGGCCAGTTCGAGCTTGTTGGCAATCGAGAGTTCGATGTTGATCCGCTCGACGCCGACCGAGTAGTCGCCCAGCCGCTCGAGGGGGATGACGACGTCCTCGTTGATCTTGAACGCGTTGGTGTGCCTCGCGATCGCCGCGGTGCGCGCGCGGTCGAGCCAGAACTTCCTGCGGCTCTCCGATGACACCGCGACGAAGCCCTCGGCGCCGCGCCGCGCGGTGATCCGCAGCACCTCGGAGGCCGCGCGCGCGACGCCCTCGTCGGTCTCACCGACGATGTCGCCGATCAGCACCATCTTCGGCCGGCCGTGGCGCTTCGCCTTGGTCGCGTAGCCGACCGCCTTCACGTAACGCTCGTCCAGGTGCTCGAGGCCGGCGAGGATCGCGCCGTGCGGGCGCGTGTCGAGGTAGTTCTTGATCTCGACGATCGAGGGCACGCTGTCGCGCACCTGGCCGAAGAATTCGAGGCAGACGGTGCGGATCGCCGGCGGCATCCGGTGCAGCACGAAGCGCGCGCGGGTGATCAGGCCGTCGCAGCCCTCCTTCTGCACGCCCGGCAACCCGGCGAGGAACTTGTCGGTGACGTCCTTGCCGAGCCCCGCCTTGCGGAACCGCGCGCCGGGGATCGACAGCGTTTCGGTCGACACGACGCTCGCGCCGTCGCGCGAAAGTCGCCTGACCGCGAAGGTCGCGACCGGCGCGTCGTGGATCTTGCCCAGGTTGTGGTCGAGCCGCTCGACCTCGATCCACTCCGCCTGCGGCGTCACCATCCGCCACGAGAGCAGATTGTCGAGCGCGGTGCCCCACAGCACCGCCTTCTTGCCGCCGGCGTTCATCGCGACGTTGCCGCCGATGCACGAGGCGTCGGCCGATGTCGGGTCGACGGCGAACACGAGCCCTTCGGCCTCGGCCGCCTCCATCACCCGGCGCGTGACCACGCCCGCGCCGGCGTCGATGGTCGCGACCGGTTCGGCGCGTCCACCGATGACGATGCGCTCGACCGCGGAGAGCTGCTCGAGTTTTTCCGTGTTGATCACCGCCGACCGCGGCGTGAGCGGGCACGCGCCGCCGGTGTAGCCGGTCCCTCCGCCGCGCGGGATGATCGTGAGTCCCAGCTCGATGCAGCCTTCGACCAGGCCGCGCACCTCGTCCTCGGCGTCCGGGCAGAGGACGACGAACGGGTACTCGACACGCCAGTCGGTCGCGTCGGTGACGTGCGAGACGCGCGCGAGTCCGTCGAAGGCGATGTTGTCGCGGTGCGTGTGGCGTCCGAGCACACGCAGGGCGCGCTTGCGCAGCGCGCCGGTCTCGTCGAACGAGGTCGCGAACCGGTCGATCGCCTCGGCCGTCGCCGCGACGAGTTTCGCCACCTTCTCGTCGCGCGAAGGATCGACGCCCGCCTGCGCGCGCCGGCGCTTCTCGATCTCGGTCAGCCGATGCCGCAGCGCGCCGACCAGGAGATCGCGGCGCTTCGGGTTGTCGAGGAGATCGTCCTGCAGGTAGGGGTTGCGCTCGACGACCCAGATGTCGCCCAGCACCTCGAAGAGCATCCGCGCCGAACGGCCGGTGCGCCGCTCGCCGCGCAGGTCGTCGAGCAGGCGCCACATCGGCGCGCCGATCAGGCGGATGACGATCTCGCGGTCCGAGAACGACGTGTAGTTGTACGGGATCTCGCGCAGCCGCGGCGCGTCGGCCGCGTGCGCGTCCGCGTCGGCGGGGGGGCCGGATTGCGCGCGGAGGTCCATGGGCCGACGATCATACCGCGGCGCAGCAAGCGGCTGGCCGCCGGGGGGAATTGGGGGGGGGAAATTGGGGAAATTGGGGGCGGG
>JADZDA010000197.1 GCA_020851255.1 Burkholderiales bacterium | reverse complement strand
GCGGGCCCGTATCCGGTATCCGAGCCCGAGGTGCGCGCGGTCGTCGATTTCGTCGTCAACCACCGCAACATCGTCGGCGGCACGACGTTCCACACGTGGAGCGGCGTGCTGCTGCGGCCTTTCGAGCACACGCCCGACGAGGAGATGGACGCGCAGGACCTCTGGGCGTACCGGCGGATCGGCGAGGAGGGCGAGAAGCGCACCGGGTATCCGGCGATCTCGGTCTACCACGAGTTCCGCTACCACCCGAAGGAGGTGATCGGCGGCACGTTCGACTGGCTCTACGAGCACCTGGGCGCGTTCGTCTGGGTCGTCGAGATCTGGTCGCCGATGCGCGAAGCCGGGATCACCGGGTACAAGTACATCGACTGGTTCCGCGACCATCCGGCCGAAGACGACCTGAAGCTCCTGCGCTGGAGCGACGAGAAGACCGGAGGCCTCGCCCACCGTGGCTGGCGGCCGTTCGACCACCCGCAGCTGGGGAAGGTCGAGATCGGCGGCTGGAACCGCTTCCACGCGTTCTCGAATCCGCCGCCGGACCTGCGCGAACGCGAACTCGCGCGCTTTCCTTCGTGGCTCGTCTGGCAGGCGCTGATCTCGCCCAAGCTAGAGCTCGTCCACGCCGGTGCGACGAAGGAAGGGCCCGACACCTGGAAGGTGACGCTGGTCGTGCAGAACACCGGCTGGCTGCCGTCCTACGGATCGAAGCGCGCGCTCGCGCGCAAGGTCGTGCGCGGGCTCGTCGCCGAGATCGCGCTGCCCGAAGGAGCGAGCCTCCTTTCCGGCAAGGCGCGCGACGAGCGGGGGCAGCTCGAGGGACGGTGGGCGAAGCACACCGGCGTCTCGTTCTGGCCCGACTACCACGTCACCGACGACCGGATGAAGATCGAGTGGGTCGTGCGCGCGCACGAAGGTGCGGAGATCGCGCTGACCGCGACGCACGATCGCGCCGGCGTCGTCCGCGCGACGGTCACGCTGCGCTGATTCGCGCGACCCGCCGGCCGCCGCGACCGGGAATTCCGGACCGGAGCGCCGAAAGAAAACCGCCGGCGGGTTCCCCCGCCGGCGGCTTCGAACACTTCGCCGCGCTTCGACCTACCGCCGGGTAGCGCGTCGACGCATCACGAACGCGCCGCCCGCGAGCATCAGGCTCAGGAGCAACAGCGCCCACTGCGACAGCGTCGGCACCGGGTGGTCCGGCGGACGGCGCGTCACCACGACGCTTTCACCCGCGTCGTTGCACGCGCCCGAGACGGCGTTGTTGTTGGCGTCTCCCGAGTAGCTCGCGATCCAGCGGTACGTGCCTTCCGCGAGCGGCGTGTACGACGGCGTCGAGACGTAGGCGCCGTTGCCGTTCACCGGGACCGGGTTGGACACGAAGGTCGCGACCGAGGCGCAGACCGCGTCGTTCGGCCCGTACAGGCTGAACGTGATCGTTCCGGTCGGGTTGACGCCGCCCGAGAGCGTCGCCGTGTCGGTGATCGCCGTGCCGAGGTTCACCGCCGCCGCCGTCTGCGTGACCAGCGTCGGGTTGGCCGGCGTGATCGTCGCGGACTCGTTGGCCGAGTTGCACGGGTGGCTGACCGAGTTGTTGTTGGCGTCGCCGTTGTAGGTCGCGGTCCAGCGATAGACACCCGCGGCGGTCGGCGTGAAGTTGCCGGAGTTCGCTGAGCCGGCGGCGAGCGCGACCGTGTTCGTGTAGATGATCGAACCCGAGCACGAGGCGTCGTTCGGTCCGTACAGGTTGAACGTCACCGTGCCGGTCGGGTTGAAGCCGCCCGAGACCGTCGCCGTGTCCGAGATCTGCGTTGGTCCGAGGACGCCGCCCGCCGAGGCGGTGGTGATGATCGACGGTGTCGCCGGGTTCACCGTCGTCGACTCGTTGGCCGAGTTGCACGGGTGGCTCGCCGCGTTGTAGTTGGCGTCCCCGGCGTAGCTCGCGGTCCAGCGGTACACCCCCGGCGCGGTCGGGCTGAAGTTGCCCGAGTTCGCGGAGCCGGCGGCCAGCGCGACCGTGTTGGTGTAGATGGCCGCACCGGAGCACGACGCGTCGTTCGGGCCGTACAGGTTGAACGTCACGTTGCCGGTCGGCGTCGGGCCGCTGCCGGACACGGTTGCCGTGTCGGACAACTGCACGGTGCCGACGGTGCCCGCGGCCGAGGCCGTCGTCACGATCGTCGGCGTGAGCTGGCCTATGGTCACCGACTCGTTGGCCGCGTTGCACGGGTGCGACACGCTCGCGTTGTTCGCGTCACCGGAGTACACGGCTCGCCAGCGGAACACACCGGCCTGCGTGGTGGTGAACGCCGGTGCCGACGTGTAGCTGCCGTTGCCGCTCACCGTGATCGCGTTCGACGTGTAGACCGGCGCGTTCGCGCAGGTCGCGTCGTTCGGGCCGTAGAGCGTGAACGTGATCGACCCGGTCGGGTTGAACGCGCCCGACAGCGTCGCCTGGTCGGTGACCTGCGTGCCGACCGGACCGCCGGCCGAGGCGACGGTCACGAGTGTCGGGGTCGTCTGGTTGACCGTCGTCGACTCGTTGGCCGAGTTGCACGGGTGGGTGACCGAGGCGTAGTTGGTGTTGCCGTTGTAGATCGCGACCCAGCGGTAGACCCCAGGAGCGGTCGCCTGGAAGTTCCCGGAGTTCGCCGACCCGCTGGAGAGCGCGACCGTGTTGGTGTAGATGATCGAGCCCGAGCACGAGGCGTCGTTGGGACCGTAGAGGTTGAACGTGACCGTGCCGGTCGGTGTGCCGGCCGAGCCGGAAACCGTCGCGGTGTCGGAGAGGTTCTGCCCGACCACGGTGGTCGCCGACGCGACGGTGACGATCGTCGGTGTCGCCTGGGTGATCGTCGCCGACTCGTTCGTGCTGTTGCACGGGTGGGTCACCGAGTTGTTGTTCGCGTCGCCGTTGTAGATCGCGACCCAGCGGTAGACCCCGGGCGCCGTCGGCGTGTAGTTCCCGGACGTGGCGGAGCCGGCGGCGAGCGCGATCGTGCTCGTGAAGATGATCGAGCCCGAGCAGGACGCGTCGTTCGGACCGTAGAGGTTGAACGTGACCGTGCCGGTCGGATTGGTGCCGCCGGAAACCGTCGCCGTATCCGAGATCTGCGTCGGTCCGACGACCCCGCCGGCGGACGCGACCGTGACGATCGACGGCGTGCTCTTGTCGATGACCGCGGACTCGTTCGCGCTGTTGCAGGGGTGGCTCACCGACGCGTTGTTCGCGTCGCCGGAGTACACGGCGCGCCAGCGGTAGGTGCCCGCGAGGGTCGTCGTGAAGGCCGGCGACGAGTTGTACGACCCGTTGCCGCTGACCGCGATCGCGTTCGACGTGTAGATCGGCGCGTTCGCGCAGGTCGCGTCGTTCGGGCCGTAGAGCGTGAACGTGATCGTTCCGGTCGGATTGTTGCCACCCGACAACGTCGCCTGGTCGGTCAGTTGCGTACCGATCGGACCGCCGGCCGACGCGACCGTGACGAGTCCGGGCGTCGCCTGGGTGATGACGACCGTCTCGTTCGCCGCGCCGCAGGCGCCGGTGACCGCGTTGTTGTTCGCGTCACCGGAGTACGAGGCGATCCAGCGGTAGGTTCCCACCGCGGTCGGGGTGAACGATGGCGTCGACGGGCCGTAGCTGCCGTTGCCGCTGACGGTGATCGCGTTGGACGTGAATACCAGGTTGCCGGCGTCGCAGACGGCGGTCGCGCTCGGTCCGTAGAGGCTGAACGTGATCGTGCCGGTCGGGTTCGTGCCGTTGGTCAGCGACGCGGTGTCGGTGACCGAAACGCCGATCGCTCCGCCCGCCGACGCGGTGGTGGAGAGTGTCGGCGTGTCCGGGTTGACCAGCGTGCTCTCGTTCGCGTCGTTGCACGCGCCGCTCACGGCGACGTTGTTGGTGTCGCCGGAGTAGGAGGCGATCCATCGATAGGTGCCGACCAGCGTCGGCGTGAACGCCGGCGACGACACGTAGTTGCCGTTGCCGCTCACCGTTACCGAAGTCGTGAACGCCGGGGTATTCGCGCAGGTCGCGTCGTTCGGGCCGTACAGCGTGAACGTGATCGATCCGGTCGGGTTGGTCCCGTTGGTCAGCGACGCGGTGTCGGTCAGCGAACCGCCGGCGACCGTCGTGGCCGATGCGGTCGTCGAGAACGACGGCGTGTCCTGGATAATGATGCTCGCTTCGTTGGCGTCGTTGCACGCGCCGGAAACCGCGTTGTTATTGGAGTCCCCGTTGTAGGTCGCGATCCAGCGGTAGGTCCCGACGACGTTGGCGGTGAACGCCGCCGAGGTCGCGGTCGGCGGCGGTCCACCGGACAGCGGCCGGTTCGCCGAGGTGAAGACCGGCGCGTTCGCGCAGGTCGCGTCGTTCGGGCCGTAGAGGTTGAAGGTCACGGTGCCGGTCGGATTGAGACCTCCGGTGACCGTCGCCGTGTCGCTGATCTGGCTGCCGGCCGGCAACGGGCCCGCGGTGGCCGACGTCGAGATGCCGGGCGAGGCCTTGTTCACGGTGACGAGCGTCGTGCCGAAGCCGACCGCTTCGGTCAGGTTGCTGCCCGTGCCGGTCGTCGTCGCGCTCGGACGCGTTTGCAGTCCGGGAGTCACCCCCGAAGCGTCGACATCGGGCGCTCCGACGACGTCGACGGTGAAGTCGATCAGGCACTTGTCGAGGTCGTTGGTCGCGCCGTTGGGTCCGGCCAGCGTGATCGTCCCCGACCAGGTGACGTTGTAGGTGCCGAGCCCGTCGCCGGTCGACGTGAACGTGAACGCGACACCGGCGCACGCGGTCCCGGTCCGGCCGGTGCCGGAGAGCGGGTTGACCACGAATACCCCGGGATCCGCGGACGAGCAGGTGATGACCGAGTACGCGCCGCAACTCGGCAGGTGCTGGATCGTATTGAGCTGGACGGTGATCGTGTCGGGCGTCGACGTGTTCTCGATGTCGATGACCGCGGGGACTCCGGTCTGCCCGGCCGAGACCGCGGTGCCGTTGTTGTAGTTGACGCCGGTGCCGAGCGCGGCATCCGCGAACACGTGCGTGCTCATCGCCGCCAGCGCGAGGCCTCCGATCACGCCGATCAGGCGGCGCGCGAAGGTCGGCAAGTGACGCAGCGGGATCGAGTTCTTCTTGTCGGGCATGTCAGGCTCTCGGGCGGTTGGGCTGTCGGTCGCCGTCCTACGTCATGCTACGGACGCGGCGCGGCAGTCACGGGTGTTGCCGGTAGTCAGGTGCGTTCGGGGAGCGGTCGGCCGGACGAGGCGTGGCGGGCCAGGGGATCGTACACAGGAGTCCGTCCGGCGCCTTTCGTGAGCAAAAATCGGACCGTCGATCTCTCCCAGCATAGTTTCCGTTTCGTACGGGCAAGCCCTTATTCGCGTCTCGGGTGCGGACAACGACCCGGGCACACGTTCCTGTCCCAGCGCTCCCGCGACGGTTCGGACCTGGATTTTCAGTCCGTTGCGGGTTCCAGTCGCCAGTCTAGCGTGTTCCTGCGTCGATCACGAAGTCTCGTGAAGTCCGTCGGCGCGTAGCCGCTTCGTTGTCCGCGACAACTCCCGCGGGTCGAATTCGAGGCGCGGTCCCGCGCCTCGCACCTTTGCCGGGCTAGGCGGCCTCGGAGGCTCTCGCCCCCGGTTTCGTCACCGGGCGACGCTGTGGATGACACAATGTTGTACGGGCGCCGATTCGTGCGGCAACATGCGGCGGCGGGATCCCGGACCGAGGCGACCCGCAAACCCGCGGTATCCGATTCGCCCGACGAGGAGCGCGACCGTGCTGGAGTTGCGACCCAACTGCGAATGCTGCGACCGGGACCTGCCTCCGGAATCGCGCGAGGCGATGATCTGCACCTACGAGTGCACGTTCTGCTCGACCTGCGTGCGCGATCGCCTCGCCGGCGTCTGTCCCAACTGCGGCGGCGAACTCGTGCGCCGGCCGGTCCGTCCGGCGGATCGCCTGGCGAAACACCCGGCGTCGACCCGGCGCGTGACCAACCCGGGCGGATGCGGTCGCTGACCCGCGACCACGCGACGAGCGGCAGCGCGTTCCGCCGGCCGGGAAGATGAGCGACGATCGACCGGCGGTGAACGATGCCGCGGTTGCGCCGCGTCCGCGGATCCCGCGCGGCATCGTCGTGCTGGGTCTCGTGAGCCTGTTCATGGACCTCTCCTCGGAGTTCGTCCACGCGCTGCTGCCGCTCTACCTCGCGACGGTCCTGGGCGCGTCGATGCTCGCGATCGGGTTGATCGAAGGCGCGGCGGAGGCGATCGCGCTCGTCGTCAAGGTGTTCTCGGGAGCGCTTTCCGACGCGATCGGCCGGCGCAAGCCGCTGCTGCTCGCCGGTTACGGACTCGCCGCGCTGACCAAGCCGGTGTTCGCGCTCGCCCCGACGCTGGGCTGGGTCGTGGCCGCGCGCTGGGTCGATCGTGTCGGCAAGGGCGTGCGTGGCGCGCCGCGCGACGCGCTGGTCGCCGATCTCACGCCGCCGCAGGCGCGCGGTGCCGCCTACGGTCTGCGCCAGGCGCTGGACACGGTCGGGGCGCTGCTGGGCCCGATCGCGGCCATGGTCGCGCTCGCGTTGCTCGCCGGCGACCTGCGCAGCGCGTTCTGGTTCGCGGTGGTCCCCGCCGCGATCGCGGTCGCCTTGCTCGTCGTGGGCATCGACGAACCCCGCGCACGGCCGGGGCCGCCGGGGGGCACCCGATTGTCGTGGGCCGACGCCCGGAGATTGCCCCGCGCGTTCTGGGTGGTGACCGCCGTCGCGGCGCTGATGGCGGCCTCACGGTTCTCCGAGGCTTTCCTCGTGCTGCGCGCGGCGGACGCCGGCCTGGGCGTCGCGCAGGCGCCGTGGGTGATGGTGGCGATGACGCTCGTCTACGCCCTGGTCGCCTGGCCGGCGGGCGGCGCTCAGGACCGGGGGCGCGGCGGCGCGATGCTGGGCGGGGGCCTGGGCGCGCTGCTCGCCTCGCACCTCGCGCTCGCGCTCGCCGACGGCGCGGCGGCCGTGCTCGCCGGTGCTGCGCTGTGGGGCCTGCACCTGGGGCTCACGCAAGGCGTGCTCGCGGCGATGGTCGCGCTGACCGCGCCCGACGACCTGCGCGGCAGCGCGTTCGGCGTGTACAACCTCGCGAGCGGCGCGGCGATGCTCGCGGCGAGCGCCGTCGCGGGGGCCGCCTGGGACGCGGCGGGTGCGCCGACCGCGTTCGCTCTCGGAGCCGCGTTCGCGCTGGCGGCCATGGCGGCGCTCCGGGTTTCCCGGTCGACGCTCGCACGGCACGCGTCCGCCGGCGCGCCGTCCGATTTCACCAGACGCGGGTGATCCGATAGCCGTCACGCGCGATCATCGCGAGCAGGCCCTCGTCGCCGTGCAGGTGCGACGCGCCGACCGCGATGAACACGCGTCCCTTGCGCAATGGCATGAAAAGCCGGTGGTGCAGCAGCGTCGTGCGGTCGTGGATGACGTGCTTGATCAACCGCGCGTAGTGGATGTCCATCGCCGGATCGCCCACGCCGGGCGCCGTCGGCCACCGGGCGAGGGCGCGCAGGTCCGCACGCAGCCACGCGTCGATCGCCGATTCACCGGCCGGGTACGACCGGTCCGCGTGCCCGAGCGCACGCAGGAGCAGCGCGACCTGCGTGTCGACGGGGATGGTGTCGAAGGCCGCGGCCTGCTCCTCGGCCGCCTCGAGGGACCAGACGACCATCCGGCGCTCGCGTGCGGCGAGCAGCAGGTTCTCGTCGAGGCTGCGCGCGTCGGACGCATCGGACGGCGGGCCGCCGATCCGCAACCACGCGGCCCAGGGTTTCAGCCGCTCGATCGCCTCGGACCGCAAACCCCGCGTCAGGAGCGCGACCCGCACGCGTCCGTAGGCGAGGGGGCCGATCAGCGATTCGAGCCGGGCGCCGTCGTCGAGCGATTCGAGCCCGTCCAGGTCCTCGCCGGAAACGGGACCGGGAACGATCTCCATCGCGAGCGACCGGGACTTCGCGAGCGCATCGGCGACCGGCCGCGCGATCGCCGAGACCCGGTCGTCGGCGACGTGGATCGTACCGAGCACGTAGCTGTCGGGAACGCCGGCCCGCGAGACTCGCCACAGGCGGCCGCCATCGTAGCCGGCGGCGGGATCGGATGCCGCGGCCAGCGCGAGGCAGGTGGCCCCGAGCCACCCGGCCACTCGACGTCGCCGCGCGGTATCGCGCGGCTCACTGGCGACACTCATCGGGACGATCATCATTCGACCTCGGCGGGTTCCGGGAGTACCCTTGCGTCGATTCTCGACAAGGAACGCATGCGCGTGCAAGCGATCCTTGCGCATCGTATCCATTCCCGGCGCTCATGCACACCCGCCGCCCGCCGCGCCTGTCGCTCGACCTCCTGCGTGGATTCCGCGCCGCCGCACGCCATCTGAATTTCACGCGCGCGGCGCGCGAGCTCCATGTCACGCAGTCGGCGATCAGCCGGGAGATCAAGGTCCTCGAGTCACAGCTCGGGCAGCCGCGCTTCCATCGAGTCAACCGGTCGCTCACGCTCGCGCAGGCCTGAGCCGGGCTCTATCGCGCGGCGGACGATGCGCTCGCGCTGATCGACTTGACCGCCGAGCGCATCGCCGGCGGCAGGGGGTGCGCTTTCCGTCACCACGACCACCGCGTTCGCATCGCTCTGGCTGGTGCCGCGCATCGCCCGGTTCACGCGCTTCCACACCGACATCGACGTTCGCGTCGCTGCCAGCAACGACGCGGTGGACCTCGATCGCGAGCATCTCGACCTCGCGATCCGCTACGTCCCGCCGTGGGCGGACCTGCCGGACGGTGTACCTCTCGTCGCCTGCCATCAGTTTCCCGTCTGTTCACCGTCGCTCGCCCGGCGCGCCGGACGCGGCCTGAAGAAGCCCGGCGATGTCGCGCGGCACGTCCGTCTCGACTTCGAAACCGTGCTGTACGGCCGGGCCCGGTACGACTGGACGCAGTGGTTCGATGCGGCTGGCCTGCGCCCGGTCGATACTTCGCGCACGCTGCGGTTCTCGCCCTACGATCAGGTGATCCAGGCGGCGGTGGACGGCGCCGGTCTCGCCATCGGAAAATGGCCTCACCTCGCACAGCATCTGCACGAGGGTCTGGTGCGCGCGTCGCTCGGTCGCGACTGGGTCGCGCACCTCGGCGGCTTCCACCTCGTGTACGCGCGGCGCGCGGCGGAGCGCCCGGCGGTCCGTGCCTTCTTCGAATGGCTCGAGGCGGAGACGCGAACCGACGCGCGGCAGGCACCGGGTGCCCTCGGCCTGGCCACGGAGCCGTTCCGCGGACGGGCGGGTGCCGCCTGTCGTCGTCGCTCCGTCAACGGACCTCGATCGGCGGCTCGTCCATCGCGCCCAGTTGCTCGCGCAGTTCGAGGATGCGGTCCTGCCAGTAGCGGGTGGTGCCGAACCAGGGGAACGCCGCGGGAAACGCCGGATCGTCCCAGCGCGCGGCGATCCACGCCGAGTAATGGAGCAGGCGCAGCGTGCGCAACGGCTCGACCAGCGCGAGCTCGGCGCGGTCGAATTCGCGGAACTGCTCGTAGCCCGCGAGCACGCGGCGCATCTGGTGCTCCATCGACTCACGGTCGCCGGAGAGCATCATCCACAGGTCCTGGATCGCCGGGCCGTTGCGCGCATCGTCGAAGTCGACGAAATGCGGTCCGCGCATCGGTCCGTCGGCGATCCACAGCACGTTGCCGGCGTGCACGTCGCCGTGCAGGCGGATGCGGGCGATGTCGCCGGCGCGGTCGAACGCCCGGCGGACCGCGTCCAGCGCCAGGTCGGAGGCGGCGCTCCAGGCGTCGATCAGGTCGGGCGGGACGAATCCGCGCGCGAGCAGGAACGCGCGCGGCGCCTCGCCGAACTCCGCGACGTCGATCGCCGGCCGGTGGACGAAGCGCTCACGCGCCCCGACCGCGTGCAGCCGGCCGAGGAACCGGCCGATCCACTCGAGGACGTCATCGCGGTCGAGCTCGGGCGGGCGTCCGCCGCACTTGTCGTAGACGGCGTACCGGAAGCCGGCGTGCGTGTGCAGCGTGCGTCCGCCGATCTCGCGGGGCGGGACGCTCGGGACCTCGGCGTCGTCGAGCGCCCGGACGAACGCGTGCTCCTCGAGGATCTGGGCGTCGGTCCAGCGTCCCGGCCGGTAGAACTTCGCGACCACCGGCGGCGCGTCGTCCTGCATCACCTGGTAGACCCGGTTTTCGTAGCTGCCGAGCGCGACCAGCCGGCCGTCGCCGTGGACGCCGACGGCGTCCAGCGCGTCGAGCACGGCGTCGGGCGTCAGCGACGAGTACGGATGCGGCGCGGTGTCGTGAGGGGGCGTTGCGGTCGGCATCGCCGGATTCTACGGGGCGCCGGCCGGGGGACCGGGACTCACGCGAACCAGCCGTGCAACCACCAGTCGCCGTCGTCGGTCCCGCGCCGGTGGTCGCGGAAGATCCAGGCGCGCGCGCCGTCGGGTGTCTGCGCGACGTGGTAGTCGCGCCGCACGTCGCCGCCGTCCCACCAGCCCGATTCGATGCGCTCGGGACCGTCGTGGAGCGCCCAGGGCGCGCGCATCAGCGCGTCGGCGAGGGGTTGCGGCGTGTCGAGGAGCCACAGCGGACGCGGCGCGCCTGCGGTCGCGGCTGCGTCGCCCGCCGAGGCGCGCTCGGCCTGCGCGCGCTCGGGCCGGTAGTCGGCGATCGCGCCCAGGCGCAGCACGGCGTCGTCGCCCAGTCGCGCGCGCAGGCGGTCGACGAGCGGAACTTCGGGCGTGTCGGCATCGTCGCCGGGCAGCAGGCCCAGCGGCCGGCCGGCGAGCGGCGCAGTCGAGAGCGTGGCGAGCTCGATGCCCTCGACCTGCGCCGGGAGATCGACTCGGGCGAGGCGCTCGCGCACGATCGTCGCGAGATGGGGGAACGAGCGCGAAGGCGTGGCGAGCGCGAGCGCGAGCGTCGTCGCGCGCCGGTGCAGTCGCTCGCGCTGCCAGCGTTCGTGGACGAGCCTCGCTTCGAAACGCTGGACGCCCAGCCCGCGCGCGGCGAGCCACTCGGCCATTTCGCGCAGCAGCCGCTGCAGCGCGAAGCCGAGCGCCTGGACGTCGTGCGCCGGTGCCGGCAGCTCGATCCGCGCTTCGAAGACCGGCGGCGGCGTCCACGGCAGGCGGGGATCGGGCACGCGACCGAGCACGCGGTCGAGCAGAACGACGGTCTCGGCGCCGAAGCGGCGGGCGAGTCCCGCGCGCGGCAGCTTCGCGGCGGCGCCGATCGTGCGCACGCCGGCGGCGGCGAGCGTGTCGCGCGCGCGCGCGGGCAGGCCGAGCGCGGCCAGCGGGATGTCGTCGAGGGCGGCGGCGAGCGTGGCGAGCGTGCGGATCGGTTCGTCGCGACGCATGCGTGCGAGCGCGAGCGCGGCGAGCGGTGCGGGCGCGATGCCGATCCGGGGGACGTGACCGCGGACGCGCGGCACGGCGTCGAGTCGCGAGCGCAGAGGGTCGATTCCGCCGAAGAGCGCGAGACTGCCGCCGATTTCCGCCAGGACGGCGGACGTCGGTTCGAGACTCACCATCGGCGTGGATGCGAGCACCCCGACCGCGACCGCTTCGAGCGCTCGCGCCTCGGCTTCCGGGTCGCGTTCGCGCACGACGAGCGACGGGGCGAGCGCGAGGGCCGCGGCGAGCGGCTGGCCGCGCCTGATGCCGGTGTCACGCGCGGCCGCGTTCGCGTCGACGATCTGCGGGCGCGTTCCGCCGCTCGTCACCGCGAACGGCCGACCCGCTTCGTCGTCGCTCCAGGCTCGCGCGTAGACCTCGAGCGGCAGTCGCGGCAGCAGCAGGGCGGCCCAGAGCATTGCGGCAGGAGGGATCGGGGTCGGTAATTGGGGTCGGTACTGGGGGTCAGACTCGAATTCCGAAATTGGGGTCAGACTCGAATTCCGTAATTGGGGTCAGACTCGAATTCCGTAATTGGGGTCAGACTCGAATTC
>JADZDA010000196.1 GCA_020851255.1 Burkholderiales bacterium | reverse complement strand
GCGTTCCGGGTGAACAGCCCGAACCTCGGCGTCGCGGTCGACGCGTTCGACG
Organism: Burkholderiales bacterium; assembly: GCA_020851255.1. Lineage (GTDB taxonomy): Bacteria > Pseudomonadota > Gammaproteobacteria > Burkholderiales > Casimicrobiaceae > VBCG01. Next base: position 3,338 of record JADZDA010000196.1, on the reverse strand, counting down.
TGCTCGCCGGGCTCGCGCCGGAGGAGGACCTCGATCTCCTCGATCCGGCGCAGGTGTTCCTGGTCCAGCTCTCCGACTACCTGTGGCAGGACCTGGGCTCGGCCGAGGAACGGGCCGCGACCGCGACGCACTTCCGCGTCTTTCCCGGCGAGGGAGCGCACAGCGAGGCGCTCGCGCGCTTCGTCGCGCGGCTGGACGCGAACGGCTATTACGGCAACTACACGTTCGACGTCTACAACGACGACTTCCTGCAGATGCCGCCGGAGACGGTCGCCGCGCGCGCGCGCATGGCGGCCGTGTGGCTCGCCGAGACGGTGTTGCGCCGCGCGCTGCCAGTGCCCAACGTCCAGCGGCTGCGTGCCGCGCGCGCCTGAAACGGGGTCAGAGCTGTAATTTGGGCCGGGTCCCCTTCCGGGCGAATGCCGAGTATCGGGGTCGGCCCGAATTGCAGCTCTGACCTTATGGAACCCGGCCCGGACTTTCCATCGAGGTGACGACCATGAAGACGCACGCGAAGCGCCGGCTCGGGCGCTCCGGGATCGAAGTGTCCCGGTTGTGCCTGGGCACGATGAACTTCGGCGACCGCACCGACGAGGCGGAGGCGATGCGCATCGTCGCCGCCGCGCGCGAGGCCGGCGTCAATTTCATCGACACCGCCGACGCGTACGCGAAGGGGGCATCGGAGACGATCGTCGGGCGCGCGATCGCGGCGCATCGCCACGAGTGGATCCTCGCGACCAAGGTAGGCAACGAAGTGCTCGGCCGGCCCTGGGAAGGCGGGCTGTCGCGCCGCTGGCTGCTGCAGGCCTGCGACGACAGTCTCGAACGTTTGGGAACCGACTGGATCGACGTCTACTACCTGCACCGCGACGATCCGAAGACGCCGATCGCCGAGACCGTCGCTGCGATCGGCGACCTGATCGCGAGCGGGCGCATCCGCTACTTCGGCGTGTCGAATTTCCGCGGCTGGCGCATCGCCGAGGTCGTCGCCGAGTGCGGGCGGCAGAACGTCCCGCCGCCGATCGTCTGCCAGCCCTACTACAACCTCCTGAACCGGATGCCCGAGGTCGAGATCCTGCCGGCGTGCGACTACCACGGGCTGGGCGTGGCCAGCTATTCGCCGGTCGCGCGCGGCGTGCTGACCGGCAAGTACGTGCCGGGCGCCGCCCCGCCACCCGAATCGCGCGGCGCGCTCAAGGACATGCGGATGATGGAGACCGAGTTCCGCGAGGAGTCGTTCGTGATCGCGCAGACGTTGAAGCGCCACGCCGAGAGGACCGGGCGCACGATCGTCCAGCTCGCGCTCGCGTGGCTGTGGGCGAATCCGATCGTGACCACGATCCTCGCGGGGCCGCGCACGCTGGAGCAATGGCGCGAATACGAGTCGGCGCCCGGCACCGCGTGGACCGACGAGGACGAGGCGCTGGTCGACTCGCTGGTGCGTCCCGGTCATCCGTCGACGCCCGGCTACACCGATCCCCGGTATCCGTTCTACGGGCGTCGGCGGATTGTGTGATCGGGGTCGGAGCTGTAAATTGGGCCAGCCCCGATACTCGGCATTTGTCCAGAATTGAACCTGGCCCAAATTACAGCTCTGACCCCATGACCGCCTTCGCCTGGACGTTCGGACTCGAGGAGGAGTTCTTCCTCGTCGATCCGCGCACGCGTGCGCTCTGCGCCGACGTTCCGGCCTCGCTGCTGCACGCGTGCCGCCGTCGTGTGGGCGATGCGGTCACGCCCGAACTGCTGCGCTCGCAGATCGAGATCGTCTCGCCGGTATTCCACGACCACGATCAGGCGGCGGTGGAAATGGCGGCGCTGCGTCGCGGCGTCGCCGAAGTCGCCGGCGAGAAGGACCTGCGCGTCGTCGCCGCCGGCACGCATCCGATCGCGAACTGGGCGGGGCAGGTCGAAACGCGCAAGTCCCGCTACCGCCGGCTCGTCCGCGATTTCCAGATCGTCGGCCGGCGCAACGTGCTCTGCGGGCTGCACGTCCACGTCGCGGTCCCGGAAGGCGTCGACCGGGTCGCGCTGATGAACCGGGTGATGCCGTGGCTGCCGGCGTTCCTCGCGCTGTCGACGTCCTCGCCGTTCTGGAACCGCGAGCCGACCGGACTCTACTCGTATCGGCAGGCCGCGTACGACGAGTGGCCGCGCACCGGGATTCCCGACCCGTTCGCCGACGAGGGCGAGTACGCCGAGTTCGTCCGCCGGCTGGTCGCCGGCGGCGCGGCGGCCGATGCGAGCATGCTGTGGTGGGCGATCCGCCCGGCGCTGCGCTACCCGACGCTGGAGCTTCGCATCTGCGACGCGTGCACGCGGCTCGACGACGCGCTCGCGATCGCCGCGCTCTATCGCTGTCTCGTTCGCGCTCTCGTGCGCACGCCCGCCCCCGTCGCGGCGCGCGCCCCCTTCGAACGGCGGCTGATCGACGAGAACCGCTGGCGCGCGAAGCGCTTCGGCCTCGACGCGACCTTCCTCGCGCTCGACGGCGGGGAGCCGGTCGCCTGCCGCGACGCCATCGCGCGTTTGCTCGCCGACGTCGAGGAGGACGCGCGGGCGCTACGCGCCGAGCCCGCGCTCGCCCGCGTACGCGCCATCCTCGCCGAGGGCACGAGCGCCCACGCGCAGCTCGCGCTCTACCCGGCGCGCTGCGCGCGCGGCGCCGCGCCGATCGCCGCGCTGCGCTTCGTCGTCGACTGGCTGGCGGCGGCGACCTACGGGTCGTCGGCGCGTGACGCGGAAGCGCCCGACGCGGGTTTCCCGACGGCGCGTCCGGCGTCCAGCCGATACCCCGGCATCGGCGTGACCACCTTCGCGACCGCCTCCGACGCGAGCAACCGCCGGAACGTCCGTATCCGCGGATCGGCGAGCGCGTCCCGCCGGATCGCGAACGCGTAGCGCTCGTCGACGACCGGCACGAATGCGAGCTTGAGTTGCGCCGCGGCGGCGCGGATGCCGAAGCCCGCGTCCGCGCGTCCGGCGGCGATCGTCGCGGCGACCGCCGCGTGCGTGAATTCCTCGTTCGTCCAGCCGACGATCGCTTCGGGATCGACGCCTGCCTGCGCGAGCAGACGCTCGATCGCGATCCGCGTGCCCGATCCGGGCTGCCGATTGACGAAACGCAGCCGGCGGCGCGCGACGTCGGCGAACGAGCGCACGCCGGCTGGATTCCCCGTCGGCAGGATGAAGCCCTGTGTGCGCACGACGAACGGCAGCACCGCGTCGCGCGCCGGGTCGAGCCGGGCGAGCAGCGGGTCGTGGAAAATGGGGTCAGACTCGAATTTCGCCTTTCCGGAATTGGGGGAATTGGGGGAATTGGGGTCAGACTCGAATTT
>JADZDA010000195.1 GCA_020851255.1 Burkholderiales bacterium | reverse complement strand
GTCTGACCCCAATTTCCCAATCTGACCCCAATTTCCCAAGCTGACCCCAATTTCAGGGACGCCGCACCGCCGCCATTACCGCCGCCGTCCGCATAGAAGGCCTCTCGCGCCGTTTCCGGTCGGTCCAGGCGCTCGACGGCGTCGACCTGGAGGTCGCGCCCGGTGAGTTCTTCGGCCTGCTCGGCCCCAACGGCGCGGGCAAGACGACGCTGATCTCGATCCTCGCGGGTCTCGTGCGGGCCGACGCGGGGCGGGCGAGCGTCATGGGCCACGACGTCGTCGACGACTACCGGGCCGCGCGGCGGGCGCTGGGCGTGGTGCCGCAGGAACTGGTGTTCGACCCGTTCTTCAGCGTCCGCGAGACCCTGCGCATCCAGTCGGGCTACTTCGGGCTGACCCGCAACGACGACTGGATCGACGAGATCCTCCACCACCTCGACCTGACCGCGAAGGCCGACGTGAACATGCGGTCGCTGTCCGGCGGCATGAAGCGCCGCGTGCTCGTCGGCCAGGCGCTCGTGCACCGGCCGCCGGTCATCGTGCTCGACGAGCCGACCGCCGGCGTCGACGTCGAACTGCGCCAGAGCCTGTGGGCGTTCATCCGCAAGCTCAACGCGAGCGGCCACACGGTGATCCTGACGACGCACTACCTCGAGGAAGCGGAGGCGCTGTGCGGCCGCATCGCGATGCTGAAGGCCGGCCGCGTCGTCGCGCTCGACACCAAGCAGGCGCTGCTGTCGCGGTTCTCCGGCCTCACCGTCCGCGTGATCGCGCACGACATTCCTCCGTCGTGGCGCGAGCGCGTCGTCAGGCGCACCGGCGATGTCTGGCACATCGGCATCGAACGCTACGCCGATCTCGAAGGGCTTCTGGCCGCGATGCGCTCCGCCGGCATCGACATCCAGGAGCTCGCGCTCGCCGAAACCGACCTCGAGCAGGTCTTTCTGCGGATCATGCGCGCCGAGCCGGCGAAGGCGGCTGCGTGACGCCGCCGGCGATCGCGGCCGGAGGCGGCTGGCGGACGCTCTTCGCGAAGGAAGTGCTGCGGTTCTGGAAGGTCGCGTTCCAGACGATCGCCGCGCCGGTGCTGACCGCGCTCCTCTACCTCCTCATCTTTTCGCACGTGCTCGAATCGCACGTCGCGGTGTTCGACGGCCGGGTCCGCTACACGTCGTTCCTCGTGCCCGGCCTCGTCATGATGTCGGTGCTGCAGAACAGCTTCGCGAACTCCTCGTCGTCGCTGATCCAGTCGAAGATCACCGGCAACCTGATCTTCGTGCTGCTGACACCGCTCTCGCCGCGAGAGCTCTATGCGGCCTACGTCGCCGGGGCGATGGTCCGGGGAATCGCCGTGGGCGCGGGCGTGTTCGTCGTGACGCTCGCGTTCGCGCCGTCGCTCGCGCTGCCCGCGCAGCCGCTGTGGGTGGCCGTCTTCGCGCTCGCCGGAAGCGCGATCCTGGGTACGCTGGGCCTGATCGCCGGCCTGTGGGCCGAGAAGTTCGACCAGCTCGCGGCGTTCCAGAATTTCGTGATCGTGCCGGCGACGTTCCTGTCGGGCGTGTTCTACTCGATCCAGTCGCTGCCGCCGTTCTGGCAGGCCGCGTCGCACGCCAATCCGTTCTTCTACATGATCGACGGGTTCCGCTACGGTTTCTTTGGGCTGTCCGACACCTCGCCCTGGCTCTCGCTGGGCATCGTGATCGCCTTCGGCGCGGGACTCGCCACGCTCACGCTCGCGCTGCTCGCGCGCGGGTGGAAGCTGCGACCGTAAGCACCCGCGCGGCCCGGTCGGACCGCCTGCGGTACCATTCCGCGACCGACGCCGCGATCCGGCGACGCCCGCCCGCGCGACCGACCATGCACGACACGCCTCCCGTCACCCCCGATTCGATCCGCGCCTCGCTCGCGGCCGCGCTCGACTGCGAAACGCTCGAAGTCCGGGGCGACGGCCACCACTTCGAGGCGCTAATCGTGTCCGCCCGGTTCGACGGATTGCCGCGGGTGCGCCGCCACCAGCTCGTCTACGCGGCGCTGGGCGAACGGATGCGCGAGGAGATCCACGCGCTGTCGATGCGCACGATGACGCCGGCCGAGTGGGCGGCCGGGCGCGGAGCCTGACCTTGGTCCGGTGCCCGCGGCCGGCAGGAGCCGCCGCCCGCCCGCGCTGCGCCCGATTCCGCCCGTGGAACGCCAGCGGCGCGTCCCGGCGCGCGCCATTCACGCGCGGGATCCTGCGCGGATGGGCGCCTTCGATCCTCTCGGGCCGGACCTCGCGTTCGATCCGCTTCCCGCCGGCATCGCCGTCGGCCCGCGACCGGCAGCGCCGATGGACAAGCTGATCGTCGAAGGCGGCGCACGCCTCGCCGGCACCGTCGAGATGTCCGGCGCCAAGAACGCCGCGCTGCCGATCCTGTGCGCGGCGCTGCTGACCGACGAGCCGCTCGTCCTGACCCACGTCCCCCGCCTGAACGACGTGCGCACGATGCGCACGCTGCTCGCGCAGATGGGCGTCGCCGTCGACGAGCGCGAACCGGGAACGGTCGCGCTCGACGCGCGCCGCATAGACTGGCCGCTCGCGCCCTACGAGCTCGTCAAGACGATGCGCGCGTCGATCCTCGCGCTGGGACCGCTGGTCGCGCGCTGCGGCGAGGCGCGCGTATCGCTGCCCGGCGGCTGCGC
>JADZDA010000194.1 GCA_020851255.1 Burkholderiales bacterium | reverse complement strand
TCATCACCTGCTCGACCTTCCACCCGCGCAGGCGCAGCACGCGCCGCATGAGGTCCTCGAACAGGAAGGTGCGGAAGTTGCCGAGATGCGCCGGATTGTAGACCGTCGGACCGCAGGTATAGAGCTTGACGGTCTCGCCGTCGGCCGGAGCGAACGGTTCGACGGCGCGTGACAGCGTATTGAACAGACGGAACTCGGCCATTCGGGAAAGCTACCGGGCGCGCTCCGCAGGCGGCAACGGCCGTGCGCCGCGGACGTCCAGGAACGGAGTGCGTGCGCGGCGCGTTCGGACCGTCGCACCGATCACTCTACGGAGTCGAGACTCGCTCATGCCGCGCCTGCGTCCGTTCGCCATGACGTTCCTTCTCGCCGCGGGCGTCGCGTGCGCTCCGGCCGATCGCGACGCGCCGGCCCGCACGACCGTTATGGCCGGCGACACGCTCGTCATCCGCTGGCGCGGGGAGGGTGTCTGGGGCGCAGGCGCGCGTCTCGTTCCGGAGGCGACGTTCGGCGCGGCCGACGGGAACGACACGGTCACGCTCGGCGGCATCGTCGCACTGGCCGAGGGACGGGATGGGCGCATCTTCGCCACTGACGGGCAGCGACGCGCGGTGCGGGTGTTCGATTCCACACTGCGGCCGGTCGCGATCTGGGGGCGCGACGGCCGCGGCCCGGGGGAGCTCGGAGCGCCCGATGGCGGCCTCGCGGTCCTGCGCGACGGCCGCGTCGCGGTCCGTGATCCCGGCAACGCGCGGATCCAGCTCTTTGGACCCGACGGCGCTCCGGCGGGACAATGGGCCGTGATCGAGCCCGGCCTGCGGACTCGCGACAACTTCGGCATCTCCGGCGACACGCTGCTTTCCCGGGTGGTCACCGACAACTCGGGGCCGATCGAGAGTTGGACCTACGGGCTCGCCCGCGTGAGTGGCGACGGGCGCGTCATCGACACGATCGCGATTCCTGTCGGCCGACTGCCGCGCGCGACACTGGTCGCGCGACGGGGCGGCAACACCGCGGAGCTCCCGCTGCCGTTCGCACCGGTCTCGCACGCGACGTGGCACCCGGCCGGCGGATTCGCGATCGCCGATGGCGACCGCTACGCGATCACCTGGCCGGGGGGCGATGGGCCGCTCCGCGTGGAACGCGACGTCGCTGCCGTGGATGTGACCTCGGCGGAATCGACACAGGAGCGGGCGTATGTGACGAAGGGTCTGCGGTGGCTCGACCCTGCCTGGACCTGGACCGGAGCCGACATTCCGGGCGCGAAGCCACTGATCTCGGGGCTCTTCGCGGGCCGCGATGGTTCCGTGTGGGTACTGCGCGAGGGCGGGGCGGTGGAGCGCGACGATCCGGAGTTCGAACCTGGCGATCCGGCGTCCGTCGACCGGCGACTTCGGTCGCGGCTGACCTTCGATGCGTTCGCCGCCGACGGTGCGCTGCTCGGCACCGTGGACGTGCCGGCCGACCTGCAGCTGCGACCGCAGCCGGTGCTCTCGAACGATGGGCTCGTCGGCATCGCGATCGACTCGCTCGGCGTCCCTTCGATCGTCCGCTTCCGCATCCGTCGCGAAGGCAATTGAGCCACGGCGCGAGCCGCGCGGGAGCGTCAGCCGCGCGCCGGCGGCCTCTCCTCCGCGACGCGCGACGCCCGCACCTGCACGCCGGCGTCGCGACAGAGCGCGAGGATGGCCTCGGGCGTCTGGCCGGCGAGCGGCACGCGCAGCCGCCGGCCGCGCCGAGCGAGACTCGGCAGGCGGCGCAGCAGGCGTGTCATCGCCTCGTCGGGCCTCGGCACGGCGAGTTCGAGCACCGAGCGCGTGGCTGCTGCGGGCGACGCAAGCTCGGTGAGCCGTCCGCGCGCCATCGCGAAGTGCCTGTCGGCGATGCCGAGCTCGACGAGCTCGCGCGCGTCGCGCGTGGCGACAAGCACCGCGATGCCGCGCGCGGCGACCGTGCGCAGCAGGCGACCGGCGACGACGCGTTCGTCCGGACCACAATAGGCGAACGGCTCCTCGCAACAGAGCACGCGCGGCGCGGCGAGCAGCGCCTGCGCGACCACCACGCGCAGCCGGTCCAGCGCCGCCAGCTGGCCGAGCCGGACGCGCGAGAGTCCGCGCAGTCCCACCGTCGCCATGAGCGGCACGAAGCGCGCCGGGGCTGGCAGCGACGGGTCGGCGAGCGCGAGCCGGTCGGCGTGGAACGCGAGCGCCTGACGCACGGTGAGGACGTTGTATTCCCAGGGGCGCGCGCCGATCTGCTGCGGCCGCGCCTCCGTGGGGTCATCGCGGCCGTCCCAGCGGACGCGGCCTTCGGAGGGCGCGGCCTGACCGGTCGCGAGCAGGAGCACCGTGCTCTTCCCTGCACCGGCGCCTCCGGTCACGAGCGCGACCTCACCGGCACGCAAGGTGAACGAGACGTCATCGAGCGCGAGGGACTCACTGTCGCCGCCGAGGATCCCGGCGCGCCAGCGGCGTGTCACATGGGTGAACTCGAGGGCGGTGTGCATGGCGCCACGATGGCATCATGCGCCCACGCGAGCGTCATCGTTGTGGTGCGCCGAGTGGCGAAAGGCGTCAGCCGTGCGGTGCGTCGGGGCCGCGGAGCTGCGCTTCCATCTTCCGGCGCTGCCGCCGCGAGATGACCGGCTTCACGACCGGCCCG
>JADZDA010000193.1 GCA_020851255.1 Burkholderiales bacterium | reverse complement strand
GGACGGTCCCGGTCGCCGCGACCCGGCCCACGTCGTTGCGCCCCAGGTCGACCAGCATCACGTGCTCGGCGATCTCCTTGGGATCGGCGCGGAGCTCCGCGGCGAGCGCCTCGTCCTCCTCGCGCGTGCGCCCGCGCGGCCGCGTGCCGGCGATCGGCCGCAGCGTGATGTCGCGACCCTCCTTGCGCACGAGTATCTCCGGCGAAGCGCCGACGACCTGGAAGTCGCCGAACTCGTAGTGGAACATGTACGGCGACGGGTTGATCGACCGCAGCGCGCGATAGAGCGAGATCGCCGGCGCGGTGTACGGCCGGGTCATCCGCTGCGAGAGCACGACCTGCATGATGTCGCCGGCCGCGATGTACTCGCGCGCCCGCGCGACCGCGGCTTTGAACGCGGCCTCGCCGAACTCGCTCGTGCCCGACGTGCGCTCGGCGGACGCGGTCTGCAGCGGGATCGCGACGGGAACACGCAGCTTGCGGCGCAGCTCCGCGAGCCGCTCGGCGCCGCGCTCCCAGGCGTCCGGCTGCGACGGGTCGACGTAGACGATGAGCGAGATGCGCCCGGCGAGGTTGTCGACGACGGCGAGCTCCTCGGTCAGCACGAGCAGCATGTCCGGGACGCTCGCGAGCGAGCGCGTCGGCGGCTTGCCGGTGTGCTCGAGCCGCCGCTCGATGTGCCGGACGATGTCGTAGCCGAACAGTCCGGCGAGCCCGCCGCAGAAGCGCGGCAGCCCCGGCAGCGGCGCCGCGCGGTAGCGCTTCATGAATCGGCGCACGAACTCGACCGGATCGCCCTCGTGTCGCTCGACGACGCGACCGCCCTCGCTCACCTCGATCGCGCGGCCGCGCGCGGCGATGCGCGTGCGCGCCGGCAGCCCGATGAACGAATAGCGTCCGAAGCGTTCGCCGCCGACGACGGATTCGAGCAGGTAGGTGTCGCGCGTGCCGGCGAGCTTGAGATAGAGCGACAGCGGCGTGTCGAGATCGGCGAACGACGTCTCGACGAGCGGGATGCGGTTGTAGCCCTGCGCGGCGAGCGCGCGGAATTCGGCTTCGGTGAGCATGTCGGCGACCCTTCGTCGACCGGGACCTGCGACGGCGTCGCTTCGGCAGCGCGGACGCCCGGCGCGCGGGCTTACAGGGCGCGGTTGCGCCAGCGCGCGGGACGCCATCGCCGCACGGCGGCGGCGGGGCGGTCGTACCGGACTCGGTCGGGATGCGTCATCGGGCCGGGGAGGTCCGGCGCCCGGCCACGTAGGCGACCAGGGCGTCGAAGGATCCGACTATAGCATCGGCCCGCAGATCCTGCACAGCGGCGCCCTCGCGGTAACCCCAGGGAACGACGACGACCGGCGCCCCGGCCGCCCGGGCGCAGCCGACGTCGTTCGCCGAATCGCCGACCATCAGCACGCGGGCTGCTTCGACGCCGAGTCGCCGGGCGGCGAGCGCGAGCGGTTCGGCCGACGGCTTGCGCGCCGGCGCCTCGTCGCCGCCGACCGTCGCGTCGAACAGCTCCGACAGGCCGGCGCGTTCCAGGTGCGGCCGTACGAAGCGCGCCGCCTTGTTGGTGACGACCGCGGTCCGGCAGCCGAGCGCGCGGATCGCGGCGAGCGCCTGCGCGACGCCGGGAAACGGCGCCGACCGCTCGCCCAGCGTCGCCTCGTAGTGAGCGAAGTAGCGCGGCAGCATCGCGGCGGCACGAGCCTCGTCGGCCGGCATCCGGGTCACCCGCGCGAGCCCGCGCGCGATCAGCGTGGGGATACCCTTGCCGACCAGGTCGCGCACGACCGTCAGGGGCAGCGCCGGCAGTCCTTCGTCGGCGAAGGTCAGGGCGAGCGCGTGCGCGAGATCGCCGACCGAGTCGATCAGCGTGCCGTCGAGGTCGAAAGCGACCGCGTCGACCCGGTCCGCCGCCACGTCAGGCGGCCGCGACCGCCGCGCGCATCGCCGCGATGGTCGCGCGGTAGTCCTTCGCGCCGAAGACCGCGCTGCCGGCGACGAAGGTGTCGGCGCCGGCCTTCGCGATCGCGGCGATGTTGTCGATCTTCACGCCGCCGTCGACCTCGAGCAGGATCTCGCGCCCTGTGCGTGCGCGCGCCGCATCGACACGCCGGCGCGCCTCCTCGAGCTTGGGCAGCACGTGCGGCAGGAACGACTGGCCGCCGAACCCCGGGTTCACCGACATCAGCAGCACCATGTCGAGCTTGTCGATCGTGTGGTCGAGCCAGGCGAGGGGCGTCGCCGGATTGAAGACGAGGCCCGGCCTGCAGCCCGACTCGCGGATCAGCCCGATCGTGCGGTCGACATGGCGCGAGGCCTCGGGATGGAACGTGATGAACGTCGCGCCCGCCTTGGCGAAGTCCGGCACGATCCGGTCGACCGGCTCGACCATCAGGTGCACGTCGATGGGCACGCTCGAATGCGGGCGGATCGCCTCGCAGACCAGCGGGCCGATCGTGAGATTGGGAACGTAATGGTTGTCCATCACGTCGAAGTGAACGAGATCGGCACCCGCGGCGATCACCGCCCGCACCTCCTCGCCCAGCCGGGCGAAGTCGGCGGACAGCAGCGAGGGGGCGATGCGGCAGGGTCGGGGCGGGCTCATGGCTATAATCGTAGCGCATCCCGCGTGGCCACGCGGCCTCGGCGCCGGCCGTGCCCGGGGGACGCGCCGGAACCAGGAATCCGCGAGCGATGAGCGAAGACCCGCGTTACGAAATCCGCGTCGAGCCGCGCTCGACCTACGTGGCCGACCAGTCCGACCCCGAGCAGGGCCAGTATTTCTTCGCGTACACGATCACGATCACCAACACCGGCACGGTCGCCGCGAAACTCCTGTCGCGCCACTGGGTCATCACCGACGGCGAGCATCGCGTGCAGGAGGTCCGGGGGCCGGGCGTGGTCGGCGAGCAGCCGCTGCTGGTCCCGGGCCAGAGCTTCGAGTACACGTCCGGCGCGAACCTCGCCACGCCGGTGGGAACGATGCGCGGCAGTTACCGGATGGTCGCGGCCGACGGTCGCGAATTCGACGCGCCGATTCCGCCGTTCACGCTGTCGGTGCCCCGGACGCTGCACTGACCGCGCCGCCCGCGGGCCGGACGCGCCCGGAAGCGGTCAGGATCCCGGATCGCGGTCCGGGCCGCGGGGTGGCTCGTCCGGTGGCGGCAGCGCGCCGCGACGACGACGCCACGGCGCCATCGTCCAGGCGACGATGCCCACGAGGATCAGCAATGCGACCAGCGATTCGAGCAGGATCCAGCCCATCGTTCGTGACCGCCCTTCGAAGTCGCGTTCCCGCGTCGCGGCCGCGCGTGTTCCGGCACACCTGCGCGCGGACCGCCGCGGTGCTGCTCGCCATGCTCGCGGTCGCCGGCTGCGCGACCGCTCCCCCGCCGCTGCCGGAACCGCGACCCGCGCCGCCGCTCGCCGCTCCGCTGCCGGTGCCATCGCCGGCCTCGACCGCCGACACGGGACCGCGCGTCGCGTTCGCCGCCGAGCCCTGGAGCGCGCTGCCCGGCTGGGCCGACGATCGCGTCGAGGAGGCCTGGCTCGCGTGGACCGCGAGCTGCCACGCGCTCGCGGCGCGCGAGGCAGCGCGCGAATTGTGGCGGGCGCCCTGCGATGCAGCGTCGGCGATCGATCCGCGCGACCGGAACGCGGTCCGGCGCTATTTCGAGACGCATTTTACGCCGTGGTCGGTCGCGTTCCCGGACGGAACGGCCACCGGGCTCGTCACCGGCTATTACGAGCCGATGCTCTACGGCAGCCGCGAGCGCACCCGCACGTTCACCACGCCGCTCTACGCCGCGCCCGACGATCTGCTGACCGTCGATCTCGCCGCGCTGCATCCTGAACTCAAGGACCGCCGTGTGCGGGCGCGCGTCGAAGGACGGCGTGTCGTCCCCTACTGGTCGCGCGCCGACATCGAGCGCGGCAAGGCGGGGCTCGCCGACAAGGTCCTGCTCTGGATCGCCGATCCGGTCGACGCGGCGTTCCTCCAGATCCAGGGATCGGGCCGTGTCGAACTGCCCGACGGCCGCGTGGTGCGGGTCGGTTACGCGGACCAGAACGGTCACCCGTACCGCTCGATCGGCCGCGTGCTGATCGATCGCGGCGAGCTCACGCGCCACAACGCGTCGATGCAGTCGATCAAGGGCTGGGCGCGCCGCCATCCCGACAGGCTCGAGGCGCTGCTCGACGAGAACCCGAGCTATGTGTTCTTCCGCGAAGTCCCCCCGCCCGCCCCGGACACGCTCGAGTCCCGCATCGACGGACCGTACGGCTCGCTCGGGGTCCCGCTGCTCGCGGGACGCGCGATCGCCGTCGACGCACGCGCGATTCCGCTGGGCGCCCCGGTCTTCCTCGCGACGACCTGGCCGCTGTCCGACCGCAAGCTCGAGCGACTGACGCTCGCGCAGGACACCGGCGGCGCGATCCGCGGCGCGGTGCGCGCCGACTTCTTCTGGGGCTTCGGCGACGAGGCGGGCCGCGAAGCGGGCCGGATGCGCCAGGACGGCCGGATGTGGCTGCTCTGGCCGCGCGGCGAACGCCCGCCGGTCCGTTGATCGCGGGCGTCTGAAAAAGGAAGGCCGCCCGGGTGGGCGGCCTTCCACCGGCCAGGATCCGACCGTCAGGGGGGAGTTCGGATCCTGAGCGCGCCGGTCAGGGTTGGGCGCACATCACCACGCCCTCGTCGATCCAGCCCGCCGCCGTCATCTGCGCGGCGATCTCCGGCGAGATGACGTAGCGATGATTGATGTCCGCACCGGACGCCGGATTGTTGTAGAACCGGTGCACCGCGAGCATGCCCGCCGGGCAGGTACCGTTCACCGCCGGCGTGATGCCGAACGCGTGCGCTTCGAACGTCCAGGCCTGCCACGCGTCCATCACGTGCCTGCACTCGTCCGGGCTGACGGTGAAGAAGTGCGAGTTCGGGCCCTTGGGCGGCATGCCGTAGAACCGGCATACGCCCGAGCTGCCGCCGACGGTGAACTGCTGGCCGGTGCGCGTCCACGCGCCACCGAACTCGCCGCCGTCGAGCGCCTGGATCTCGCCCTTCGACGCGGTCATGAAGAAGTGGCCGAGCTGCGCGTTGAAGAACTCGACCGCCACCTTGCCGGTGTCGTCGGACGCCGAGGTCGTCGACTTGGTCTCGATCTCGTGCGCCTCGATCGCGCCGTCGACCTGCTGCCAGCCTTCGACCTTGACGTCGGCGCCCAGCACGAACGGACCGTTGTTCGCCTTGAGCTTGGTCGTCGCGGTGACGTTTACGAGCTTGCCGCCGACCGTCCACACACCGATCAGCCCGGCCGGAGGCAGCACCTCGATCTTGCCGAAGATCGCGAGCGCCGGCACCGGAGCGCCGTTGCCCGGTTTGGTCTCGACCTTGGTCGCCTCGATCGCGCCGTCGTCCAGCGGGAATCCCTTGACCTCGACCGGCTTGCCGAGCTCGAAAGGACCGCCTTCCGCTTCGAGCTTGGTGGCCGCGCCGACGACCACGCGCCGTCCGGACACCGTCCAGTCACCGATCAGCCCGGTGGCCGGCAGCGCCTCGATCAGACCGTGGATGTTGAGCAGATCGTCCTCGGGCTCCGGATCCGGCTTGCCCGACGACTTCGATTCGATGCGGCTCGCGATGAAGCCGTCCGGCCCCGGCGTGCCGTCGACTTCGACGATCGCGCCGACGACGAACGCGCCATGGTCCTGCTTCAGCCGCGTGGTCGACAGGACGATCACCGTCCGGCCGGCGACGCGCCAATTGCCGACGAGCGTGCCGTCGGGCAGCGACTCGATCGCACCCTTGATCTCGCCATCGGACCCGTCGCTGTCTTCACCATCGTCACCGGTTCCAGGCGCCGGCGAAGACTTCACCTCGATCTTGGTCGCGTTGACCACACCACCGTCGCCGTCGGTGCCCTTGACCTCGACGGTCGCTCCGACGACGAGCCCGCCGTCCTCCTGGTCGATCTTGGTCGACGAGTTGCTGCGGACCGCGCGCCCCGCGATCGTCCAGTCTCCGACGAAGCCGCTCGCCGGTGCCGACTGGACCAGACCCTTGATCTCGATGATCGATCCGGGCGGCGGAGGCGTGTCGCCGGCTGCCTGTACCTCGATCTTCGTGGCCAGGACGACGTCGCCGTCGCCGGGCGTGCCCTTGACCTCGACCTTGGCGCCGACGACCAGCGGTCCGTGCTCCTGGTCGATGTTCGTCGACCCGTTCGCGCGCACCGTACGTCCGGCGATCGTGTAGTCGCCGGTCAGTCCACCGCCGGCGGGCATCGACTGCACGCTGCCCTTGATCTCGATGACACCGTCCTTGGCCGGTGCCACCGCGCTGAACAGCAGCGCGGCGACCGCCAGCAAGGCGTACGCGGCGCGTTTGAGGTGCGAATGCATGACCTGTCTCCTCTAGGATTCCGGCTGACGAGCGCCTCCACGCTCCCGCGTGCCCCGGTTCGCCGGCATGCCAGCGTCAACACGGCACCGTGGGAAATATTCCCACGGCAGATATGACGATGTCAACCCCGGCCGTCCGGCTCGATGACCGGCCAGGGATCTCGCCCGGGGCGAAGGCGCCCGGGGCTGCCGCCGGGCATGGCGACCGACCGCGGAGCCGCACCCTGCGATGCTCCTGCGAACGGCCGGCAGAGCCTCCGCGACCCCATGCGCGAGTCGAGCGGGGAAGGTCGGGAGCAGCTGAATCGCGGCCGCCCGCGCCTCACCCGGCGCGCCGGCAAGCCCGGCGAAGCACCGGTCGGCAGCCCTGTGGGTCCGCTATCCGGCGCGCCGGGGCGAAGTGAGCACTTCCTCGGCTTGACGGTCCGCATGGTACGAACTGCGAACCAGCGCGCCGACCGCCGCGTGCCGGAAGCCCATCGCGACGGCCTCCCGCTCGAACATCGCGAACGTGTCGGGGTGGACGTAGCGGGCGACCGGCAGGTGGCCCTGAGAAGGCTGCAGGTACTGGCCGATCGTGAGCATGTCGATCCCGTGCGCGCGCATGTCGCGCAACGTCGCGACGATCTCCTCGTCGGTCTCGCCCAGGCCCACCATCAGGCCGGACTTGGTCGGCACGCCCGGCACGCGCGCCTTGAATTCGCGCAGGAGCGCGAGCGAGTGCGCGTAATCGGACCCCGGCCGCGCCTGCCGGTAGAGCCGCGGCACCGTCTCGAGGTTGTGGTTCATCACGTCCGGCGGCGCACTCTCGAGGATCGCGAGCGCGCGTTCCATCCGGCCGCGGAAGTCGGGCACCAGCACCTCGATCTTCGTCGCCGGCGAATGCTCGCGCACGGCGCGGATGCAGTCGACGAAATGGCGCGCGCCGCCGTCGCGCAGGTCGTCGCGGTCGACGCTCGTGACCACGACGTACGAGAGGCGCATCGCGGCGATGGTCTTCGCGAGGTTGACCGGCTCGTCAGGGTCGAGCGCGAGCGGCCGGCCATGGCCCACGTCGCAGAACGGGCAGCGACGCGTGCAGATGTCGCCCATGATCATGAACGTCGCCGTGCCCTTGCCGAAGCACTCGCCCAGGTTCGGGCACGAGGCCTCCTCGCAGACCGTGTGCAGCTTGTGATCGCGCAGGATCCGCTTGATCTCCGCCACCCGCGGGCTCGAGCCGACGCGGACGCGGATCCATTCCGGCTTCTTCAGCACCGGCGCGCTCACCACCTTGATCGGGATGCGCGCCGTCTTGCCCGCGCCCTTGTGCTTGACGCCGGCGGCGTTGTCGGAAGGCGGCGGTGGCGGGGTCTCGGCGGTCATCGTGTCGGTCGTCGGGCGTTCGGCGGCGGCGCGCTCGCCACAGGACGGTCCGCGCCCCGGATCGCCGCGGCGAGGATCGGCGCGAAGCTCACGCCGGCCTCGTCGACCGCCGGCGCTGCGACGAAGTCGGCGACCTGCGTGACCGCGAGCCCCGGATAGCCGCAGGGATCGATGTCGGCGTACGGCCCCAGGTCCATCCGCAGGTTGAGTGCCACCCCGTGGTACGTGCGGCCGTTGCGCACCTTGAGTCCGAGTGCCGCGATCTTCGCCTCGACCCCGTCGCGCGTCACATAGACACCGGGCGCCTCCGGCTTGCCTCGCGCTGAAATGCCCAATGAATCAAGCCATTGTACCACCCCGCCTTCGAGCCTCCGGACCAGGTCGCGCACGCCGAGCTTCGCCCGGTGCAGGTCGACCAGCACGTAGACGACGAGCTGGCCGGGCCCGTGGTAGGTCACCTGTCCGCCGCGGTCGACCTTGAGCGTCGCGATCGCGCCCTCGCGCAGCAGGTGCTCGCGCCGGCCCGC
Source organism: Burkholderiales bacterium (assembly GCA_020851255.1). GTDB lineage: Bacteria > Pseudomonadota > Gammaproteobacteria > Burkholderiales > Casimicrobiaceae > VBCG01. Next base: position 4,062 of record JADZDA010000193.1, on the reverse strand, counting down.
GAGCCCGAGCGTGTAGACCGGCGGATGCTCGGTGATCCACAGCTCGTCGGGCGTGTCGGCGCTGCGCGCGTCGGTCCACGCCTGCATCGCCCGCCAGCAGCGTTCGTAGTCGGTGCGACCGAGGGTGCGCAGGACGAAGGCGGTCGCGTCGTCGAGACGCGCGGGCGCACTCGCGACCCACGAGGCGCCGGCCGGTGCGGAACCGCTCATGGGCGGCGCCTCGTCACCGGCCTTTTCGGCCCGGGCGCGGCCGGCGGCACGGACCAGCCGGACGCGGGGAACTCGAAGGTCTCGCCCGCGTAGACGTGCGAACGCTGCCAGACGACGCGCTCGCGAAACACCGACAGCAACCAGGTCTGCCGGTCGAGCGGCGAGCGCTTGGCGAAGGCTCCCGGATCCAGTACCGCGCAGCATCCGGCATGCATCGGGTCGCGCACCGACTCGTAGCGGATCGCGCGCAATCCGGCCGTCCGGACAACGCGTGCCATCGTCTGGCAGGCGCGGTAATCGTCCGGGTCGGTCCACGCCGGGCGCCCGGCGTCGAACGGCGGCGTCCGGAGATCGATCGCGGGTGCGTCGAGGCGCACGCGGAACACGGTCTGGCCGGCGGGCGGCATGCGCGTGAGGGCCGGTGTGTCCAGCAGGTGACGCCAGCGCCAGGACCCCAGCTCGGCGCACGCGGTCCGGACCTCGTCCGCACAGTAGAACACCCCCGGATCCGTCTCGCCGCGAAACCTCGATCCGCCGGGAGGCGGCGCGTACCGGAACGGCGTGAACAGCAGGAAGTCGAGCCCGCGCGCGCCCGGCGGCACCGGGGGCTTGCTCTCGTCCAGCAGGTCCTCGAGCACGCGCTGCTCGTCGGCGCTGTCGACGAGCACGTTGGTCGAGACGAGGTGCTGCGCCTCGACCGCGCGCCACGCGTTGCCCGCGTGGCGTACGGCGCTAGACGCGACCTCTTGCGGCGTCCAGGTACGCGACGACACGGACGAGGCCTTCGACCGAGGTCAGCAAGTCGCGCGGGCGTGTGCCGAGCGCGAGGTTCGGGCTGGTGAGCCAGGTGCGAGCGACGTCGTCGTGCCCCCACAGCGCGTCGAGCGAGCGGAAGAGCCGGACGAACAGGCGCGCGAGTTCCCACTCCTTGGCCCGCTGCGGTTCGAGCCGGTAGCGGCCGGCGTACAGGCGCGAGGCCGTCGCCTCCGAGACGCCGAGGATGCCCGCGAGCTCCTTCTGCGTGAGCGCCAGGACCTGCGCGGCGCGCACGACGGCCTTGCTGAGGACGGCGTCGGGCGCGGGGGCCGCCTCCGCCATGCGGGGGGCTCTGCGGGTCAACGCGGTCGGGGGCATGTTCGAGTAACAGGCATTCTGGAGCAATTATCCTGATGTCAGGTTACTGGAGAAACACAACCTCGGCAAGATCTCCGCCCACCCCTTCCGGCCGCGCCTCCCGATCTCCTCGTGGACCAGGTTCTCGACGGGCTCCCCGAAGTCCCCATGGGACTCGAGCATGTCGGCTCGTCGGGAACGTCCTCGGATCGCGACCGGCTCGCCCCCGACCGAACGGCTTACCCGGGCCAGTCGCGGGGCGGCACGAAGGCGGGCGCTCACACCCGCCCTGGAGGCCCTGGCCGGGGTGCAAGCCGGGCGCCCACCCCGTCCAGCGAGGGCGTCAGAGCACCATGCTCACGCGCGGGTGCGAGGTGAGCTCGCGGTAGAGCGCGTCCAGTTGCTCGCGCGAGGTCGCGGTGATCGTCGCGGTCACCGACAGGTAGTTGCCGGCGCGCGAGGCGCGCATCTCGAGCGTCCCGGCGTCGAAATCGGGCGCGTGGCGCAGCACGACCTCGACGATCGCCTGGGCGAAATCGTCGGTGCGCCGCCCCATCACCTTGATCGGGAAGGCGGTCGGGAACTCGAGCGCGGAGGCGGGGCCGTTCTGCGGGGTCATCGGCGCCATGTTGCGCCTCGGGTGCAGCGGCGCAAGGGGGCGGGGCGCGGCACGCCGCGCCTTACGGGTACATGTAGCGGCGCGTCAGCGGATGCGGCAGCGCGCCGCCGGGCTTCGGCTTGCCGGCGAGCAATTGCCACAGCGACAGCCATCCGCGGTCGAACGCATGCGCGGAGCCGGCGAGGTAGATCCGCCACACCCGGAAACGTTCGTCGCCGGCTTCGCGCCGGGCCGCGTCGGCGTTCCCCTCCAGCCGCTCGGTCCACGCCCACAGCGTGCGCGCGTAGTGCTCGCGCAGCGCCTCGGCGTCGACGACCTCGAGCCCCGCCGCCGCCATCGACTCGATCACGCGGTGGACGTGCGTCAATTCGCCGCCCGGGAACACGTACTCCTCGACGAAGTCGCCGATGCCGCTGCCCAGGCTCCGGCCGTGCAGCGCGTTGTGCGTGATGCCGTGGTTCAGCACGAAGCCGCCGGGCGCGAGGACGCGCTCGATCTTGCCGAAGTACCTCGCGAAACGCTTCACGCCCACGTGCTCGAACATGCCGATGCTCGCGATCTTGTCGTAGGTCTCGCTCTCTGGCAGGTCGAGATAATCCTGCAGGCGCACCTCGACCCGGCCGGCGAGGCCGAGCGTGGCGATGCGCTCGCGCACGTGCTCGTACTGGTTCCTCGACAGCGTGATGCCGGTCGCGCGCACGCCGCAGGTCTGCGCCGCGTGCAGGATCAGCGCGCCCCAGCCGCAGCCGATGTCGAGGAAGCGTTCGCCGGGCGCGAGGCGCAGCTTGCGGCAGATGTGGTCGAGCTTCGCGAGCTGCGCCTCGCCGAGCTTCGCGTCGTCGCGCTCGTAATAGGCGCACGAGTAGACGAGCCGGTCGTCGAGCCAGAGACGGTAGAACGCGTTGCTGACGTCATAGTGGTGCGCGATGTTCCTGCGATTCGCGCGGCGCTGGTGCCGCCACAGGCGGACGCGGCCGGTCAACGGGTCGCGGCCGTGCTGGATGTCGCCGACCAGCGCCTCGGCGACCGCGAGCACCCGGCGCGCGCTGCCGGTGAAGTCGATGTCGTTCCGGACGTAGGCGCGAGCGAGCGCGCCCATCGCCGGCGCCGCGAGCGCCTTCAGGCCGCGCCAGCTCCGCGCGAGGACTTCGACTTCGGGGGAGTCCGACAGGGAAATGCGCCCGCCGTCGGGCAACACGAGTGCGACCGGTACGTGCGTCCCGGCGTAGCGACGGGCGACGAGCTTCTGCAGCGATTCGGCCATCGGCGCGACACGGACAGGTCGGCGACAGACGGATCAGTGTAACCAAAAGCCGGCCGCAGCGGATACTTCCGGCGAGCGCTCGCCGGCGCGGCGGGCATCGGATCCTGCGGCGATCTCCGGATTCGCCCCATCAAGTGCAGGGTCGACCGGCGGGTGCGACTGCGCGCAAACCCCGGTCCGCATCCCCGTGCTCAGAGTTCCGCGCCCCTTTCCGGTACCATCGCCGTCGACCCGCGCCCCGGGGCCGGGCCGCGCCCGGCCCGAATCCGACCGCGTACTCCCGTGACCCCCGCCCCGTCGCCCGCCGCCGCCCGCGCGTTCACCGAGACCGCGTTCCGCGACACGCTCGCGCAGTTCGCCACCGGCGTGACCGTCATCTGCGCGCGTCACCCGGACGGGCGGATCGTCGGTTTCACCGCGAACTCGTTCAACTCGGTGTCGCTCGATCCGCCGCTCGTACTCTGGAGCCTCGGGCGCCGGTCGCATTCGCTACCCGCCTTCGAGGCGGCGGAGCGCTACAGCGTCAACTTCCTGGCCGCCGGACAGGTCGAGATCGCGCGGCGCTTCTCGCGCCCGCACGCCGACCGGTTCGCCGGCGTCGGTTATCGGACCGGCTGGTCGGGCGCGCCGCTCATCGACGGCTGCGTCGCCTGGATCGAGTGCGCGCACTACGATCGCCACCGCGCCGGCGATCACGTCGTTTTCATCGGCGCCGTGCACACCTGCGAGCGCGGCCATGGCCGCGGCCTCGTCTTCCACGAGCACGGCTACGCGACGACCTCCCCGCTGGGGAAATAGCGGTAACTGGGGGAATTGGGGGTAATTGGGGTCAGACTCGAATTTCCGCCGAATCTCG
>JADZDA010000192.1 GCA_020851255.1 Burkholderiales bacterium | reverse complement strand
TTTTCCCCAAGGAAATTCGAGTCTGACCCCGATTTCACCGATTTCGCCGGACGATGCGAACTGGATCGCCTCGACATTCACCGGACGGGCGTGGCTCGGCGTCGCGCTGCACGCGCGCGCCGGCGACCAGGCCCGGCTGGCGGCGCTCGAAGCGATCGGTGGCGCGCACGCGCTGCCGCTCGTCGCCTGCGGCGACGTCCACATGCACGTGCGCGCCCGGCGCGCGCTGCAGGACACGCTGACGGCGATACGCCTGCGCACGCCGGTCGCCCGATGCGGCCTCGCGCTCTTTCCCAACGCCGAGCGCCACCTGCGTTCGCGCGGGCGCCTCGCGACGATCTACCCGCCCGAACTCCTCGCGCGCACGCTCGACATCGCCGACGGCTGCCACTTTTCGCTCGACGAACTCCGCTACGAGTATCCGGACGAGGTCGTGCCGTCCGGAGAGACGCCGGCCTCGCATCTGCGCAAGCTCGTCGAGACCGGGCTCGCGCGGCGCTACGTCCCCACACACCGCCCAGCTCCCCGCCCGGGGGCGCAGAGCCCGGGTGACGAGCGCATGCTCTGCGGCGAGGCGACGTTCCGCTGCACCGCCGCCCCGCCCGAGGTGCGCGAACTGATCGAGCACGAGCTCGCGCTGATCGCCGAGCTCGGCTACGAGCCCTATTTCCTCACCGTCCACGACATCGTCGCCTACGCGCGCTCGAAAGGCATCCTCTGCCAGGGTCGCGGGTCGGCCGCGAACTCGGCGGTGTGCTACGCGCTGGGCATCACCGAGGTCGATCCGGCGCGAATGTCGATGCTGTTCGAGCGTTTCATCAGCCGCGAGCGCAACGAGCCGCCGGACATCGACGTCGACTTCGAGCACCAGCGGCGCGAGGAGGTGATGCAGTACGTCTACGCGAAGTACGGCCGCGACCGCGCGGCGCTCGCCGCGACGCTCATCACCTATCGTCCGAAGAGCGCGGTGCGCGACGTCGGCAAGGCGCTGGGACTGGGTCCGGCCGAGGTCGATCGGCTCTCGGGCGTGTTCGCGTGGTGGGACGGACGCGCGATCCACGCCGATCGCGTCCGCGAGGCCGGATTCGACCCCGCGAGCCCGCTCCTCCGGAGACTGGCAAGACTCGCGGGGGCGCTCATGGGCTTCCCGCGCCACCTGTCGCAGCATGTCGGGGGCTTCGTCATCGCGCGCGGACTGCTGGAACGCATGGTCCCGGTCGAGAACGCCACGATGGCGGAGCGCACGGTGATCCAGTGGGACAAGGACGACCTGGACGCGATGGGGCTGCTCAAGGTCGACTGCCTAGCGCTCGGCATGCTCTCCGCGATCCGCCGTTGCCTCGACCGGCTGGGGTCGGCGAAAATGGGGTCAGACTCGATTTTTCCGCCGCAACGCGCGGCGATGGACCGCCAGCAGGGAAAATCGAGTCTGACCCCATTTTCCATGCAGGACATCCCGGCCGAGGATCCCGCGGTCTACGCGATGATCCAGCGCGCCGATACGGTCGGCGTGTTCCAGATCGAATCGCGCGCGCAGATGTCGATGCTGCCGCGCCTGAAACCCGCGAACTTCTACGATCTGGTGATCGAAGTCGCGATCGTGCGTCCCGGGCCGATCCAGGGCGGCATGGTCCACCCCTATCTCAAGCGCCGGCAGGGCCTCGAGCCGGTCACCTATCCGTCGGACGCGGTGCGCGCCGTGCTCGAGCGCACGCTCGGCGTGCCGATCTTCCAGGAGCAGGTGATGCAGCTCGCGATCGTCGCGGCCGGCTTTTCGCCCGGCGAAGCCGACCAGCTCCGCCGGTCGATGGCCGCGTGGCGACGCAAGGGCGGCCTCGAGAAGTTCGAGGAGCGCCTGATCGAGGGCATGGGAAAGCGCGGCTACGCCGAAGCGTTCGCTCGCCAGATCTACCAGCAGATCCTGGGGTTCGGCGAGTACGGATTCCCGGAGTCGCACTCGGCGTCGTTCTCGCTGCTCGTCTACGTGTCGGCGTGGCTCAAGCGCTACCATCCGGCGGCTTTCTGCGCGTCGCTCATCGATTCGCTGCCGATGGGCTTCTACGCGCCCGCGCAGCTCGTCGCCGACGCGCGCCGGCACGGCGTCGAAGTCCGGTCGCCGGACGTCGTCGCGAGCGACTGGGAGTGCACACTCGAAGCCCCTCAGCCCGGCCCTCTCCCCGCTCGCGGGGAGAGGGGGGTTCGCCTTCGTCCCGAGCGACCTTCGATGCCCGCAGCCCACTCACCGCCGGATTTCCCCTCGCCGCGGCCCTCTCCCCGCGAGCGGGGTGAGGGGGATCTGCCTGAACGCTGGGGCGCGAACGGCCCGGCGCTGCGTCTGGGCCTGCGCCTCGTCTCCGGTCTCACCGAAGCGGGCGCCCGCCGCATCGAAGCCGCGCGGCGCGAGCACGCCTACGCCGACGTCGCCGACCTCGCGCACCGCGCGAAGCTCGACCGCCGCGATCTCGAGGCGCTGGCCGACGCCGGCGCGCTCGCCTCGCTCGCCGGTCATCGGCACGCGGCCGTCTGGGACGTGGCCGGCGTCGAGAAACTGCCGGCGCTGCTCGCCGGTGGACGTTTCGACGAAAACGCCGCGGACCTGACCGCACCGACCGAAGGCGAAGACGTCGTCGCCGACTACCGGCGCCTGGGCCTGACGCTCGGCCGCCATCCGGTGGCACTGCTGCGCGACCAACTCGCGAAACGGCGCCTGTCGACGGCAGCCGACATCCTGCGCGCCCCGCATGGCCGCCTCGCGCGCACCGCCGGCATCGTCGTCGGGCGACAGCGCCCGGACACCGCGAGCGGCGTCGTGTTCGTCACGCTCGAGGACGAGACCGGCTCGACCAACGTGATCGTCTGGCGCGACCTCTCCGATCGGCAGCGCCGCGAACTGCTGGGCTCGCGGCTGATGGCGGTCTACGGCAAGGTCGAGCGCGAGGGTGAAGTCGTCCACCTGATCGCCGGACGGCTCGTCGACCTGACGCCGCTGCTGGGCTCGCTGCCGACTCGCTCGCGGGATTTCCACTAGCTCCGACGCGCGGCCGGCCCGCGTACACCCGCGCGCCCGTGCTTCGCGGCTACCGGCGCAGCGCGCGCCGCCGCCAGGACGCGATCAGGTCGCCCCGGCGCAGCCGGTCCACCAGGTCGTCCGCGAAAGCCGAGTGCCACGGCGAACGGCGCGGGCGTTCCGGGTCGCGTTCGAGGTAGCCGAAGGCGAGGAGTTCGGCCTTCGCGATCGCGACGACCTCCCGCACGGCCCGCGCCGGCTCCCGCCGATGCCTGCCGACCGAGTCGCCGTGCACGAGGGGCGCAACGCGCGCGATCGCGCCCCCGACGTCCGGCGCCCCGGCGAAGCGCAGCACGCGCTCCGCGCTGACCGCGAAATCGCCGCACAGATCCTCGTAGCGCACTTCGAGATAGCGATCGCCCAGCATCGAACCACAGGCGCGTGCGACGCGCACCGCGTTGCACCAGTGCGCCGCGTTGTACCGATGACTGCGGCGCCGGTACGCGGGACCGGTGAGGCGCAGGCCGCGCCAGGTCGCGATCCGGTCGGTGTCGAAGTAGATCTTGCGCCAGAACGCGTCGGTCGGTCCGTGATGGTCGCAGAAGGCGACGTCGCGGCCGTCGCGCACGAGATGGATCACGCGCGCGCGCGGAAACAGCCGCGTGAGCACCGGCAGCGCGTAGGCGCTCTCGCAGAGCTTCCAGCCCCACGGCGACGACGACGCGCGGTCGAACCCGCGCAGATGCCGCTCGAAGCCGGCGTGCGCGCGCCAGGCGACTTCCGCCGTCGCCGACTTGTCGCGTCCGACCCGCGCGAAGTCCGGATAGTGGGTACGGACGACGAACTCGACCCATTCGAGGATGTCGAGCGCATCCTCCGACTCGTTGCGCCGGGCGCCCAGGAAGATCCCACCGTCCGCCAGCAGCCGGGCGAGGAGCCGGCTGCCGGAATGCGACTTGTTGACGACGATCACCGGCCCGGCGAGGCCGGCGTAGGCATCGCGGACCGCGTCGAGCGTCGGGAAATCGAGGGCGTTCATCGTCGAGCGGAGGAGCGCGTCGGGCCGAGCGCGCCGCGAGGTCCCTTCCCCGGCAACGCCCGATCCGCCCGTTCGCGCGGGCTAGAATGTCGCATGCCGGACCGGTCGAGCGATCCAGCCTATCATGCGCCCGCCGAACCGCCCGAGCGGACGCGCAGGCGCCCCGGATGGCGGGCGGCCGTACGCCGCTGCGCCGAACGCCGGGGCTACGGCGAGCGCGCCGCCGTGCAGTCGGTCTGGTTCGACGGCCCCGACCCCGCCGCGCACGCCGCGCTGGTCGCGCGCCTGCGCGTGGCGCTGGACGGCCGGCGTGACGTCGGCATCGCGCTGACCGCGCCCGGCGCGGACTCGGTCGACCGGCTCCGGCGCCGGTTTCCCGACGACATCGTCGGTGCGACGCCGGTCGCCGCGGGAGTCGACCGCTTCCTGGCACGCGTGCATCCGGCGGTCATGGTCGCCGTCGACGGCGCTGCCGGCGGCGGTGCGATCGCCCGGGTCCGCGCCGCCGGCGTTCCGGTCCGGCTCGCGCCGGCAGGCGCCGCGGACACCCCTACGGTGGAGGAACTGCGCGCGCTGCTTCCGCCGCCGATCACACACGCATCGACGGCCCTGCCCGCGTTCGCGCCGCCCTGGCAGGCGCCGACGCTGCGCGATCGCGCCGGCCAGAGCCGCCTCTGGCGCTCGGTGTCTCCCTGGCTCGCGCGGCGGCGCCACGACGACTGGGCATCGCTGCGCGCGCGGCTCGGCGAGCCGCAGACGGTGATGTGCCTGGGCAACGGCCCGTCGTCGGAAGACCCGCGCCTCGCCTCGATCGCCCACGACTGCCTGATCCGCGTCAACTGGCGCTGGCTCGAGCGCGGCTTCCTCGCCCGGCCCGACATCGTCTTCGTCGGCGACGCCGCGACCCTCCACCGCGCACGGCCGTGCATCTTCGGCCTGTGGAGCATCCCGCTCGAGCACGCGATGCTGTTGCGCCACCTGGTCCTGCGCGGTCCGCGCGCGATGGAATTCGTCACGCTCGAGCGGCTCTCGCCGCTCGCGGCGGTTTCCCGATGGCCGGCGCGCCCGTCGAACGGCGCGCTCGCGATCCTCACCGCGGTCGGCCTCGCGCCCCGGCGGATCGTCATCGGCGGCATGGACCTGTTCGCGCATCCTGCCGGCCGCTACCCCGGCGCGCCCGACGCGCGCAACGACTACTCGACCGTCCACAGCCGCGACGTCGAACTCGACCTGATCGCCCACGCGCTCGCCTCGTTCGACGGCGAGGTGGAGATCGTCGGCGACATCCTGCGCGACGCGCTGTCACACCGACCCGGAGGGGCGCGTCTTGCGGCGTGAGCGCGCGCCGGCCGGCGATGTCCGCCGGATCCTGGTCGTCAAGCTGAGCTCGTTCGGCGACATCGTGCTCGCGACCGGCGCGATCGCCGCGCTGCGGCGCGCGCATCCGAACGCCGACCTGCGGGTGGTGGTCGAACGGCGATGGGCGCCGCTCTTGGCGGCTTGCCCCGAAGTCGACGGCCTGATCGAGGCGTCCGGCCGCGTGCCGCTGACCGCGAGCCACGTGATCGAGATCGCCCACGCGCTGGCCGGGGAACGCCGGCGCCGCGGACGTTTCGATCTCGCGATCGACCTGCAGGGGACGCGGCGCAGCGCGGCGTGGACCTACCTGTCGGGCGCGCGAACGATGGCCGGGCGCGGCAGCCCGCGCCCGGGCTGGCGCTACGCCGCGCCCCACGACCACGGACGGCACGCGGTGACCGCGCATGCCGGGGTCTGCGCTGCGCTGGGCATAGACACGTCGGATGTCGCGCCCAGGCTCACGACCGCACCTTCCGACGAGGCGCGGCTGGATGCGCTGCTCGACGGGCAGCGGCTCCCGCGTCGCGGACACGTGCTGCTCAACCCGTACTCGCGCTGGGCGTCGAAGAGCTGGAACGATCCGGCGGTCGTCGAACTCGCGGGGGAGATCGCCCGGCTGCGCGGCGAGCCGGTGATCGTCACCGGCGGCCCCGAGGACACGGCGCGCGCGATGCATGTCGCGGCCTCGTGCGGCGGCGCGGCGGTTTCGCTGGCCGGCCGCCTGTCGCTCGGCGAGTCGCTCGCCCTCACCCGGCGCGCCAGCCTGATGGTGAGCTGCGATTCAGGGCCTATGCACGCGGCCGCCGCGTTCGGCGTGCCGGTGGTCGCGCTGTTCGGTCCCACGCTCCCCGAGCATACCGGGCCGTGGGGACGTGGCCACACGGTGATCCAGCCGCGCCGTCCGCCGGATCACCACGCCTACCGTCGACGCGACGGCGTCGGCTACCTCGACGCGATCGCGCCGCAGGCGGTGTTCGACGCGGTCCGCGAGACCTTCCGGCGCGCGCCTGGCGGCACGCCCGTCCCCGCCTGATGCGCCGGCTCGCGATCTTCCTGCCCAACTGGGTCGGCGACGCGGTCATGGCGACGCCGGCGCTGGCCGCCTTGCGCCGCCGGTACGGCGATGCGGTCGAACTGATCGGCATCGCCCGGCCGACCATCGCCGACGTGCTCGCCGGCGCGCGGCACGTCGACCGGTTCTGGCCGCGCGACGAACGCGGCACACCGCCGTCGCTCGACTGGCGCGCGTGCGCGCGCCGGCTGCGCGCGGCGCGGGTGGACGGCACCGTCCATTTCACCAACGACTTCGCGTCCGCGCTCGCGGCGCGATTCGCCGGCGTGCCGCTCATCGCCGGATACGCGCGCAATCACCGCGGCTTCCTCCTCACCGTGCGACTCGAAGCGCCGCGGCGCGGACGACGCTGGCTGCCGGTCTCGGCGATGGACTACTACCTGCGCCTCGCGCAGGCGATCGGCGCCGACCCCGCCGCACCGCGCGTCGATCTCGGTACGACTCCGGCCGACGAGGCGGACGCCGATCGCGCATGGGCCACGATCGGACTCGCGGTCGGGGAACGGCCGGTCGTGATCAACTCGAGCGGAGCGTTCGGGTCGGCCAAGCTGTGGCCCGAGGCGTCCTGCTCGGCGTTGGCGGCGAAGGTCGCGCGCGGACTCCGGCGGCCGGTGGTCGTCCTCGCCGGGCCGGCCGAGCACGATCGCGCACGCCGCATCGCGGCGGCGGCCGGGCATCCGCGCGTCGCGGCCCTCGACGGAGCGCCGTTGTCGATCGGGCTGTCCAAGGCGGTCGTGCGCCGCGCGTGCGTGCTGGTCAGCACCGACAGCGGCCCGCGGCACTTCGGCGCCGCGTTCGGCGTGCCGGTCGTCGCGCTGTTCGGGCCCACCGACCCGGCGTGGAGCGACACGCGCCACGCACACGAGATCCGCCTCGCCCACCCGATCGCCTGCCGTCCCTGCGCGGCGCGCGAGTGCCCGCTGGGCCATCACGATTGCATGCGAAAGCTGTCGGTCGACGAAGTCGCCGCCGCGGTCGCGAGCGCGCTCGGCGAACCGGGCGGGCAAGAACCCGCGGGGGAGAATCCGGGATCGATGCGAACGATCCCGATCGGAGCGCGCGCATGAGAATCGCGCTGGTCCTCGAGACCTGGGACCCGGCCGGCGGCGGTCTCGAGCAGGGGGCCGCGCAGCTCGCGGCGCGCCTGCGCCTGCGCGGACACGAGGTCGTCGTCGTCGCGTTCCGCGCCGCGCAGGACGCGCCGCGTGACGGCTTGCACCTGGTTCCCTGGCGTGCGAGGAGGCTCGAGCGCGCGGCGTCCGCCGCCGTCGCGCTCGCCGACATCGGCGCGGACCTGGTCCACGACCTGGGCGTCGGCTGGCGGTACGACGTGATCCAGCCGCCGATGGGCTCGCGCCTGGCGAACCGTGCGCGCGACCTGGCGAGCCTGCCGCGGTTCGACCGCTGGTTGCGCCGGATCGGCCCGGCGAGCCGCCGATGGCTGCGGGAGGTCCGTGCGCTCGAGACACGCCAGTACAGGACCGGCGATGGCCTGGTGCTCGCGGTGTCGCGCCGCGTCGCCGACGACCTCGTCGCGCTGCACGGCGTCGCTGCAGACCGCCTGCGCCTCGTGCCCAACGGCGTCGACGTCGATCGCTACGCGCCGGCACGCGGAGTCGACGGACGCGACGCGCTGCGCGCCCGATGCGGCGCGGGTCCCGACGTGCCGCTGGTGCTGTTCGCGGCCCGCAATCCGCGCCTTAAGGGCCTGCCGGCGCTGATCGCTGCGGCCGCGCGGCAAAGGTCGCGTGGCCGGCGACTGCGGGTGGTCGCGATCGGCCACGAGCCGGACGCGTCGATCCTGCGCGAAGTCGATCGCCACCGCGCGCACGACCTGGTGTCGTTCGCCGGGTCGGTGCCCGACCCGCTGCCCTGGTACGCCGCCGCCGACGTCTTCGCCCTGCCGACCTGGTACGACGCGTGCAGCCTGACCGTGCTCGAAGCGTGCGCCTGCGCCCTGCCGGTGGTCACGACCCGATGGAACGGCGCCGCCGAGCTCCTGACCGACGGACAGGACGGCTTCCTGGTCGACGGGCCGGAAGACATCGGCGCCCTGTCCGCGGCGCTCGAACGCGCGGCCGCCCCGGGCGCACGCGCGCGCATCGGCGCGGCGGCCCGCGTACTCGCGCTGCGCCACACGCTGGACGCGAACGTCGACGTCGTCGAACGCGCCTACGACGCTGCGATCGAACGCCGGCGCGCACGCCGTCGCCCGGAGGCGACCTCGTCCACGTCCGGATCTCCCGCATGCCAGGATCGCTGAATACGTCGCGGCGCGTGTTGGTCACCGGGGCGGCCGGCTTCGTCGGCTCGCACCTGGTCGAGCGCCTGGCGGCCGGCGGCTGCCGCGTGCGCGCGCTGGTCCGCTACACGTCGTCGGGGACCCGCGGCTGGCTGGACGACCTCGCGCCGGAACTCGCCGTCGAGTGCGTCGCCGGCGACGTCCGCGACCACGACTCGGTCACGGCCGCGATGCGCGGCTGCGATGTCGTGTTCCATCTCGCCGCGCTGATCGGCATTCCCTACTCGTACGTGACGCCGCTCGCCTACGTCCGCACCAACGTCGAAGGCACGCTGCACGTCCTCGAGGCGGCGCGCGCGCTGGGCACCGCGCGCGTGGTCGTGACGTCGACCAGCGAGGTGTACGGCACCGCCCGGACGCTGCCGATCGACGAATCGCACCCACCGGGCGCGCGTTCGCCGTACGCGGCGAGCAAGACCGGCGCCGACGAACTCGCGCTGTCGTTCCACCGCGCCTTCGGCCTGCCCATCGCGCTGGCGCGGCCGTTCAACGTCTACGGCCCGAGGCAGTCGGACCGCGCGCTCGTCCCGACCATCGCCACGCAGCTCCTCGCCGGGGGCCCGGTCCGACTGGGCAACCTCGCGCCGACGCGCGACTACACCTACGTCGCCGACACGGTGCGGGCGTTCGAGGCGATCGCAGCCTGCGACGATCTCGTCGGCGAGGTCGTCCACATCGGCAGCGGCGCCGAGATCGGCGTCGGCGCGCTCGCCGGGCGCATCGCGCGACTCGCCGGCCGCGAATTGCGCCTGGAGAGCGACCCCGCGCGCGCGCGGCCCGCGTCCAGCGAAGTCGACCGGCTGTGTTGCGACAGCGCGAAGCTCCGCGCGGCGACCGGGTGGCGGCCCGAGGTCACGCTCGACGAGGGACTCGCCCGCACCATCGCCTGGCTCGCGCCGCGGCTCGGGCGCTACCGCGTCGGCGAGTACCGCACATGACGCGCGCGCCGACGGTGGTCGTGCTCGCCGGCGGCCAGGGACGCCGCCTCCTGCCCTACACGCTGAGCGTCCCCAAGCCGATGATGCCGGTCGGCGGGAAGCCGATCCTCGAGATCCTCGTCGGCCAGCTCGCCGGCTCGGGATACGCCGAACTGGTGTTCGCGATCGGTCACCTGGGCGACATCATCCGCGACCATTTCGGCGACGGCCGTGCCTTTGGCGTGTCGATCCGCTATTCGGCGGAACCGTCGGCGCTGGGGACCGCGGGACCGCTCGATCTGCTGCGTGACATGCTCGACCGGACCTTCGTGCTGGTCAACGGCGACATCCTCGCGGACTTCGACTGGCCGGCGATCGTCGAGGCGCATCGGCGGAACGCGTCGGAGGCGACGGTGGTGCTCGCGCGCCGGGACGAGGCGCTCGATTTCGGCGTCGTCGCGCTCGACCCGAGCGGTCGCGTGGCGTCCTGGCAGGAGAAGCCGGGGGTCGAACGACTGGTGTCGGCCGGCGCCTGCGTCTTCGAGCCCGGGGCGCTCGAACGGCTGCCGCGCGGCGAGCGCACCGACCTGCCCGATTTCGTCATGGCGCTGGTGCGCGCGGGCCGGAACGTGCGCGGACATCTGCATCCGGGGCGGTGGCTCGACATCGGGCGCCCGGCGGACTACGAACGCGCCTGCGCCGACGCCGCGCGCGGTGCGCCCGGGTGAGCGGCCGGTGCGCGTCCTCGTCGCCGGCGGCACCGGGTTTCTCGGCGCGGCGATCGTCCGCCGGCTGGAGGCCGAGGGCGCCCACGTCGGCGTGGCCGCCCGCTCGAGGGGCGTCGACCTGGCCGGGGCGCAGACCGCCGACCTGCTTCCCCGCTGCGATGCGATCGTGCATGTCGCCGGCACCGGCGCCGTCACCCACGTCGCGGTGGATCGCGATGCCGAGCGCCGGCGCCATCTGCGCATCACCGCGTGCCTGCTCGATCATGCACGCCGCTGCGGCGCGAGACTGGTCGTGGCGAGCACGTTCGTCTACGGAGCCTCGGCGCAGGTGCCGGCGTCGGAGGACGATCCGCCCGCGCCGCACTCCGATTACACGGCGACCCGCTGGCACGCCGAGGAACTGTGCCGGTCCTACGCCAGCGCGCACGGCGTGGCGGTCGACGTCCTGCGGGTCTTCAACGCCTACGGCCCGGGCCAGCCGTCCGGATTCGTGATCCCGACGATCGTCGCCGGCGCCATCCGCGGTCGCATCCGCCTCGCGGATCCCGCTCCGCGCCGCGATTTCGTCCATGTCGACGACGTCGCCCGCGCGTTCGCACTGGCCGCCGGTCGCGGACCAGGCGCCGGCGAGACGATCAACGTCGGATCGGGCACGAGCCGCTCGATCGAGTCGGTCGCGCGCAGCGCGGCGGCGATCGCCGGGGGACAGGTCGCGATCGAATGGTCGGGCGCGAAGCGCACCGCCGAAGGTCCCGACGCGCGCGCGTCTATCGCCAGGGCGGCCCGCGTGCTCGGCTGGACGCCGTCGGTCGGCTTCGAGGCCGGGCTCGCCGCGCTGATCGCGCGAGCGCGCGCGGCGCCCGGACGTCCGGAGGTCCGGTGAGCGCCCGACGACTGATCGCGTACACCCACGGCCGCGACGACCCGGCCGCGCGCTTTCGCCTGTGCCAGTACGTTCCGCGGTTCGAGAGCGCCGGATGGTCGGGCTCGCACCGTCCGAACCGTCCCGAGCGCCCGTGGGCGAGTCCGGTCGCCGTGCCCGCGCTGCGCTGGCTGCACCAGCGCGCCGGCGTGGCGCTCAGGCGACTGAACCGT
This sequence comes from Burkholderiales bacterium, assembly GCA_020851255.1. GTDB lineage: Bacteria > Pseudomonadota > Gammaproteobacteria > Burkholderiales > Casimicrobiaceae > VBCG01. Next base: position 9,322 of record JADZDA010000192.1, on the reverse strand, counting down.
GGACTCGACATCGCCGCCGCCGCCGGGCACGACGTCGCCTTCGTGAGCCGCGACCTGCTCGAAGGGCGCACCGACTACGAGGCCGCCCTGCTCCGGCGCAACCCGCGCGTCGTGTTCGACTTCGACGACGCGATCCACCTGGGATCGAAGTCGGCGCACTTCGCCTGGATCTGCGAGCGCGCGGCCTGGGTGACCGCGGGCAACGAATCGCTCGCCCGAGCCGCGCGCCGCCACACCGATCGGGTGAGCGTGGTCGCCACCGCCGTGGACACCGGCGCCTACCCGCCTCCGCCGCCGGCGAGCCGGGAAGGGCCGCTGCGGATCGGCTGGCTCGGATCCGACCGCTCGATCCGCGAGACGCTCTACCGCCACGCGCCGATGTTCGCCGAATTGCAGCGCGCGCTGGGCTTCGAACTCGTCGTCGTGACCCGTCCGAGGCGCGAGCCGCCGGATCCGCGCCTCGCGATCCGCCACATCGAGTGGTCGCCGTCGGCGGAGACGCGGATCGCGCAATGGTGCGACATCGGCATCATGCCGCTGGTCGACGACGAGTTCCAGCGCGGCAAGTGCGGCTGCAAGCTGCTGCAGTACATGGCGGCGGGCTTGCCGGTGGTCGCCTCGCCGGTCGGCATCAACGCGTCGCTGGTGACGTCGGACCGCGGCTTCCTGGCCACGCATCGCGACGACTGGGGCGCGGCGTTCGCGCGGCTCGCCGATCCCGAACGGCGGCGCGCGCTGGGCGCGTCGGGCCGGCGGTTCGTCGAGCGCGAATACTCGCTCGACGTGTGGTTCCCGAGGCTGCTCGACGTCGTCGTAGCGGTCGGACGAGGGACGCGGCCCGCCGATGACCGCGGCGCGGCGACGGCTCCTGCGGTGCGTGCGACGGCCGGGTCCTGACCGATGCACGCACGCGAGTTCGAGGCGTTCGACCGGATCTGCCGCGAGCGCGGCGCCGGCGGCGACGTGCTCGAGGTCGGCGCGACGCCGGACGATTCCACGCTCCTGTGCCTGCCTGCGCTCGCCCGCGCCCGAAGCCGCGTCGGCGTCGATCTGGCCGGCGACGCCGAGCACGCCGGCTTCCGGATCGTCGGCGCGAACGCCAACGCCCTCGGGGCCGTTTTCGCGGACGCTTCGTTCGACACGGTGCTCGCGAACTCCCTGCTCGAGCACGATCCGCGCTTCTGGCTCACATTGGCCGAGATCCGGCGGGTCGCCCGTCCCGGCGCGCTGGTCGTCCTCGGCGTCCCCGGCTACCTGTCCACGGCGGCCGACCGGCGCTGGACGCGTGCCGCCCGGATCCCGCTGGCCGGCGCCCTGGTGCGCCGCTGGGCCGGCACGCGGCTCGCGACCACCGGAACGCTGGTCGTCCACAACCACCCGGGCGACTACTACCGGTTCAGCGCCCAGGCGGTGCGCGAGGTGCTGCTCGATGGCCTCGTCGCGCGCGAGGTCGTCACCCACATGCTGCCCCCGAGGATCATCGGCTCCGCGGTCAAGCCGTCCTGATACCCCGGCCCAGGCGCTAACACGCGGCACCGGCCGGCCGGCCGAGGCAAGGGGCGGCCAGGCCCGCGAACCGGACGCGTACCCCCTGCGCCCGCATCCGCTTCTGTAAGATCGGCGTATCCGCGACGACCCACCGGCATTCGGGCGTTCGAGCGCCCTCGGGGAGCGAACTTGGCCAGACCGGAATTCGACATCGTAGTGATCGGGGGGGGCGCGGGCGGGCTGGTCGTGGCGGCCGGCGGTGCGTCGCTCGGCGCCAAGGTCGCGCTGGTCGAGAAGCACCGGCTGGGCGGCGATTGCCTCTGGACCGGCTGCGTGCCGTCCAAGACGCTGATCAAGTCGGCCCATGTCGCGCACGCGATGCGCCATGCCGATCGCTGGGCTATCCCTCCGGCCGTCCCGCAGCCCGACCTCGCGCGGGTGATGGAGCGCGTGGCGTCGGTCATCCGCGGCATCGAGCCCAACGACAGCCCGGAGCGCTTCCGCAGCCTGGGCGTGGACGTGATCCTCGGTGCGGGCCGCTTCGTCGACCCGGACACGTTCGTCGTCGGCCCGCGCCGGCTGACCGCGAAGACCTTCGTGATCGCCACCGGCTCGCGCCCGGCGATGTTGCCGGTTCCCGGACTCGCGGAGTCGGGCGCGCTCACCAACGAAACCCTGTTCGACCTGCGCGAGAGCGTGCCCCGGCTCATCGTCATCGGCAGCGGTCCGATCGGCAGCGAGATGGCGCAGGCGTTCCGCCGCCTCGGGAGCGAGGTCGACGTCGTCGACATGGCCGCGCGCATCCTGCCGCGCGAGGACGCCGACCTCGCGGCGGTGGTCCAGCAGGCGATGGTTGCCGAAGGCGTCCGCTATCACTTCGGCGCCTCGATCCTCAGGGTCGACGGCCGGCGCGGCGACCTGCGGATGACGCTGCGCGGGCCGGACGGCGCCGAGCGGACGATCGCCGGAACCCACATCCTCGTCGCCGCCGGGCGCAAGCCGAACGTCGAGGACCTGGGGCTCGACGCGGCCGGCATCCGGCTGGACCGGGGTCGCATCGTCAGCGACGCGAAGCTCCGGACCACGAATCCGCGCGCGTACGTCGTCGGCGACGTCGCCGGCGGCTACCAGTTCACCCACGTCGCCGAGCACCACGCCGGCATCGTGCTGCGCCAGGCGATCTTCCGCCTGTTCTGGGCGCAGCCGTCGAAGGTCGTGCCCTGGTGCACGTACACCGATCCCGAGCTCGCCCGCGTCGGGCTCTCCGAAGACGAGGCGAAGCAACAGGACGTCGCGCACCGGGTCTACCGGTTCGCTTTCGAGGAGATCGACCGCGCGCGCGCCGAAGGCGAGACCGAGGGCTTCGCGAAGCTCGTCACCGACCCGAAGGGCAGGATCCTGGGCGCCGCGATCGTCGGGCCGCACGCGGGCGAACTGATCGCCGAGTACGTGCTCGCGATAACGAAGGGCATGAAGGCCGGCGACATCTCGGCGGCGATCCACACCTACCCGACGCTCGCGTCGATCAACCGCCGGGTCGCGGACCAGAAGCTCAAGGAGGGATTGACGCCCTCGTCGAAGCTCTGGATCCGGCGGATCTTCGGCCTGCAGGGAGCCTGACCGATGAACGTCCCGGACCCGCGCGTCCCCGCCCCCGCGCCCGGAGCGAGCGGCACCGCGGCCGCCGGCGGCGGCGGCACCGCGCTCAAGATAGGCCTCGCGCTGCTGTTCGCCGGGGTCGTCGTCGCGTTCTTCGCGCTGGACGGGCAGCGCTACCTCAATCTCGAGACCGTGAAGGCGAACCGGGACGCGCTGCTGGCGTTCACCGAACGACACTTCGCCGCATCCCTCGCGATCGCGTTCCTGATCTACGCGGGCGCGGTCGCGTTCAGCCTGCCCGGCGGCCTCGTGCTGTCGCTGACGACCGGGTTCGTGTTCGGACGCTGGATCGGCACCGCGCTCGTGGTCGTCGCCGCGACCGTCGGCGCGGTGATCGTGTTCCTCGCGGCGCGCTACATCTTCGCCGACGCGGCGCGCCGCCGCCTGGGCGCGCTGGGCGAGCGGATCAACGCCGGGTTCACCGAGAACGCGTTCTCCTACCTCCTGTTCCTGCGGCTCGTCCCGGTGTTCCCGTTCTTCCTCGTGAACCTCGCGCCGGCGTTCACCTCGGTGCCGGTGCGTACCTACGCGCTCGCGACGTTCGTCGGCATCATCCCCGGCACCTTCGTCTTCGTGAACCTGGGACAGACGCTCGGGCGCATCGACTCGCTGAGCGGCCTCGTCTCGGCCGAGACGCTCGGCGCGTTCGCGCTGCTCGGGCTGTTCGCGCTCGTCCCGGTCGCCATCCGCAAGTTCCGCGCGCGCAAGCCCGCCGGCGCGCCGGACTGAACCGCCCTCCGGAGCAAACCATGCGTCTTCCCGAACCGATCCGACGCCGGCTCATCGCCGTCCCCGCCCTGCTGGCGACCGCCGCGCTGATCGTCTGCGCTCCGCCCGCGCACGCCATCGACCACGCGCCGTTCGAGGCGCTGCTGCGCGCCCACGTGAAGAACGGCGTCGTCGACTACCCGGGCTTCCAGGACAGCGCGGCGTTCAAGGCCTACGTGGCCGAGCTCGCCAAGCCGGTGACTTTCGCGAACAAGTCCGACGAACTCGCCTTCCAGATCAACGCCTACAACGCACTCGCGATCCAGGGCATCCTGGACGGGCTGTCGCCGTCGTCGTTCCTCGGGCGCGCGCGCTACTTCAAGGTCCAGGAATGGGCGCTCGCCGGTCGCAGGATCACGCTCTACGACCTCGAGCACAAGGTGATCCGGCCGCTCGGGGAGCCGCGGATCCATTTCGCGATCATCTGCGCGTCGAAATCCTGTCCGTTCCTGCGCTCGGAGGCCTACACGGCCGCCGCGCTCGACCGCCAGCTCGACGAGCAGGCGCGCCAGTTCGTCAACGACAGCTTCCGCAACCGGTTCGACAAGCGGACCCGGACCGCGAACCTGTCGGAGATCTTCAAGTGGTTCGACGAGGATTTCCGCGGGGCGGGTTCGGTGCAGAAGTTCATCGCCCGGTACGTCGCCGACCCCGAGGTCGCGAAGGGTCTCGCCGACGACGGCTACCGCATCGAGTGGATCGACTACGACTGGAACCTCAACGGCACGCCGCCGAGGCGATAGCCGCGGTCGCGCCCGCGATCATGCCGGCGCTCACGGTCGATGCCGCGGCCACCGTCGCGGGCTGCGCGCTGCCCGCGGACCGGCGCGCGGCCCTGGGCCTGTTCCTGCGACATCTCGCCGCCGGCGAACGCGTCGCCCGCGACGCCGCGCGCGGGCAGGCCTGCATCGCCCCCGCCGGCCGCGACCGACGGTTCCTGCGCGCACAGGTTCGCCAGGAGGCGCTGCACGCCGCCCTCTTCGATGGCTGCGCGTGGTCGCTCGGCGCAACGCCGTTCGAACCCGACCCGCAGCCGTACCGCGATTACTCGGCGAGCATCGAAGTCCTCGTCGCCGGCCACCGCTACGACGAGTCGGTGGTCGCGACCCAGCTCGTCCTCGAGGCGCTGGGCGACGCGATGCTCGCGCGCCTGGATGCCGGGCTCGCCCGGCACGGCGACCGGCTGCGCGAACTGCGGCGGACGATCCGCCGCCAGGAAACCGCGCACCATCGCCACGGTCTGGCACTCATCGCCGCCTGGGACGATGACACGATTCCCGAGCGGCTGCGCGCCTGCGCGCTGCGCCACCGGGCGCTCGCCGCGGCGATGATCTCCAGCGGGGAGCCGGCGATGCGCCCGTTCGCGCTCGCCCCGGCGGATCTCGAGGCGGACCTGGACGCGCGCCTGCCGCGCTGGGCCCGGGGCGACGCTTGACCGGCGCCCCCGCGATCGCGGTCGTCGTTCCGTTCGTCGACGAGGCGGCCGCGCTGCCCGCGACGCTCGCGGCGCTGGCGTCCGCGTTGCGGGCGTCCCCGGTCGCCATCGAGGTCGTCGCCGTCGATTCCGGCAGCCGCGACGCGAGCCGCACGGTCCTCGAAGATGCCGGCGTGCGCACGATCGAGGCCGCGCGGGGGCGCGCCGCGCAGATGAACGCCGGCGCGCGGGCGACCGCCGCGCCGGTCCTGCTGTTCCTGCACGCCGACACGCTGCTGCCCGCCGACGCGTTCGCCGCGATCGCCGGTGCCGCGCGCGAGCCCGGTTTCGTCTACGGCGGATTCCGGCACCGCTTCGACGGCGACGACCGGCGGCTCGCGTGGATCTCGCGCCTGCACAACTTCCGCTGCGCGAAGGCGAAGACCTTCTACGGCGACCAGGCGATGTTCTGCGCCCGCGAGGCGTTCGAGCGCGCCGGAGGCTTTCCCGACGGGCCGGTCGAGGACATCGTCCTCTGCCAGCGGTTGCGTACACTCGGCGAGCCTGCTTTCATCGACCGGGAAGTGGTCACCAGCGCCCGCAAGTTCGTGGCGATGGGGGTCTGGCGCAGCTTCGCCCGCGTGCTGGCGATCCTGGTGTGCCACCGGGCCGGATGGCCGCTACCCCGCGCCTTCTTCACCGACGTGCGATGATTCGCCCCATGCGCGTGTCGATCGTCGTACCGGTGCTCGACGAGGCCGCCGGCATCGTCGCGACGCTCGATGCGCTCGCGCCGCTGCGCGCGTCCGGCCACGAGGTGATCGTCGTCGACGGAGGGAGCCGCGACGCGACGGTCGCGCTCGCGCGGCCGCGCTCGGATCGGGTCGTCACGACGCGGCGCGGGCGCGCCGCGCAGATGAACGCGGGGGCGGCGCTCGCCACCGGCGATGCGATCCTGTTCCTCCACGCCGACACGCGGCTGCCGCCGGGCGCGGCCGGGGCGATGGCCGGCGCGCTCGGCCGGGGGCGACGCTGGGGCCGGTTCGACGTGGCTATCGAAGGCCGTTCGCGCTGGCTGCCGCTGGTCGCCTTCCTGATGAACCTGCGCTCGCGCCTGTCCGGCATCGTCACCGGCGACCAGGGAATCTTCGTCGACCGCGCGCTGTTCGCCGCGGCGGGCGGCTACGCTCCGATCCCCCTGATGGAAGACATCGAACTTTCGCGCCGCCTGAAGCGCCTGGCCGGGCGCCCGGCGGCGCTGCGCGACCGGGTGCGCACCTCCGGCCGGCGATGGGACGCCGACGGCGCGTGGTCGACGATCGCGCTCATGTGGCGGCTCCGGGCCGCGTATTCGCTCGGCGCCGATCCGGCCACGCTCGCGCGCCGCTACGCCCCGTCCCGCCGCCCCCGGGTCCTGCAGCTCTTCGCGAAGGCCCCGGTGCCCGGCGCGGTCAAGACGCGACTCGCCCGGACGCTGGGCGCAGGCCCGGCGGTCGAGGCGTATCGCGCGCTGGTCGACCGGACGGTGGAGACCGCCGCGCGCGCCCGGCGGGAAGGCGTCGTCGACGCGGTCGAGCTGTGGTGCGCGCCGGATTCGCGGCATCCGGCGTTCGCCGGGTGGGCGAAGCGCTGCGGGGCTACGATCCGCGTACAGTCCGGCGCGGACCTGGGCGCGCGGATGGCCGTCGCCCTCGACGACGCGATCGCGCGGGGGCGCGTGCCCATCCTCGTGGGCACCGACTGCCCGGCACTCGATGTCGGCTACCTGGACAGCGCGAGCGCTGCGCTCGAAGCCACCGACGCGGTGATCGGTCCTTCGGAGGACGGCGGCTACGTGCTCATCGGGCTCGCGCGTCCGGTCGCCGCGTTCGACGGCATCGCCTGGAGCACGCCGGAGGTGCTCGCGCAGACGCGCGCGGCGCTCGCGCGCGAGGGTGTCCGCTGGCGCGAACTCGACCCCTTGTGGGACGTCGACACCGAGGCGGACTTCGAGCGCTGGCGCGGGTCGCCGGTGACCCCCGCATGAGGCCCGCGCTGCTGTGGCTCTTTCCCGAAGGCTGGGACCAGGTGGCGATGCGCGAGGCGGAGTCGCTGCGCGATCGCTACGACATCGTGCCGGCCGGATTCGACCTGTTCCGATTCCCCGGCAACGCGAACATCCTGTGGTTCGACGCCAGGCGTTTTGTCGAGCGGATGGTGGCGCTGGGCCGCCGCCGCGGCGTCGCCGGCGTCGTATCGACGCACGAGCAGTACGGCGCGCTGATCGCGGCGAACGTCGCCCGCCGGCTCGGGCTGCCGGGCACCGATCCGCGCTCGGTCGTCGTCGCCCAGCACAAGTACTACGCGCGCCGCCGGCTCGAGCAGGTCCGGCCGGACCTGGTGCCGCCGTACGGACTGCTGCCGCAGACGTTCGCCGACACCGCGGTCCGCGGCGAGGTCCCGCTGCCCTACCCGTTCTTCGTCAAGCCGGTGAAAGCCGCGTACTCGGTGCTCGCGCGGCGCATCGACACGCGCGAGGACCTCGCCCGTCACCTGACCTTCCGCCCGTGGGAGCGGCACATCATCCGCCGCCTCGTGCGGCCGTTCGACGACCTGATGCGCGAGCACGAGGGCATCGACGTCCCCGCCGAGGCGATGCTCGCGGAAGGGCTGCTGGACGGCGTCCAGGTCAACGTCGACGGCTGGTTCGATCGCGGCGCGCCCGGGGTGTTCGGCGTCGTCGATTCGATCATGTATCCGGGGACGCAGGCGTTCGCCCGCTTCGAGTACCCGAGCCACGTCCCGGAACCCGCCCAGCGGCGCCTGGTCGATGCGGCGCTCGACACGATGCGCGCGATCGGTTTCGACCACGGCGCGTTCAACGTCGAGCTCTACTGGCGGCCGGACGACGATTCGATCAAGGTCATCGAGATCAACCCGCGGCTCGCCTCCCAGTTCGGCGACCTCTATTTCAAGGTCGACGGGTCGCATCCGTACGACGTCGTCACCGCGCTCGCCGCCGGCGAGCGCCCGCGCTGGACCCGGCGCGCCGGGCGCTGGGGCGCCGCGGCGAGCTTCGTCTTCCGCGAATTCGACGGCGCGGTCAAGACCGTGCCCGACCGGTCGAGCCTCGACTGGCTCGCGAGCCACCACCCCGACGCGCACCTGCAGACCTACATCAAGCGGGGAAATTCGCGCTGGCGCGAGACCCGCTGGCTCGGCAGCTACCGTTACGCGATCGTGAACCTGGGCGGGACCGACCACGAGGACCTGATGCGCCGTTTCGCCGACCTCGAGCGCCACGTCCGGTTCGAGCGGCCCGCACGCATCATCGTCGGCGGGCGCGTCGACGAGATCCGTCCCGGCAACACCGGATGAGGCGGTCGATTCGATCGGCCGGCGCCGCCGCGCTCGCCTGGCTCGTCGCCTTCGCCCCGGCCGTCGCGGTCTCCCAGGACGCCGCCGATACCCCGGTGGGCGCGTTCTCGGCGTCTCGCCCCGGCGGCGCGTTTCCGGCCGGTTGGGAACCGCTCGTCTTTCCCCGGATCGCCCGGCACACGACCTACTCGCTGGTCGCGGACCCCGAACGCGGCACCGTCGTCGAGGCGCGCGCCGACGCGTCGGCCTCGGGCATGGTCCGGCGGATGTCGGTCGATCCGCGCGGCCGGACGCTCGCCTGGTCGTGGAAGACCGAGCGCGTGCTCGAGCGAGGCGACGTCACGCGCAAGGACGGAGACGACTATCCGGTGCGCGTCTACGTCACGTTCCGGCTGCCGGCCGAACGGCTGTCGGCGCTCGACCGGATGAAACAGGCGGCCGGCCGGGCGCTCTTCGGGGACGAACTGCCCGACGCCGGGCTCAACTACATCTGGGACACCCGCGCGCCGGCCGGCACGATCGTCGCCAATCCGTACACCGACCGCGTCAGGATGATCGTCGTCGAGAGCGGACGCGAGCGCACCGGCCGCTGGATCGACTACGAACGGGACGTCGCGGCCGACTGGCGCGCCGCGT
>JADZDA010000191.1 GCA_020851255.1 Burkholderiales bacterium | reverse complement strand
GGACGCGCGCGGCGAAGCGGTCGAACTCGCCGTCGGAAGGACGCTTGCCCTCGTCGACGTCGTCGAAGCGCTCCTTCAGCCAGCGCCGGTAGTCGTCGTCGGTCCACGCGCTGCGGCCGACGCCGAGAATGCGTCCGTCGGCTGGCAGGGTGCCGTGCCGGTGCGCCTGGAACAGCGCGGGCAGGAGCTTGCGCCAGGCGAGGTCGCCGGTGCCGCCGAAGAGGACGAGGTCGAAGGACATGCGCGAGGCGGCCCATGGCGCCGGACGGATCCAACGCCGAGGCTCGCATTGTTTCACGGGCGGAACCTCCGGCCGCTCGAGCGCCGCACGGTCGCCGGCCCTCGACCACGCGAACCTCCGGGCCGGCGATCGCCTAGAATGAGGGCTGCTCCGCCCGCCTCGCCCGTCCATGCGCCGACTCCCGGGTCCCTTCCTTCTGGCGTTCGCCCTGCTGGCCGGCGTCGCCGCAGCGGCTTCGGCCGCCGAGCCCCCGGGGTATCCGATCCGCACGATCACGCTCATCAAGCCCGCGGCGGCCGGCGGCAGCAACGAGATCATCAAGGCGGTGGTCTTCGACCGGCTCGCCGCCGCACTGGGCGTGCCGATCGTCATGGAGTCGAAGGGCGGAGGCGGAGGAACGGTCGGCGCGGTCGCGGCCGCGGCAGCCGCGCCGGACGGGTACACGCTGCTGCTCGCGGGCGCGAGCATCATCGCGACCAACCCTGCCACCCGGAAAGACCTCGGCTACGACCCGGTGCGCGACTTCACGCCGATCGTGACGATGATCGACGCGAGTCTCATGCTGGTGGTGCCCAGGAACTCCCCCGCGCGGACCGCGCGCGAATTCGTCGATCTCGCGCGCGCGGCACCCGGCCGGCTCAACTACGGCTCCTACGGGCCGGGGTCGGCGAGCTTCCTCGCCTTCGAACTGTTCAAGACCATCGCCGACATCGACGTCGTGCACGTGGGCTATCGCGGCGGGGCTCCGCTCACGCTCGCGCTCAGGACCGGCGAGGTGCAGGCGTCGTTCGATTTCGTGCAATCGGTCCGCCCCCGCGCGCAGGCGGGCGAGATCCGCGTGCTCGGGGCCGCGGCGGCCAGGCGCTCGCCGTTGCTGCCCGACGTGCCGACCCTCGCCGAGCAGGGCTTCCCGATGGAAGCCGGCGGCGTGCAGATGCTGCTCGCGCCGGCCGGCCTCGCACCCGAGGTCGCCGACCGGCTCAACGCCGAGATCAACCGGATCCTCATGCTACCCGACGTGCGCGCGAAGCTGGCCGACGCCGGCTACGAGATCGTCGGCGGCACGCGCGACGAGGCGGCGCGCCAGATCGCGAACGACCTCGCGAAATGGCAAGGCCTGGTGCGCCGCATCGGCTTCCAGCCGCAGTGACCGCGACGCGATGACACGCGGAAGGCCCACGCCCGCGGCCACGGTCGTCGACCACCTGCAGCGGCACGCCGCGGAGCAACCGGACGCGCCGGCCATCGTCTGCGTCGACCGGACCGTCAGCTACCGCGAGCTTCGCGACGGGGTGGCCGGCTGCGCGGCGTGGCTGAAGGCGCAGGGGATCGAGCCCGGCGAGCGCGTCGGACTCTCGATCGCCGACGACCGGCTGCACGCCATCGTCGCGCTCGGCCTTGCCGCCGCCGGCGCCACGCACGTCGTGCTGCCGACGCACGACGCGGCGAGGGCGCGCAGGCGCACGGCGGAAAGGGTCGGCGCGAGGCGCGTCGTGGTCGCGCTCCCCGCGCACGGACTCGCGGAACTCGACAACCTCGCGATCGACCCCGCGCGCGCCGACGCGTGGGCGGGGGAGCGCCGCGGGGAACTGCGCGGACCCGACGCGTCGTCGTTGCTCACGTTCTTCACGACGTCGGGGACCACCGGCGAAGCCAAGATCATCCCGGTGCGTCACGACGCGTTCGCGCGGCAGACCGCGCGCGCCCGCGTCGGGCGGGTGCTGTCGCTCACCCCCATGGAGCACGCGATCGCCAAGCGCCAGTTGCTCTATGCGGTGATCCGGGGCAGTTCGGTCGCGCTGCGCGACCGCGCGGAGACGCCGATCGCGCAGCTGTGCGCCCGGCTCGGCGTCGACATCATCGCGTCGAACGCGGCACGCTCGAAGGACCTCATCGGAGAGTGCCTGCGCAGCGGCCGCCTCCCGCCCGGCGTCGAACTCACCGCCGCCGGCTCGCACACGACCGCCGCGTTCCGCTGCCGGCTGCTGGAGGGCGTGTGCGACGCGGTGCAGGTCACCTATTCGATGCAGGAATGCGGTTCGGTCGCGCGCGCCGTCGAGCGCACGCCGGACGAGGCGACCAGCACCGTCGGCCGTCCGCATCCGGGCGTCGAAGTCGTCGTCGCCGACCCCGACGGCACGCCGCTTCCGGCAGGTGAGGTCGGCGAAATTCGGATCAGGGCGAGCGGCATGGCCGAAGGGTATCTCGACGACGACGAGGCGACCGCGCGCCACTTCCGGGACGGCTGGTTCCTGCCCGGCGACCTGGGCACGTTCACGCCCGAGGGCGCGCTGATCGTGCAGGGCCGCGCGGACGACGTCATGATCCTGAACGGCATCAAGATCGCGCCGATCGAAATCGAACGTGCGCTCGAACGGCATCCGGTCGTCCGGGCGGTCGTCGCGTTTCCGCTGCGCTCGCCCGTCCACGGGGAGGTGCCGGTCGCCGCGGTCGAACTCGTGGACGGCTTCGCCGCGGACGAACACACGCTCCAGCGTTTCGCGCGCGACGTGCTCGGGATGCGCGCACCCCGGCGCGTCATCATCGTGCCGGCGCTGCCCACGAACGCCCAGGGCAAGATCGACTTGGGCCGGCTCGCGGAGCTGGCCTCGTCGCGCGGGACACCCGCCGGCCGCGCCGGCTGACGCTGGCGACCGGCGCGGAGCCGTTCACGAGCGCCCGGCGGGCCGCCTAGTTCACCACCGCGACCTCGACACGCCGGTCCTTCGCGAGGCAATCGACCAGCTTCCGGTTGGCGCCGCTCTCCGCACCCAGGTCCTTGCACGCGTCCCCGGTCACCGCGTCGCTCTCGCCCTTTCCCTCGGCGTGGCTGCGCGACGCGTCGACACCCTTGGACGTGAGGTAAGCGACGGCGGCATCGGCACGCTTGCGCGACAGCACGTCGTTGTGCGCGGCCTCGCCGATCCGGTCGGCGTAGCCGACCACGGCAACGCTCGAGTAGTTGCGCTCCTTCAGCTTCGCGACGAACGCGTCGAGCGCGGGTAGGTCGCCCGCTTCGAGAGCGGAGCGGTCGAACGCGAAATGGATCGTCGCCGTGAGCGGCGGGGGCGGAGGCG
>JADZDA010000190.1 GCA_020851255.1 Burkholderiales bacterium | reverse complement strand
GTCCGGCGTCATCCGGTAGAGCAGCGACACGATCCTCGCATTCACGCCAACAGACTTACCCGAGCCGGTCGTGCCGGCGACGAGCAGATGCGGCATCTTCGCCAGATCGGCGACGACCGGCTTGCCGGCGATGTCCTTGCCCAGCGCGAGCGTGATGCGCCCGGGCGCGTCGTGGTAGATCGACGACGAGAGGACCTCGGTCAGGCGCACGATCTGCCGCTTGGGATTGGGCAGCTCGAGCGCCATGCAGCTCTTGCCGGGGATCGTCTCGACGACGCGGATCGACACCACCGACAGCGCGCGCGCCAGGTCCTTCACCAGGTTGACGATCTGGCTGCCCTTGACGCCGATCGCCGGTTCGATCTCGTAGCGGGTGATCACCGGCCCGGGGTAGGCGGCGAGCACTTTCACCTCGACCCCGAAGTCGGCGCGCTTGCGCTCGACCAGCCGCGACGTGTACTCGAGCGTCTCCGCCGAGACCGTGTCGGTCGACGCCGGCGCGTCCTCCAGCAGCGCGAGCGGCGGCAGCGGCGAATCCGGGATCTCGGTGAACAGCGGCCGCTGCTTCTCCTTGTCCACGCGCCGGGACGCCGGCGGCGGCGCCGGCGGCTGGACGACCACGACCGGCTCGCGTTCCAGCGCGACTTCGCGCGTGCGCTCGACGTGCGCCTCGCGCTCGAGCATCGCCTGCTCGCCGATGATCCGGTCCTCCCGCTCCTCGCGCTTGCGTCGGACCCAGCCGAACGCCGCTTCCAGCCCGCCGCCGATCCGTTCCATGAGGCGCAGCCACGACATGCCCGAGAACAGCGAGAATCCGCCGAGGAACGCCGCGAGCAGCGCGAGCGTAGCGCCGTTGTGCCCGAGGGCGCGGGCGAGCGTCCCGCCGATCGACTCGCCGAGCGCACCACCCGGCGCCACCGGCAGCGCCAGGCCGGCCTTCCAGAAGCGCAGCGATTCGATCGCCGCGCTCGACAGGAGCACCAGCACGAATCCCAGCACGCCCAGCGATCTCGAGTGATCGCTCTCGCGGTCCGGATCGGCGATCCGGCGGAACGACGCGACGACGATCGCGCCCCCGGCGGCCACGAACCACCAGGCGGACGCACCGAACAGGAACAGGACCAGGTCGGCGAGCCATGCGCCGATCGTGCCGGCGCGGTTGTGCACCGGCGAACCATCGCCCGAAGTGGACCACGCCGGATCACCGGGGTGGTACGAGACGAGTGCGAGCGCGAGATAGGCGAGCAACGCGACGACCGCGAACCACACCGACTCGCGCACGAGGCGTGCGGTGCGCGGGGAGAGCGACGCGGACGGGGCCGGAGCCACCGCGCGCGGTTGGCGCCGGATCGTCGGCTCTTTATTACTCAAAAACATTGGCTTGCCGCCGATATCTCATGCGACGCATTATACATCCAGCCGATGAGGCCGGCGTGTGGCGGCGAGCGGCGGCGAGCGGCGGCTGGCAGGGTCCCGCCACGGACACCGGGGTTGCCCCGGCCGGGAACGCACCCCATCTGCCAGTAGAATTGCGATCCTGCGACGAGATCCGAAACCATGAGCGCCAGCAAGCACGCCCGACTCCTGATCCTGGGCTCCGGCCCCGCCGGCTACTCCGCGGCAGTATACGCCGCACGTGCGAACCTCAAGCCGGTCCTGGTCACCGGCCTCGCCCAGGGCGGCCAGCTGATGACCACCACGGATGTCGACAACTGGCCGGCCGACGCCGACGGCGTCCAGGGACCGGAACTGATGGCGCGGTTCCAGAAGCACGCCGAGCGCTTCGCCACCGACATCATCTTCGACCATGTCAACCGCGTCGACTTCTCCACGCGCCCGTTCACGCTCCACGGCGACAACGCGACCTACACCTGCGACGCGCTGATCGTGGCGACCGGCGCCTCGGCCCGCTACCTCGGGCTCGCCTCCGAGGAGGCGTACATGGGCAAGGGCGTGTCGGCGTGCGCGACCTGCGACGGCTTCTTCTACAAGGGACAGGACGTGCTCGTCGTCGGCGGCGGCAACACCGCGGTCGAGGAGGCGCTCTACCTCTCGAACATCGCCCGCACGGTGACCGTCGTCCACCGGCGCGACCGCTTCCGCGCCGAGGCGATCCTGGTCGACAAGCTCCTCGCGAAGACCCGGGACGGCGGCAACGTCCGTGTCGTCTGGAACCACGTGCTGGACGAGGTCCTCGGCGACGCGAGCGGCGTGACCGGGGCGCGGATCCGCCCGCGCGACGGCGGTGCGACCCGTGACATTCCGGTCCACGGTGTGTTCATCGCGATCGGGCACACGCCGAACACCGCGATCTTCGAAGGCCAGCTCGCGATGAAGGGCGGGTACATCCAGGTGAAGAGCGGTACCGAGGGCAACGCGACGGCCACCAGCGTTCCCGGCGTCTTCGCCGCCGGCGACGTCGCCGACCACGTCTACCGCCAGGCGGTGACCTCGGCGGGTACCGGGTGCATGGCCGCGCTGGACGCCGAGGCGTTCCTCGAAGGTCATTGACGGCCGGGGATCGACCGCAGGCAGTGGCGCACCGGGCGGCGGACGACTCGGAGCACCGGCGATGGCGAAGCTCTCGGAACTCAGGACGCTGATCGACGCGCGACGCGCGTCCACCCCGTCCCCCGCCGCCTCGGCGGCGAAAACGCCGTCGTCGTCCGGCGGTGCGACCGATCGGGCCGGGAGTGCGAAGCCGGTCGCGCCGGCTTCTCCGGCCCGCCGGATCGCCGCGTCGAAGCACGCCGATGGCGACGTCGACCTCGCCGCCGCGTTCGCTGACGTCGAGCCGATCAAGCCTTCGAACAAGGCGCCCGTGCGGGCATCGCCTCCGGCGCCGGTGCCGCGCCAGCGCATCGCCGACGAGCGCGATGCGCTGGAGGCGTCGAAGTACGGCGAGGATCCGGCGCCCGCGTCCTGGGACATCGGCCAGGAGCCCGACGGCGAACAGACGTTCCTGCGCCCGGGGCTCGGCAGCGACGTGCTCGCGAAGCTGCGGCGCGGCCACTGGAAGGTCCAGTCGGAGATCGATCTGCACGGCCATGTCTCCGACGAGGCGCACGACGCGCTCGCGGACTTCCTGGTGGCGGCGCGCACGCACGGCCTGCGCTGCGTGCGCGTGATCCACGGCAAGGGACTCACCTCCCCGAACCGGGAGCCGGTGCTCAAGGGCAAGGTACGGCGCTGGTTGGCGCGCTGGGACGACGTGCTCGCCTATTGCGAAGCGCCCCGGCACGCCGGCGGCGGCGGCGCGGTGCTCGTGCTGCTGCGCGGTCGCTGACCGACCGGCGCCGCGGCCCGCTGCGCTCCCCGGGCGCCGGTCCGACGGGGTCAGAGCACGCGATGGCCGTGGGCGGGCAACCGGCCCCGGATTTCCTCGGTGCGCGCCGGGTCGACCATGGCGACGACCACGCCCGGCCCGTCGTCGACGCGCTCGGCGACGACCTCGCCCCAGGGATCGACGACGCACGAGTGCCCGTAGGTGCGCCGCCCCCCGTGCACGCCGCCTTGCGCCGCGGCGATCACCCAGGTCTGGTTCTCGACGGCACGCGCGCGCAGCAGCAGATGCCAATGGGCGGTGCCGGTCGTCCAGGTGAACGCGGCCGGCACGCAGACGATCGCGCAATCGGGCAGCGCCCGGTAGAGCTCCGGGAAACGGACGTCGTAGCAGATCGACAGCCCGACCCGGCCGACGGGCGCGTCGAAGGCGACGACCTCGTCGCCGCGCTCGATCGTGCGCGTCTCGTCGTAGGCTTCGTCGCCCTGGACGAACCGGAACAGGTGGATCTTGTCGTAGCGCGCGAGCCGTCGGCCGTCCGGGCCGTACGCGAGGCAGGCGCTGCGCACCCGGGCCGGGTCGGCGGTGATGATCGGGACGCTGCCGCCGACGAGCACGATCCGGTGGCGCCGCGCCGCGTGCGCGAGAAAGCGCTGCTGCGGCCCGTCGCCGTCGCGCTCCGCCGCCCTGACCTTGTCGGTGGCCCGGGCGCCCAGCACACCGAAGTACTCGGGCAGCAGCACGAACCGGGCGCCGGCACCCGCGGCCTCGGCCACCAGCGACTCGGCCTGTCGCAGGTTGTCGGCGACATCGCCGCCGGACACCATCTGGACCGCCGCCGCGCGAAAGGCCGACGGGTCGTGGGCGACGCTCATTTCACCGCTCCCGGTGCCGGTGTCGATGCCGGTTCGGGTTCGGGTTCGGGCGTGGGCAACGGGCCGATCGACGGCAACGACGGCGAGGTCACCGGTTCACCGGCCGCGCGCGTCGACAGCGGGCCGGCGCCGGCCGCGCCCCCGCGCGCGACGACCGGCGCGCTCCACGAACCGCTGACCCGGTACTCGTAGCTGAACATCTGCTCGATCGGGTCCTTCGCGACCTTCTGGGCGAGGAACGTGCCGGCGCCGACGACGGCCGCGACCAGCGGGTTCGCGGCCGCGAGCAGCAGCGCGGCACCCGCCGTTCCCGCCGAGAACGTCGTCGACAGCGCCGGCTGGACGCGCACGACGAGCCGCTGCGTCTCGGTGGTCAGGTCGACGTCGCCGGTGATGTCGACCTTCGCGGCGGGACCCGAGAGGACGAGGCGCTCGGTCGTCATGACTCCGCGCACGATCTTCACGCCGCCCTCGATCCGGTCGAACGCGAAGCCCTCGCTGAAGACGTCGCGGAAATCGAGGGAGATCCGCCGCGGCAGCGCCTGCAGCGACAGCACGCCGAGCAGCTTGCCCAGTCCGGGTTCGATCTTGGTGAACTGCCCCGCGCCGACGTCGATCCGAAGGGTGCCCGACAGCTGCGACGGCTCGAAATCCGACGGCGCGCCCGGCCAGTCGAGCTCGCCGGCGATCGTCGTCGGGGCGCCCTTGAGGTCGTCGGGGAATCCGAAACGCCTGAGCATCGCACTCGCTTCGGTCGCTTCCAGACGCACGTCGAGCCGGGTGCGCTGCGTGCGCCCCGTCGTCCGCCACGCCCCGTCGGCGCGGATGCGGCCGGCGTCGTTCGCGAGCACCATCCGCTCGATCCGCCAGTCGGTCCCCTCCGGCTTGGCGACCAGTTCGAAGTCCCCCAGGTCGCGTCCCCGGGTCAGGAGTCTGTCGCTGTGGACATCGATCTCGGGCCAGGGGCTGCGCTCCGGCGCGGCCGGCGCCGACGGCGAACCGGAATCGCCGCCGGTCCAGGGAGCGAGCTCGCCGGTCTCGGGGACCGACAGGCGCGACAGCCGCGCGGTCACTCGCCCGCTGGGCATCGACGGCGTGGCGGCGCGCCAGATCGCCGAGCCGGCCATCTCGCGTGCGGTGAGCGTGATCCGCCAGTCGTTGCCGGTCGACCGCGCCGAGACCTTCGCGTCGTTGAGCTTGCGCCCGAAGGCCTCGAGCACGAGGGCATCGATGTCGACGCCCATCAGCGTAGGCACGGCCGATGCCGATGCCGCCGGTGCCGTGGACCGCGCCCCGGCGTGCGCGCGCAGCGCGAGCCAGTCGTCGAGCGCGAACGACGGCAGGTCCCCGCGCACCCACACGCCCGTCCGGTCGTTGTCGCCCTGCTGCGCGGCGGCCCGTCCCAGGAGCACCAGCACACGGTCGACGACCGGCTCGGTGCCCGCGAGCTGGCGGTGGACCTGCGCACGCCCGACCCCGGCCAGCGAGAAGTCGACGGTGTCCGATTTCGCGCGCGGGTCCGGGCGCCTCTCGATCGTCAGCGACGCGGTCGCGGCCGCGGCCTTGCCCAGCGGCGCCGGCAGGTCGATGGCGGTGCCCTTCAGCCCCGACTCGACCGTCCAGCGCGCGCCGGTGGCACCGCCCGCCTCGAGCGCCAGTCGCCAGTCGGTGGTGCCCGAGAACCGGTCGGCGATCGCCGCGGGCAGTTCGCCGCGCAGCGCCGCCACGTCCGCCGTCCCGTGCCCGCTCACCCGGATGCCGTCGCCGCCGGTCGCGACCGACAGGCGCGCCGGACCGCCGTAGACCTCGGCCGCGATGTCGTTCGCCTTCACCCCGCGTTCGCTGAACGCGAGTCGCCCGTCGACGGCGTTGAGCGTCGGCAATCCGGCCAGCCTGAGCTGGTTCGAGACGAAGGTGTATTCGCCCGCGACGGTCGTTTCCTTCGCGCGTCCGAGCGGCAGCGCGATCCTGAGCTTCAGCCGGCCGTTGCCCGTGGCCTGGGTGCCTTCGGTCGCCCGGCCGATCCAGCCGCCGACCGGGCTCGCATCGATGAACCGCAGGACATCGGCGGTCGGCCCGCTCGCCTCGCCGTCGATCGCGAGCACCGGCGCGTCGGCGAGCAGGTTGTCGATCGACACCGAGGTCCTGCCGATCTGGGTGCCGTAGACGCGGGCGCGCTCCAGTTCGCCCGCGATCCGAGGGCCGGTGATGCGGATCTCGGCGTCGATGTCCTCGATCTTCGGCCAGCCGTCGGCGTAATCGAGCGCACCGCCCTTCGCGTGCGCGGTCACGCTGAACGTGCCGTCACGCGGATCGGCGTACGGGAATTTCGCGAGATCGCCCGTGAGCACGATCCGGACGTCGTCCGCATGCCCGGCCAGGACGCCCAGCCGGATCCACTCGCGCACGCCCGGATCGAACCGGGCCGGCAGGTAGCGTGCGACCGCGCGCGCATCGGCACGCGTCAGTTTCGCGCGCAGGTCGATCGTTCCCGGCCCCCCCGCCGACGATCGCCACGTCCCTTCGGCGGTGCCCGCGGCGTCGGCGTTCGCGTATCCCAGGCCGACCAGATCCACCCGCCACCCGTCCGGGGCGCGGGCCCAGCGAACCTGCCCGGTCAGCGTATCGAGCGCGAGCGGTTGCGCGAACACGGCAGGCAGCTTGAGTTCGACCGACTTGCTGGCGAGCTTCGCCGTACCCCCGCGCTCGTCGGCCTCGATCCTCGCCGACAGGCCCGACACGCCCGGCGTCGTTCCGGCCGCCTGTACCACGATGTCGAGCGCCTCGCCGGCGAGCGAATACGACGTCGGCGCGTCGGCCGGACCCTCCCAGCGATAGCGCGCGTCCTTGAGCGTTCCGCCCGGCGCACGCGCGACCAGGCCGTCGCGCCAGGCCGGCGGCATCGGAATGCGTGTCGCCAGCGCGGCGAGCGGCGCGAGCGCGACCGCGTTGACATTCGCCCTGCCGCTGCGGAACCGGCCGTCCGTGCCGACCGAGCCCTCGAAGGAGACATCGATCGGGGGCATCGACGTACCGTCGCGCGCCACCAGCGTGAGATCGCGCGCGGCCAGGCGCCGGGTCGCGGTGTCGCCATGCCAGTCGACGCGCCCCGCGACGCGCGCGAGCTCGAGCCGCGGCAGCTCGGCCGCGAGCCGCGCCTTGACGTCGACGAGTTCGAGGTCGGCGTGCATCTCGCGCACCGCGCCGCCGCCGAAGGCGAGCCACAGCCGCAGCGCGCCCCGGCCCTCGTCGACCGGCACCGGCAGCGGCGCCCATTCGGTCAGGGCCGCGACGTCCGCGTAGTCGAACCGCAGGTAGATCCGCCCTTCGATCTGCGCCGGATCGCGCGCCGAAGCGCCGTCGACCTCGCCCCGCAGGTCGATCGGCGACGCCAGTTCGGGCGGTGGCACGCCCGCCAGTCCGAACCGGTGCCTGCGCGAGCCCAGCGGGTGCTCGAGCCGGAAGTGCACCCGGTCGAGCACGAGCGGCGGCGCACCGCGCAGCTCGTCGGTCCACACGATGAGCGCGTCCCGGACCACCACTTCGCGCTGGCGCAGGAGCCAATCGCCGACCGGACTCGCGTCCGCGGCCGGCGCGTCCGGATCGATTTCCAGCCCGGCGACCGACAGGCGGCCGTCCGGGCGACGCGCGATCGCGAGCTCGGGCCGTTCGACGACCAGTTCCTTCAGGCGCAGCTCGGCGAGCGGCAGCGACCACCACGACACCGTGGCCAGCACGCGCGGCAGCACGAGCAGCGTGCGCGCGCCCTCGCCGGCGCGGTCCCGCACCGTCAATCCCTCGACGGCGATCCGGGGATTCCAGCCGTCCCAACCGGTCTCGAGGCGCTCGATCGCCACCGGCACGCCGAGCATCCGGGACAGCCGGTCGGCGATGTCCGGCCCGAGCGACTGGACCCAGGGCAGCACCGCGTGGCGAACGACCAGCAACACGACGCAGGCGAGCGCGACCGCCGTGACGAGCAGGCCGCCGGCGTAGCCGGCCAGCCGGGTCGCCAACGGGCGGGTCGTGGTTTCCGCCGGAGCGGATAAAGACTCGGCAGGCATAATGGCAGCCTGGCGGGGATTGTAGCGGATGGCCTGCGCGCGCCCGCCGCCCGGCGGGCGCCGGGCCGAGGCGTACCGGTCCGCCGTCCGCTCCCGCCGTCGACTGCCGATGGACATCGAAGACGCCTGCGCGTTCAGCCACTACGCGCGCCGCATCCTGGTCGCGCACCCCGAGTGGCGTGCCGGGCTCGAAGCCGCCGTGGCGGCGCCGTTCGACTGGGCGCCGGAACACGCGGCGCTGGCGCGGCTCGCCGACGAGTCCGCCCTCGCCCGCGAACTGCGCGCGCTGCGCATGCGCGTGATGCTGCACACGATCACCCGCGACCTCGGACGACAAGCCGATCTGGGCGAGGTCTGCGCGGCGGTGACGACGCTCGCGGAGGTCTCGGTGGAGGCGGCGGTGCGCGTCCACCGCGCGGCGCTGGTCGCGATCCACGGGGAACCGGTCGGCGCCGAGAGCGGGACGCCGCAGCCCTTCGTGGTCGCCGGCATGGGCAAGCTGGGCGGCGCCGAGCTCAACGTGTCGTCGGACGTCGACCTCGTGTTCCTGTTCCCCGAGGACGGCGAGACCGCCGGCCCGAAGGCCGTCGGCAACCGGGAATTCTTCGACCGCCTCGGACGGCGGGTCATCGGCGCCTTGAACGAGGTCACCGCCGACGGCTACGTGTTCCGCGTCGACATGCGCCTGCGGCCCTACGGCGAGAGCGGCCCGCTGACCATTCCCTACGCGGCGCTGGAGAACTACCTGATCACCCAGGGCCGGGCCTGGGAACGCTACGCCTGGCTCAAGGCGCGCGCGCTCACCGGCGCGCCGTCCGGCGAACTCGATGCGCTCGTGGCGCCGTTCGTCTTCCGCAAGTACCTCGATTACGACGCCTACGCGGGACTGCGCGAGGTCCACCGGCAGATCCGCGAGCAGGCGGCCCGGCGCGAGGCGCGCGACGACGTGAAGCTCGGGCCCGGGGGCATCCGCGAGATCGAGTTCATCGTGCAGGCGATCCAGATCGTCCGGGGCGGGCGCGAGCCGGCGCTGCGCGTGCGCGGCACCCGTCCGGCACTCGCGGCGCTCGCCGATCGCGGGCACCTGCCGTCGGCCTCCGCCGAGACGCTCGACCGGGCCTACGTCTTCCTGCGCGAGATCGAGCACCGGCTGCAGTACCGCGACGATCGCCAGACCCAGACCCTGCCGGAGACCGACGGGGAGATCGACGCGCTCGCCCGTTCCGCCGGGTACGCGGCCGCCCCGCCGCTGCGCGCGGCGCTCGACCACCACCGCCAGGAAGTGAGCCGCCAGTTCGACGCCGTGTTCGGCGTCGAGCCGGCCGCCGAGGACGCGGACGACGACTGGCGCGCGGTCTGGGAGGCGCCGGACGCCGGGGACAGCCGCTCGCTCCTCGCGCGGGCCGGGTTCGCCGAACCCGATACGCTGCTCGGCACGCTCGCGCGCGCCCGCGCGGGCCACCGCTATGTGGCACTGCCCGCGCAGTCGAAGGAGCGTTTCGACGCGCTGGTGCCCTCGATGCTCGCGGCCGCGGCGGCGAACCCTGGTGCCGCCGGTGCGCAGCCGACGTTCCAGCGTCTGTTCGGGCTCCTGGAAGCGGTCGCGCGGCGCAGCGCCTATCTCGCGCTGGTCATCGAGCATCCGCCGCTGCTGCCGCGGCTCGCCACGCTGATGGGGGCATCCGCCTGGGCGGCCGACTACCTCACGCGCCATCCGATCCTCCTGGACGAGCTGCTCGACGCGCGCGTGCTCCTGCAGGAGCCGGACTGGGGTGCCTGGCGCGCCGAGATCGCCCGCTCGCTCGCCGACGCGGCGGGCGACGCCGAGCGCCAGATGGACGCGCTGCGCCACTTCCAGCACGCGCAGTCGTTCCGGCTGCTCGCGCAGGATCTCGCCGGCACGCTCACCGTCGAGCGGCTCGCCGACCACCTGTCCGCGCTCGCCGACGTGATCCTCGAGGCGACGCTCGCCGCGTGCTGGACGCATCTCGCCGGGGCCGACGCGCCGCCGCCGCGCTTCGCGATCATCGGCTACGGCAAGCTCGGCGGCAAGGAGCTGGGTTACGCGTCCGACCTCGACATCGTGTTCGTCTACGACATCGACGCGCGGGATCCCGACCCCGACGCGACGCTCGCGCGCTACTCGCGCCTCGCGCAGCGGCTCAACACCTGGCTCACGAGCAACACCCCGGCCGGACAGCTCTACGACACCGACCTGCGGCTGCGGCCGGACGGCGCCAAGGGACTGCTCGCGACCTCGCTCGCGGCGTTCCGGCGCTACCAGCGCGAGTCCGCGTGGACCTGGGAGCACCAGGCGCTCACCCGCGCGCGCCATTGCGCCGGCGACACGGCGATCGGCGCGGCGTTCGAGGCCGTGCGCGAGGAGATCCTGCGGCTGCCGCGCGACCGGGCGAAGCTCGCCGGCGAGGTCGTGGCCATGCGCGTGCGGATGGCGGACGGCCATCCGAACGCGACCGACCGCTTCGATCTCAAGCACGACGCCGGCGGGATGGTCGACATCGAGTTCGTCGTCCAGTACCTCGTGCTCGCGCACGCCCACGAGCACGCGCGGCTCACCGGCAACTTGGGCAACATCGCGCTCCTGCACATCGCCGGGGACCTCGGGCTGGTCGCGGCGGATCTCGCGCAACGCGTCGCCGACGCGTACCGGGAGTACCGGAAGGTCCAGCACGCGATCCGCCTGACCGGCGCCCCGCACGCGCGCGTGGACCCCGCGCCGCACGACCGGCGCCGGGCCGACGTCGCCGCGTTGTGGACCTGCGTCTTCGGCGCTCCCTGGCACCCGGCAGGCCGGACGCCCGCGCCCTCCCCGCCGGCCAGCGACGCGACGGTCTCCGGTTCAGTCGAGTGAGCGGCCGGAGCGGTCCAGTTCCGGCCCGGCGAGCCTGCGCATCGTCGCCTCCCAGCCGTCCCGCTCGGCGGCGCTCCCCGCGGCGAACACCCCGGCGAGCGTCCGCCGCTGCAGCCGCGTGAGCCTCGCTTCGAGCCGGCGGCCCTCCGCCGTCAGCCGGAGCCGGCGCACGCGCGCGTCGTCCGGATCGCGTTCGACGTCGACCAGCCGCTGCGCGCGCAGCTCGCGCAGCGGCCCGTTGAGCGCCTGCTTGGACACCACGAGCGTGCGCAGCAGATCGCCGACCGTCGGCCGTTCGAGCCGCGCGGCGAAGAACAGGATCCGATGGTGCGCCCGCCCGAGCCCGCGCGCGGCGAGCAGCCGGTCGGGCCCGGCGACGAAGCCCCGGTAGGCGAAGTAGAGGAGCTCGATCGCGGCGTCGAACGCCGCGCCGCCGGGCACCCGCGCCCCGGCGCTCCCCCTTGACGGGCTCCGGCGTCCGCGGTCAGAATAGGTCATAAGTATTGACGTATCTCGGCGGTCGCGCCGATTCTCCCCCGGACGCGCGCGCCGGCGCAAGCCCCCGGGCCGGCGACGGCGGACACCGCGCGCGGTACAATTCCCCGAACGCAACGAGGAGACTCGCCATGTCGATGGCCGACCGCGACGGCTGGATCTGGTACGACGGCAAGATGGTTCCGTGGCGCGACGCCACGACGCACGTGCTGACGCACACGCTGCACTACGGCATGGGCGTCTTCGAGGGCGTGCGCTGCTACAAGACCGTCGACGGCCCGGCGATCTTCCGGCTGCGCGACCACACCGACCGGCTGTTCCGGTCGGCGCAGATCTTCGGGATGAAGATCCCTTACACGAAGGAAACGCTGGACGCCGCGCAGCTCGCCTGCGTCCGCGACAACCAGCTCGAGTCCTGCTATCTGCGCCCGATCGCCTTCTACGGCAGCAACGCGATGGGCGTGGCCGCCAAGTCGAATCCGGTGCGCGTCGCCATCGCCGCCTGGCCGTGGGGCGCCTACCTCGGCGCCGACGGCATCGAGAAGGGCATCCGCGTCAAGACCACGTCGTTCACGCACCACCATCCGAACGTGACGATGTGCAAGGCCAAGGCGGTGTGCAACTACGCGGTGTCGATCCTCGCGAACCAGGAGGCGACGCAGGACGGCTACGAGGAGGCGATGCTGCTCGACCCGCAGGGGTTCCTGTGCCAGGGCTCCGGCGAGAACGTCTTCATCGTCCGCGACGGCGCGCTGCACACGCCCGACCTCTCGGGTGGGGCGCTCGAGGGCATCACCCGCGCCACCATCATCGAGTTCGCCCGCGAGCTCGGCATCCCCGTCCACGAGCGGCGGATCACGCGCGACGAGGTCTACATCGCCGACGAGGCGTTCTTCACCGGCACCGCCGCCGAGGTCACGCCGATCCGCGAATACGACCACCGTCCGATCGGTACGGGCGCGCGCGGGCCGGTCACCGCGAAGCTGCAGTCGCTGTTCTTCGAAACGGTCGCCGGCCGCAACGCGGCCAAGCGCCACTGGCTGACCCGGGCCTGACGATGGGCGCGACGACGACACCCGCGCACGGCGCCGCGGTCGCCGTGCAGCCGAAGGACCTGCCGGTGCACTGCCCGAATCCGGCGATGCCGCTGTGGAGTTCCCATCCGCGCGTCTACCTCGACCTCGGCGAGTCCGGCGAGGCGAGTTGCCCGTACTGCGGCACGCGCTACCGGCTCGAAGGCGGCGCCCGCCCCTCCGGCCACTGACGCCGGAGCGCGGCCGGCGATCCGACTCCGCGGACGCCCGCCGGCCGCCATGGATCGAACGCTGATCGTCGCCCCGTCCTGGGTCGGCGACGCGATCCTCGCCGAGCCGCTGGTCTCGATGCTGCGCGAGCCCTGCGAGGAGCCCGCGGTCGACGTGATCGCGCCGCCCTGGTGCGCGCCGGTGTTCCACCGGATGCGCGGCGTGCGCCACGTCGTCGACAATCCGATCGGTCACGGCAAGCTCGACTTCGCCGGACGCCGGCGCATCGCCGCCGACCTGCGCGCCGAGCGCCACGCGCGCGCGTTCGTGCTGCCGATGTCCTGGAAGTCCGCGCTGATCCCGTTCCTCGCGCGCATTCCGCGACGCATCGGATACCGGGGCGAGGCCCGCTGGGGCCTGTTGAACGACATCCGCCGACTGGAACCGAAGGCGTTGCCCCGGCTGGTCGACCGCTTCTGCGCGCTCGCGGCGCCCGCCGGCACGCTGGTCCCCACGCCGCCGGCGCCGGTGCTCGTGCCCGACACCGCGAACCGCGACGCCGCGCTGCGAGCGCTGCGCCTCCACGGACCCGGGCCGGTCGCGGTCCTGTGTCCCGGTGCCGAATACGGACCGGCGAAGCGCTGGCC
>JADZDA010000189.1 GCA_020851255.1 Burkholderiales bacterium | reverse complement strand
GCCCCCAGTTTCCCCATTTTCCCCCCCAAATCCCCCAATTTCCGAGTCGCTCGGTCCACTCACGCGGAGACCTCGGTGTCCGCGCGCGCCGCCTGGCCGGACCTCGCCGCGATCAGCGCGGCGAGCGCCGCGATCGTCGGCCCGGCGAGGAACTCGGTGTTCTTGATCCGCAGGTCGAACTCGCGATGGATCGCGTGCTGGAGCTGGATCGCCTCGATCGAGTCGCCGCCCAGATCGAGGAAGTCGTCGTCGACGCCGATCGGCGACACGCCCAGCGTCTTCTCCCATAGCCTGACCAGCGCTTCCTCGACCGCACCGCGCGGCGCGCGGTACTCGGTCCTGAGGCGTTCGCGCCCGCGCCCGTCCATGGCGGCGACCCGCGGCCGCAGCGCGACCTTGCCCAGCCCCTCGGCGGCGACGCCCATCGCGAGCAGGTAGGTCGGAGCCTCGTTCCAGCAGAGGAGCCGGCGGAAGACGTCCAACCCCCAGTCGACCGGGACGCCCGTACCGTAGCTCTGCTCGAACGCGCGGGCGAGTTCGTCGCCGGCGTCCGCTGCGGCACGAACCGCGTAGACGATCTTGCCGACATGCTGCGCGCGCGCCATCCGCCGGAAGCCGTCGGCGGCGCGATCGAGCGGCATCGTCTCGGTCGGCGTGGGCTTCAGCTCTCCCCGCGCGAACCGGTCCATCAGCGCGTCGAACATCGGCGGCAGCATCGGGTCGTGGGCCTCGACGATCTGTCCCAGGTCGAAGGCCGAGAACGTGAGGTTGCGCAGGAACGGGGCGAGGCGCAGCGGCGTGTCGGCGAGCAGATCGCGCTTTCCGATCTCCACGAAACGGCCCTGGGGCCGCAGCAGCGCCAGGCTCGCGCGCAGGAACTCCCCGGCGAGCGAGTTGAGCACGACGTCGACGCCTTCGCCGCCGGTCGCCGCGCGCACCTCGTCGGCGAACGCGAGCGAGCGCGAGTCGTACACCCGGGCGACGCCCAGCGTGCGCAGATAGTCGCGCTTGTCCGGTGAACCGGCGGTCGCGTGGATCTCCGCGCCGATCGCCTGCGCGATCTGGATCGCGGCGAGACCCACGCCTCCGGCTCCCGCGTGGATCAACACGCGCTCGCCGCGCGAAAGGCGCGCGAGGTTCTCGAGCGCGTGCACGGCGGTGAGGAACACGATCGGCAGGCCGGCCGCGTGCTCGAAGCTCAGGTTCGACGGCATCGCCGCGACGCTGTGCTCGGCGAGCGTCGTGTGGGTCGCGAGCGTCGACGGCGCGATCGCGACGACCGCGTCGCCGATCGCGACGCGGCGCACGCCCGGGCCGACGGCGCGGACCACGCCGCTGCACTCGCCGCCGGGCACGAGCCGGCCGCCGGGAACCGGGCCCATCTCGCCCAGCGCGGTCAGCACGTCGCGGAAATTGAGCGCGGCCGCGTGGATCTCGATCTGCACTTCGTCCCGCCCCGGCGCGCGCGGCGCGAACGGTTCGATCCGGATCGAGTCGAGGTCTCCCGGCTCGGTGACGACGATCCTGCGCGCGTTCTCGCCCCTGTCGGTGGTGGACGGACGCCGGCTCACGTCCTGATCGAGGCTCGACCCCTCGTAGGGCTTCATGACATAGCCTTCGATCTCGACCGCGACGCGTCCTTCGAGATCCGCGAAAACGAAGTCGGCGACCGACGCGGCGCCGGTCGAGCGGAACGACGCGAGCAACACCGATTCGACCGGCAATGGCGCGTGGACGCGGACGCAGTCGTAGGTGTGGGGCACCGCCTCGCCCGCGACGCCGCGCGAACCGATCATCCCGGCGACATCGAGCACCGCGGGATGCAGCGGGAACTCGACCAAGTCCACGGCGAATTCCGGCGCCAGCGAGATGCGGCACCAGATCCGGCCATCGCGTTCGAGCTCCCGGCGGGCGAGACTCCAGCGACCATCGCCGGTGATGTGCCGCCCGCCGAACCTGGGGTGGCGGGGAACGGCGCGCCAATCGCTCTCTGGCGGACCGGGTGGCAGCGGTCCGGGCGCGATCTCGCGGCGGTGCGCGTATCCGTTCGAATTCTCCTCCCACTCCCCTCCCGCCGCGATCGGCCGGGAACGCATCACGAAGCGCTCGCCCTCGCGCGTCGG
Source organism: Burkholderiales bacterium (assembly GCA_020851255.1). GTDB lineage: Bacteria > Pseudomonadota > Gammaproteobacteria > Burkholderiales > Casimicrobiaceae > VBCG01. Next base: position 20,879 of record JADZDA010000189.1, on the reverse strand, counting down.
CTCGAACCGGATCTCGATCTCGGTCCCGTCGTCCTCGGTGTAAAGCGGCCGCTGGAACGCGACGCCGGTCAGCTCGACCGCACCCGGACCGGCGGCGTGATCGACGTACGCCGAGTGGACGAGCTGCACGGTGGTCGTTCCGGACAGCAGCCGGCGTCCGTCGAGCCTGTGGTCATCGACCAGCCAATGACCCCGTTGCAGGACGCCGCGGTAGACGACCTCGCCGTCCGGCCCCCGCGTGCGCGAGCGCAGGACCGCGTGGTCGATGGATTCGGCGCCCGTCGTCGAAGCCTCGGCTACGCGGGCCGCGACGCGCGCCGCGTCGGCGGCGATCGTCGTCCGGAGCCGGTCGACCGCCATCCCGACGTCCTGCCAGGGTCCCCAGCCGGTCGCGCACGACAATCCGCGGTGCCGGTCGGCGCGATTGGCCGCGAGGACGTCGAGGACCGCGTTGGCCGCCGCGTAGTCCACCTGGCCGGCCTCGGGGAACTGCGACGCCATCGACGACAGTTGCACGCAGATGTCGAGCGGCGCATCGGCGAGGAGAGCCTCCAGATGGAACGCGCCCAGGACCTTGGCTCCGAAGACCCGGGCGGCATCCTCGCGGGTCTTGTGTACGACCGGCGTCGGCCGCAGCTCGCCCGCGGCATGCACGACCCCGTGGATGGCACCGTAACGCGCACGCGTGGCCTCGATCGCCGCGGCGACGTCTTCGCGCCTGGCGACATCGGCGGTGACGATCGCGACGTCGGCGCCACGCTCGCGCAGCGCGAGCACGCCGGCGAGCGCGCGGCCGATCCGGTCGTCGCGCCGCGCGCGCTCCGGCCAATCGCCCTCGGGCGGCGGCGCCCACCGCGCCGTCAGCACGAGCCGCGCTCGGCACAGATCGTGGAGGACGCCGGCGAAGAGCAGCCCGAGGCCGCCGGTGCCGCCGGTGACGAGCACGACGCCGCGTTCGCGCAGGCGAGGCCGCGATTCGGGCAGCGACGGCAGCGCGTAGACCGTCTCGACATGACGGCTTCCGGCTCTCAGCGCGACGAACGCGGGGACCGGCGACAGATCGCGCGTCGCGCACGCCTCGGCGAGCAACGCGTCGACGACGAACGGCTGGGCCGCGGCGGCGGCTTCACCGGGAACGTCGACGACGCGCATCGACAGCCCCGGGATCTCCTTGGGGATCACCCGCGCCGCGCCCAGCACCGCGGCCTTCTCGGCATGGCGATCGCCGGTCTCGCCGTCGACCCGGGCGAGGCCGTCGGTGACGACCAGGACCTCGATGCCCGCAGCCTCACCGCGCTCGAAGACCGCCTGCGCGAGCGCGACCAGCGAATGGAATCCCGCGACCGACGCGTCGTCGAACGATTCGGCGGTGTTGTGCAAGACCGACGCGCCGCCGACCGAACCCAGATGCAATACGCAAGGCGCGCGCGCACAACCGAGCGCCGCGGCGGCGGCGAGCACGGCGGCCCAGTCGTCGCGGGCGTCGGCGCGAATACGGAATCGGCCTCGTTCCCCGGGTTCGAACGCCGCACCGTCGATGGCGCGAACGACGGCCGCGCCGGAAGCGGCCAGGCACGCGACCAGCGCGTCGGCGAACGGATCCTCGTCGCCGAAGACGATCCAGGGCCGGTCGGCGACCGACGCCGCACCCGCGGGCAGCGGCTCGGGACGCAGTCCGCGCTCGTAGAGGACCCGGCTGGGATCGGGCGGCGGAGCGTGCTCGTCGTCGACCCAGTGACGGACGCGTTCGAACGGAGTGGTCGGCAACCTGACGAGATCGCGCCGCTCATCGCCGGCGGGCGGCGCGAGCTCGGCACCGGCACACCACAATCCGGCGAGCGCGGTCCGGGCGTCGTCGGACCCGCCGTCGCCCGATCGGACCGCCGGCATCGCCGGGAAGACCCGCGCGCCGGACTCGTGGCGACGCACGAGCTCGCCCATCGCCGAGCCCGGACCCAGTTCGACGAAGACCGGACGTGTGCGCGCCAGCGTGTGGTGCACACCCGCCGACCAGCGCACCGGCCGGCGGATGTGATCGGCCCAGTATCGGGGGCTCGTTGCCTGCGCGGCGGTGAGCGGCAGTCCGGTCGCGTTGGAAACCACCGGTATCGAAGGCGCCGACAGCGAGACGCCGGCGACGATCCGCTCGAACTCGGCGAGCGCCGGATCCATCATCCGTGAATGGAACGCGTGCGCGGTGTCGAGGCGCTGCGAACCGATGCCTGCGGCCGCGAGCGTCTCGCAAAAGCCCGCGATGGCCGCCGTCGACCCGGACACGACCACCACCGCCGGCGCGTTGACGGCCGCGATCTCGACGTCCGGCGGCAACCGGGAGACGAGCTCCTCCTCGGCCAGGAACACCGCGGCCATCGCGCCGGGCTCGCACGATTGCATGAGCCGCCCGCGCGCCGCGACGACCGCCAGCGCATCGGGCAGCGTGAACACGCCGGCGACACAGGCGGCGGACAACTCGCCCAGCGAGTGTCCGAGCATCGCCGCCGGGCGCACGCCCCAGGAAAGGAACAACCGGGCCGCGGCGACCTCGACGGTGAAAAGCGCCGGCTGCGCGAGCGCGGTCATGCGCAGCGCGTCCTGCGATGCGGCGCGGCCGGCGGGCGCGGCGACATAGCCGAGCAGCTCGCGCAGGTCGTACCCGAGCGGCCCGCCGAGCGCGTTCGCGCATTCGTCGACCGCATCCCGGTAGACAGGCTCGTTCTCGTAGAGCGCGCGGCCCGCTCCGTGGATCGCCGCGCCCTGCCCGGGAAACAGGAACACCGGCTCGGCGGATTCGTCCGGTGCGACGCCGGTGGCGAGCGGCCGGCTCAACACCCGCGCGGAATCGCCGATGGCCGGCCCCTGCGCGAGGAAGCACGCGCGATGCGCGAACGGCGCGCGGCCGTGCAGCAACGTGTGCGCGACATCGGCCGCCGGCAGCGCCGGATGCGCGTCGAGATGCGCCGCGAGCTCCTCGACCTGCCGGGCCAGCGAGGCCGGCGTGCGCGCCGACGCGAACAGCAGGTGCGCGCGCCGCCGCGACGGACGCGCCGCCGCCTCGCGATGCTCCTCGAGCACGACGTGGACGTTCGATCCGCCGAATCCGAACGACGAGACCGCGGCGCGTCGCGGCGACCCGCCCGCCTCCCACGCTCGCGCCGTCGTCGGAACGGTGAACGGCCCGGAATCGAAATCGATCCGTGGATTGGGGCGTTCGAAGTTCGCGAGCGGCGGCAGCGTGCGCCGCTCGAGCGCGAGACACGCCTTGATCAGGCTCGCGACGCCGGCCGCGCTGCGCAGGTGCCCGACGTTCGCCTTCACCGATCCGAGCGCGCAGCCGCGGGCGCGCTGCACGGCGCGGCGATAGACCTGCGAGAGCGCGGCGACCTCGACCGGATCGCCCAGCCGCGTGCCGGTCCCGTGCGCCTCGACGTAGCCGATCGTCTCCGGCGAGACCCTCGCATCGGCGAGCGCCGCTTCGATCGCGGCGATCTGGCCTTCCGGACTGGGCGCGATGAAGCTCTCCTTGCCCGGGGGATGGCCGTCGTTGCTCGATCCGGTGCCCAGCACGATCGCGTGGATCGGATTGCCGGCGGCGAGCGCGTCGGCGAGCGGCCGCAGCGCGACCACGCCCACGCCCGATCCGAAGATCGTGCCGTCGGCGGCCGCGTCGAACGGACGCAGCCGCCCGGTCGGGGAGAACATGCCTTCGACACCGGCGACGTACCCGCCCACCCGCGGCAGGAGCACCGTCGCGCCGCCCGCCAGCGCCACCTCGCATTCACCGCGCCGCAGGCTCTGCACGGCGAGGTCGACCGCCATCAGCGAGGTCGCGCACGCGGCCATGACGGCGCAACTCGGGCCGGTCAGGTCGAGGCGATGCGAAACGCGCGTCGTCAGGAAATCGATCGAGTTGCCGAGCCGGATCGGCAGGCTCACGCCCGGATAGCGGCGCGGATCGTCGATCGACTTCAGCACCTTCTGCTGGTAGTTGCCTTCGCAGCCGCCGAACACGCCGGTGACCGGGCCGCGGCGACCCGGGACGATGCCGGCCGACTCCAGGCTCTCCCACGCGCATTCGAGGAAGAGCCGGTGCGAGGGATCGGTAAGCTCGGCTTCGCGGCCGGACATGCCGAAGAAATCCGCGTCGAAGCGCTCGACGTCGTCGAGCGCCGGCAGCGCGCGGACGAAGTCCGGGTGCGCGAGCGCCTCCTGCGGCACGCCGGCACGGCGAAGCTCGCTCGCCGACAGGCGCGTCAGGCAGTCGCGGCCCTCGACGATGTTGCGCCAGTAGCGCTCGAGCGTCGTCGCGCCGGGTACGCGCAGCGACATGCCGATCACCGCGATCGGCATCGGCGTCGTGGCTTCCAGGTTCCTGCGCATCGGTTATCGGGGTGGTCCGGTGATCGGATCGGGAAAGGAATCGGGGTCGGCCTGCGGCGGCGATCGCGGGGCTTCCGGCGCCTGACAGGATCGGCGTCAGCCGGTTCCGGGCACCGTCTCCGGCGGTCGATGCGGCCGCGCCGCGGAATGGTGCCACGCGCGATCGATCGCGTCGCGGATCGTGTCCGCGAGCAGCGGAAGATGATCGGTGATCAGCGTGACGTGCCCGCCGGGCAGCACGTGCCCCTCGCAATCGGGCGCGTAGTGCGCCCATCCGGCGTCCGGCGACGGATGGCGCCATTCCTCCGCCTGGATGACGACGACGTGTCCGTCGTAGCGGCCGGGCGCGTAGGCGTCGATCGCGCGGTTGTAGCGGAGCTCGACGTCGGAGAGCCGGTCGCGCGGCTGGAGCAGCGTCGGCCGGCCGGCCGCGTCGAACTTGACGTACGTCTCCCCGTCGGCTTCCGGTGCCGGAATGAAACCGGGCGCGGGCGCGCGCGACTCGATCAGGACGACCGCGGGAACCGCTACGCCTTGCGCCGCGAGTTGGCGCGCCATCTCGTAGGCGACCAGCGCGCCGTTGCAGTGCCCGCCGATCAGATACGGTCCGTTCGGATAGCGCTCGCGCAGCGCGGCGATGCGGTCGCGGGCCATCGCCTCGATCGTGTCGGGCACCGCGTCCCCGGCGAGCCCGTGCGGATGCACGATCAGCGTCGGCTGGTCCTCGGGCAGCGCCTGCGCGAGCGCGCGGCTGTAGAAGCCGCCGGCCTGGAAGTCGCCGTGCAGGAACACGAACGGCGGCCGGGCGCCGTCCGCGCGGATCGCCACGACCGGCGCGCCGGCGTCCGGTGCGTTGTCGCGCAGCCCGCGCGCGATCGCGTCGATCGTGTCGCCGGCGTAGAGCGCGGTCAGCGGAAGCGCGAGTCCGGTCGCGCGCTCGATCGCATCGACGAGCCTCGCGGCCAGCAGCGAGTGCCCCCCGATCTCGAAGAACCGGTCGTGGACGCCCACGCCGCGCACACCGAGGAGTTCCTCCCAGATCCGGGCGATCACCCGCTCGAACATGTCGCGCGGCGGTACGCTCGCCGCGCCTCCGGGGCGAACCGTCTCGCCGGGCTCGGGCAGCGCGTGGACGTCGACCTTGCCGTTCGGCGTCAGGGGAACCGCGCCGATCCAGACGATCGCCGCTGGCAGCATCGCCTCGGGCAGCCGCAGTCGCGCCTCGCGGCGGATGTTCGGCGGCGGCGGCGCGTCGGGATCCGACGCCACCAGCCAGGCGACGATGCGACGCGAATCGCTGGTCGCGCCGCGCAGGGCCACGACCGCCGAGCGCACCCCCGGCAGCCGCGCGAGCGCGGCCTCGATCTCGTCGAGTTCGATCCGCTGGCCGCGGATCTTCACCTGCCGATCCGCGCGTCCGACGAACACGATCTCGCCGTCGCCGCGCAGCCGCGCGCGATCGCCGGTGCGATAGAGCAACGCACCGGCGGCCGCGGCCCCGTGATCCGGCACGAACCGGTCGGCGGAGAGCGACGGGTCACCCACATAGCCGCGGGCGACGCCGGCCCCGCCGATCCGGATCTCGCCGGGGATGCCCGGGGGGACCGGCTCGCCGCGCGCGTCGACGACCTCCACGACAGCCCCGGCGACCGGCCTGCCGATCGGTATCGTCCCGGAATCGACGTCGGCCCGAGTGACCTCGTGCCAGGTCGTGAAGGTCGTCGCCTCGGTCGGCCCGTAGACATGGATCAGGCGTCGCGGCGGCCCCGCATCGAGCACCGCGCGCACCCAGCGCGGCTCGACCACCTCGCCTCCGAAAAGCACGTCGCGGCAGCCCGCGTACGCGTCCGGACATTCGCGCGCGATCTCGTTGAACAGGGCGGTGGTGACGAAGAGCGTCGTGATCCCGTACCGGCGGATGCCGGCGGCGAGCGCGCGCGGGGCGATCGCGATCTCCTTCGCGAACGGGATGATCGTCGCCCCGTTGAGCAACGCCCCGAACACCTCGAAGGTCGTCGCATCGAACGCCGGGCCCGCGAGCGCGGCGACCCTGTCGCCGGGGCCGATGCGGACGTAATCGGTGTCCCGGCAAAGCCCGACGATCGACGTGTGCGCGATGCGCGCCGCGCGCGGCCGCCCGGTGGTTCCCGATGTCGTGTAGACGCAGGCGACGCCCTCGTCCTCGGCGATCGCGGCGGTGGCAACGGGCGATCCGTCCCCGGGGGGCATCACCACCATGCGGTCCCCGTCGACCAGCAGCCGCCGCGGGCCCGACGGCACGCGCGCCTCGTGCGCGCGGTCGGTCACGACGAGGTCGATCGCGGCGGCGTCGATCACCGTACGCAGCCGGGCGGCCGGATGCTCGGGATCGAGCGGGACGTACGCGCCGCGCGCCTTGAGCACGGCCAGCGCGGCGACGACGAACGCGCGGCCGCGATCGAGGCAAGTGCCGACGCGCCGCGACGGCCCGAGGCCCGAGTCCCTCAGCCGATGCGCGAGCACCGACGCCCGCGCATCGAGCTCCCCGTAGGTCAGCGTGCCCTCGTCGTCGATGAGCGCGACGGCATGCGGTCGATCGGCCGCGATCCGCTCGAACAGGGCCTCGACGCGCGCGTCATGCCGCGCGCCGTCGGGCCGGGAGATTCCGGCACCGCGCCCGCGCGCTTCGACGAGCGGCAAACGGTCGACGGGTCGGGCGGGATCGTCGACGATCGACCGGCACAGTGTCCGGAACGCGGCGGCCCAACCGGCGATCGTGTCGGCGTCGAACAGCGCCGCCGGAAACTCGAATCGTCCGACGAACGCGTCACCGCTCTCGAAGAGCGTGAGCGCGAGGTCGAACTTCGCCGAGCCGTTGTCGACGGAATCGATCGGCTCGACCACGAGGCCAGGCAGCGGCGCGCTCGCGGGCGGCGCGGGAAGCAGGCCGAAGCTCGCCTGGAACAGGGGATTGCGCGCGGGATCGCGCGCGGTCGCCGACGCGGCCACGATCCGCTCGAACGGCACGTCGTCGTGCGCGTAACCGTCGAGCGCGCGCCGGCGGACGCGGCCCAGCAGTTCGACGAAGCCCGGCGCGCCGGCCACGTCGGCGCGCAGCACCAGCATGTTCACGAACAGCCCGATCAGCGCCTCGACCTCCGGACAGCGGCCCGCGACGGCGACACCGATGCCGAAGTCCACTTGCCCGGTGATCCGGTGGAGCAGCGTCTGGAAGGCCGCGAGCAGCGCCATGTACGGCGTCGCGCGTTCCGCGCGCGCGAGATCCTTGAGCCGGCGGCCCACGGCCGCGTCGATCGCGATCGGCACCGACCCGCCGCGCCGGTCGGTGAGCGCGGGGCGCGCGCGGTCCAACGGCAATTCGAGCGCGGGGAGCGCATGGAGCTCGCGCGTCCACCACGCGAGCGACTCATCGAACGCCGGGCCGGAAAGCCGCTGCTGCTCGGCGCTCGCCCAGTCCGCGTACTGCATCGGCAGCGGCGGCAGTTCGAGCGGCCAGCCGTCGCGACGCGACGCGTAACCGGCGCCGACCTCCGCCCACAGCACGCCGGTCGACCAGCCGTCGGTGACGATGTGGTGGATCACGACGACGAGCCAGTGCTCGGAATCGTCCAGCCGCAGGAGCGTCGCGCGCAGCAGCGGGCCGGTGGCGAGATCGAACGGCCGGCGCGCCGCCGCGCGTGCGCGCGTCAGCGCCGCCGAATCGCGTGTACCGGCCGGCAACGCCCGCAGGTCGACGGTCTCGAACAGAAGTCCCCCGTCCGGGAGGACGACTTGCGTCGGCGCGCCGGCGTCGAGCCGGAAGACCGTGCGCAAGGCCTCGTGACGACGGACCGAGGCGGCGAACGCCGCTTCGAGCGCGATCGGGTCGAGCCGGCCGATCAGGCGGACCGACTGCACCTCGTTGTAGAGCGGTTCTCCGGGATACAGGCGATCGAGCAACCACAGGCCGCGCTGGGCGCTGGACAACGGAGCGACCCTGCCGGCGCTCTTCGTCATCGTCGCGATCGGCCGCGCGCGGTCGGGATCGGCTTGCGATGCGCGAGCCGCGAGCACCCGGACGCGGGCAGGCCCCGACCTGGCCGCCGATCCGGTGTCGTTCCCCCCTGCTTCACGCTCCGCCCCCCTGGTGGGCGATGACCGTTGCCGGCCCCCGCCGGCAACGTGCGCGCCACCCCGGTCGGGACGTTCGGTGCGCCGGGTGCGCCCGCGTCCCACGCGGCGGCCGTGTCTCCCCGAACGCGCACTTCGCGCTCAGGAAATCATTCGCTGCATGCCCACCGCAATGATGACATAGCGCGCGAACTTGCCCGCCGCGATCGCGATCGCCGCGAGCCGCCAGTCGTGTCGCAGCCACCCGGACGCGACGCACAGCGCGTCACCGACGATCGGCACCCACGACAGCAGCAGCGCACCCACGCCCCAGCGCCGCGCCCACGCGAGCGCGCGCGGGGCGAGCTTCTCGCCGCGCTCGACGGGAACGAGCCGGCCGATCAGCCACGAGGTCATCCCGCCGGCGGTGTTGCCGACCGTGGCGACCGCGACCGCGGGCCAAAGCAGCGCCGGCGCGTGCGCGATCGCGGCCGCGAGCACGATTTCCGAGTTGCCCGGCAGGATCGTCGAGGAGACGAACGCCGAGAGGAACAGGCCCGCGAGGAGGGTCGAGTCATCCATCGCCCGCCACTCTACCCGGCGGAGGATCGCCGTCCCCGGGCGCGTAGAATCGCCGGATCGCCGCCCCGCCGTCTTCGTACCGGATCGGAGGCCCCCCATGCGCCCAGGTTCGCCCAAGGTTGCCGTCTTCGCCGCGGCCGCGCTCGCCTTCGGGGTCGCGCTGATCCCGTCCTCCGCCACCACGGCCGCGACCGGCGCGGCGGACCGGTACGTCCGCGACCTGGAGGGCTGGCGCGCCAGGGCCGACGCGGGCCTGCGCAAGGACCGGGGCTGGCTCACGCTGGTGGGCCGCCACGTGCTGCGCTACGGCGCGAACACGGTCGGCTCGGCGCCGGGAAACGACGTCGTACTCGACGCGGCGATCGCGCCGGCGCGCCTGGGCACGATCCACGTCGACGAGCGGCGCGTGAAACTCGTGCTCGCCGACGGCGTCGCGATGCATCCGGCGGACGCGCCCGCCCGCCGGTTCACCGGCGAACGCGCCCTCGGCACCGAACCGGGCCGCGCCGACTGGATGGCCGACGGCCGTCTCGCGTTCCAGGTGATCCGCCGCGACGACGGGCAGGCGGTGCTGCGCGTCGCCGACAGCGCCGCCGACCTGCGCGCGAAGTTCCCCGGGCGCCTCTGGTACGAGCCGAAGCGCGCGATGGCGCTCCCCGCGACGTTCGTCCCGGCGGCGAAGGGCGAGCGGATCACCATCGTCAACGTGCTGAACGAGATCTCGCGCGAACCCGCCGCCGGAAGCGTCGCTTTCATGCTCGACGGCAAGCCGTACAGGCTCGACGCGGTCGGCGACGACGGCAACCTCTTCATCATCTTCCGCGACGGCACGGCCGCCGACGCGACCTATCCGCCGGGGCGATTCCTCTACCTCGAGAAGCCTAAGGACGGGAAGTGGGTCGTCGATTTCAACCGCGCGTACAACCCGCCTTGCGCGTTCTCCGCGTACACGAGCTGCCCGCTGCCGCCGCCGCAGAACGTGCTCGCGCCGCGCATCGAGGCGGGGGAGCGCTACCGCGGCCGATAGCTGCGCGGCAGCGACGGTCGGGCTATCGCACCGCGGCGGGCTTGCCTGTCACCGCGGGTTCGCCCGCGACGCGCCCCGCGCCGTCGTCGAACCGCCGGTAGCCGACCGCCTCGCCCATCGCCTTCGGCCCGACGGTGTCGTCGCCAGCGAGGTCGGCGATCGTTCGGGCGACCTTCAACATCCGGTGGTAGCCGCGCGCGGACAGTCCGAAGCGCGCCATCGCGCGCTGGGCGAGCGCCTGCGCCGCCGGATCGACGCACACGGCGCGCGCCAGCTCACCCACGGCGAGCCGCGCGTTCAACGTCCCCGGCCTCGCGATCTGGCGCTCCCGCGCTACGATCACGCGCGCGCGGACGGCGGCGGAAGGCTCGCCTCGCGCCTCGCCATCGTCGGACGCGATGTCGGCCGGCGGGAGCGCCGGCACGTCGATCGCGAGGTCGATCCGGTCGATGAGCGGTCCGGAGATGCGCGCGCGGTAGCCGGCCACGCGCTCGGGCGTGCAGCGGCAGCGCCCGCTGGCATGGCCCAGCCAGCCGCAGGGGCAGGGATTCATCGCCGCGATCAACTGGAACTGCGCGGGGAAGCTCGCCTGTCGTGCCGCGCGCGCGATGTGGACCACGCCGCTCTCGATCGGTTCGCGCAGCACTTCGAGCGCGCGGCGTTCCCATTCGGGCAGTTCGTCGAGGAAGAGCACGCCGCGATGGGCGAGCGAGATCTCGCCCGGACGCGGGTGCCCGCCGCCGCCGCACAGCGCGACCGGACTCGCCGTGTGGTGCGGCGAGCGATAGGGCCGCTCGCGCCAGCGCGACGGGTCGAAACGCCCGGCGATCGACGCGATGGCCGCGACTTCGAGCGCCTCGCTCTCGGTCAACGGCGGCAGCAGCGTGGGCAGCCGCTGCGCGAGCATCGACTTGCCCGCGCCCGGCGGCCCGGACAGCAGCATCGAATGACCGCCGGCCGCCGCGATCTCGAGCGCGCGCTTCGCCAGATGCTGGCCGCGGACGTCGGCGAGATCCACGCCGCTCGCGCCCCCGCTCGGAGGCGGCGCGACCGGCTCGACCGCGGGCAGCCGCGCCGTGCCCTTGAGGTGCGCGCACACCTCGAGGAGCGACCCGGCCGCGTAGACGGTCGCGCCGGGCACCAGTGCGGCCTCGGCGGCGCTCGCGCGCGGCAGCACGAACGCGCGCCCGTCCGGCCGCGCGCCCAGCACCATCGCGAGCGCGCCGCGCACCGCACGCAGCTCGCCGGTCAGCGCGAGCTCGCCGGCGAACTCGTGGCGTTCGAGCGCGGCGGCCGGGATCTGCTGGCTCGCAGCGAGGATACCGAGCGCGATCGGCAGGTCGAAGCGGCCGGATTCCTTGGGCAGGTCGGCCGGCGCGAGATTGACGGTGATCCTGCGGTTGGGAAACTCGAAGTGCGCGGTCTGCAGCGCGGCCCGCACGCGATCGCGCGACTCGCGCACCTCGGCTTCCGGCAGCCCGACGACTTGCACACCCGGGAGTCCGCCGGCCAGGTGCACTTCGACGCTGACCGCCGGCGCCTCCATCCCGGTCAACGCGCGACTGACGACGACGGCGAGCGACATCGCGGCGGCGGTCGCGGTCGGAGGGTCGCGTGCGCCGGCGCGCGCGGCGGACGCGGGTGGTCGGCGATCAGTCGGCCGGCAGATCGTCGGCGACGCGGCCCGCCGCCCCGGCACCCGAGGCCTCGATCGCCGCGGCTTCGAGCGCGGCGACGCGACCTTCGAGCGCCTCGAGCTTCTCGCGCGTGCGCCTCAGCACCTGCAACTGCAGGTCGAATTCGGCGCGCGGCACGACGTCGAGCCGCGCGAGCGCGCCCTGCAGCAGCGCCTTGACGTTCTTCTCGATGTCCTTCGCCGGCGATGCCTCGATCGCGCGGCCGATGCGCGCAGCGAGGTCGTCGAGCATCGCGCTGTTGATCATGGTGGCTCCCGCGGTTCGTCGTTGGATTCGATGCGGACGAGTCTAGCAAACGGCCGGCGCGCGCCGCGCTAGGCCGTCCGGCCGATGCCGCCGCCCGCGCCGGCTCGGTGCGAACGCACCTGACGGCGCACCGAACGGGTGCGATCGCCCGGGACGGCGACGGGCGATCAAAGGCCGGCGGAAGCATAACCCTTTGATTATGCGCGATTTGCTGCGGTGGCACACGATGTGCAAACGCTTGGGCGTTCGTTGCGATCTCCACTCTCCACCAAGGAACGCCCATGACGCCCAGACCCCCTGTCCGTACCGCCCTCGTCACGCTCGTCGCAGCGCTCGCGTCCGCGCACGCCGCGGCGCAGACCCCGGCGGCGGCGCCCGCGCCCGATTGGAGCGTGACCGCGAACGTCGGCCTTTACAGCGAGTACCTGTTCCGCGGCATCGCACAGACCGCGGGCAAGCCGGCGCTGCAGGGCGGCTTCGACGTCGCGCACACCGGCGGCTTCTACGCCGGCACCTGGGGCTCGAACATCAGTTGGCTCGAGGACTTCGGCGCGTACAACCGCTCGAGCCTCGAGTGGGACTTCTACGCGGGCTTCAAGAAGAACTTCGGCGACACCGACTTCTACTGGGACGTCGGCACGCTCTACTACTACTACCCGGGCAAGAAGAACCCCGGCGTGATCAGCGCCGACACCTGGGAGATCTACGCGGCCCTCGGCTGGAAGTGGGCGAGCGTCAAGTTCTCCTACAACCTCGACGACTACTTCGGCGTGCGACCGACCGGCCGGAAGACCGACGGTACGTATTACATCGACGCGTCGGCGACCTACCCGGTCGGCGAGACCGGAATCGCGCTGCTCGGTCATGTCGGCTACCTCGACGTGCGCCACGACGCGGGTGGCGAGGCGAAGCTCTCGTACACCGACTGGAAGCTCGGCGCGTCCTACACGGTGCCCGAAGGCGTGATGAAGGGCATCGAGGTCGGCGCCTACTACAGCGGCAACAACGCGAAGTCCTCGCCGTACACCGACCTCACCGGCTACGACACCTCGAAGGATCGCGGCGTCGTCTACGTCAAGAAGACGTTCTGACCGCCGGCCGACCGACCGCCGCACGAACCAGGGTGAACCCATGAAGCTCGTCACCGCCATCATCAAGCCGTTCAAGCTGGACGAGGTCCGCGAGGCGCTCTCGCAGATCGGCGTCCAGGGCATCACCGTCACCGAAGTCAAGGGGTTCGGCCGCCAGAAAGGGCACACCGAGCTCTATCGGGGCGCCGAGTACGTCGTCGACTTCCTGCCGAAGGTGAAGCTCGAAGCCGCGATCAAGGACGAACTCGTCGATCGCACCATCGAGGCGATCGAGAAGGCCGCCAACACAGGAAAGATCGGCGACGGAAAGATCTTCGTCTTCGACCTGCTCGAAGTCGTGCGCATCCGTACCGGCGAGACCGGCGCGGACGCGCTGTGAGGGGAACCCCATGAAAACCTGGATCGCAACTCTCGCGCTCGCGTGCGCCATGCTCGTCGGCGCGCCCGTAGCGCTCGCGCAGGACAAGGCGCCGGCGGCGTCCACCCCGGCGGCGAGCGCGACGGCTCCGGCCGCCGCGGCGCCCGCCGCCACGCCGGCCGCCGACGTAGCGGCCAAGCCGGCGGAGGCCGCACCGGCCCCGGCGCCGACGCCCAACAAGGGTGACAACGCCTGGATGATCGTCGCGACGCTGCTCGTCGTGATGATGGCCATCCCCGGGCTCGCGCTGTTCTACGGCGGGCTCGTGCGCAGCAAGAACGTGCTGTCGGTGCTGATGCAGGTGTTCGTGATCTTCGCGCTGATCCTCGTGCTGTGGTCGATCTACGGCTACAGCCTCGCGTTCACCGAGGGCAACGCGTTCATCGGCGGCTTCGACCGGCTGTTCCTGTCGGGCATCTTCTCGATCAAGGACGGCGCGGGCAGCTTCGCGACCGCGGCGACGTTCAGCAAGGGCACGCCGATCCCCGAGTACCTGTATTTCGCGTTCCAGGCGACGTTCGCGGCGATCACCGTCGGGCTCATCGTCGGCGCCTTCGCCGAGCGCGCGAAGTTCTCCGCCGTGCTGCTGTTCGCGGTGCTGTGGTTCACGTTCGCGTACCTGCCGATCGCGCACATGGTCTGGTTCTGGCCCGGTCCGGACGCGTACACCGACGCGAAGGCGGCCGAACTCGCGACTGCCAAGGCCGGATGGCTGTTCCAGAAGGGCGCTCTCGACTTCGCCGGCGGCACCGTCGTCCACATCAACGCCGGGATCGCCGGTCTCGTCGGCGCCTACGTGATCGGCAAGCGCATCGGCTACGGACGCGAAGCGATGGCGCCGCACAACCTGACGTTCACGATGGTCGGCGCCTCGCTGCTGTGGGCGGGCTGGTTCGGCTTCAACGCGGGCTCCGCGCTCGAAGCCGGCGACATCGCGGCGCTGGCGTTCGTCAACACGCTGCTCGCCACCGCCGCCGCGGTGCTCGCGTGGATGGCCGGCGAGTGGATGGGCAAGGGCGAGCCGTCGATGCTCGGTGCCGCGTCCGGTGCGGTCGCGGGACTGGTCGCCGTGACGCCCGCCTGCGGGTTCATCGGCCCGATGGGCGCGCTGCTGCTGGGCGCGATCGCCGGCTTCGTCTGCCTGTGGGGCGTTTCGGGCCTGAAGAAGATGCTGGGCGCCGACGACGCGCTCGACGTGTTCGGCGTGCACGGCGTCGGCGGCGTCCTCGGCGCGCTCCTGACCGGCGTGTTCGCGGCGCCGAGTCTGGGCGGGCAGGGCGTGTTCGACTACGTCACCGGCAAGATCTCGCCGGACTACTCGATCGCCGGCCAGGTCTGGATCCAGGCGCAGGGCGTGCTGACCACGATCGTGTGGTCGGGCGCGGTCGCGTACATCGCCTACAAGCTCGTCGATCTGGTGGTCGGATTGCGCGTCTCCGAGGAAGAGGAGCGCGAGGGCCTCGACATCCGGTCGCACGGCGAATCCGCGTACCGGATGTAGCCGATCGGCATCACTCCGGCGCGCGGGCGGCCCTCCTCCTCCCGACCGCGCGCCGGAGCCGGGGCCGTGGTCCGGCTCCGTCGAACTCTCTCCTCAGCGGTCTTTCGGGACGCCCTCGCGGGCGTCCCGCTTTCTTTCCCGGGCGCGCCGCGCGCCGACGTCGTCGCGTACACGAGCGGCACGACCGGACCGATGCGCTATGATGGGGCGCTCCATCGTCCCGCCGTCGCGCCCCGAGCCTGCGACGCACGTATCGCCACATGGTTCCGCACCTCGCCACCGCGCTGACCGGGCCGCTCCAGGATCTGGAGCGGCGCATCCTCGACCGGATGCCCGAGATCGAGCACTGGCTGCGCGCCAAGTGGCAGGAGCACGAGGTCCCGTTCTACGCGTCGGTCGACCTGCGTAACGCCGGCTTCAAGCTCGCGCCGGTCGACACGAACCTGTTCCCCGGCGGGTTCAACAACCTCAATCCCGCGTTCCTGCCGCTGTGCGTCCAGGCGATGCAGGCGGCCGTCGTCCGCGCGCGCCCCGACGCGCGCGGCGTGCTGCTCGTGCCCGAGAACCACACGCGCAACACCTTCTACCTCGCGAACGTCGCCGCGCTCGAAGGCATCATCCGCCAGGCGGGCCTGCACGTGCGGATCGGATCGCTGCTCCCCGACCTCGCCGCGCCGATGCCGATCGACCTGCCGGGCGGCGGACGCGTCGTGCTCGAGCCGCTGGTGCGCGAGGGACGGCGCGTCGGCGTCGCCGGCTTCGATCCGTGCGTCGTCCTGCTCAACAACGACCTGTCGGCCGGCCCGCCGCCGATCCTGACCGGCATCGACCAGCCGATCGTGCCCCCGCTCGCCGCCGGCTGGTACAACCGGCTGAAGTCGCACCACTTCGAGATCTACCATGGCGTCGCGCGCGAGTTCGGCGCGCTGATCGACATCGACCCCTGGCTCGTCGACCCGTTTTTCGGAGTCTGCGGCGAGATCAATTTCCAGGAGCGCGCTGGCGAGGAGTGCCTCGCCTCGAACGTCGACTGGCTGCTCTCGCGCCTCCGCGCGAAGTACGCGGAATACGGCATCGACGAGAAGCCGTTCGTCATCGTCAAGGCCGACGCCGGCACCTACGGCATGGGCATCATGACCGTGCGCGACGCGGCGGACGTCCAGGGCCTCAATCGCAAGCAGCGCAACAAGATGGCCGTGGTGAAGGAAGGCCTCGAAGTCACCTCGGTGATCATCCAGGAGGGCGTGCCGACCTACGAGACGATCAACGAGGCGATCGCGGAGCCGGTCGTCTACATGATCGACCGCACGGTCGTCGGCGGCTTCTACCGCGTCCACGCGTCGCGCGGCCGCGACGAGAACCTGAACGCACCGGGCGCGCAATTCGTCCCGCTCGCGTTCCAGTCGCCCTGCCTCCCGGAGATCGGCGGACCGGCCGACTGCCCTCCGAACCGCTTCTACGCCTACGGCGTGGTCGCGCGCCTCGCGCAGCTCGCCGCGGCCATCGAGGTCGAGCAGCTCCGGTCGACCTCCGCGCGCGCCCCGGCGCCGGTCGCCGCGCCCGCGTAGTCTCCGGCGCGCGTCTGCCGGGCGATGCCCGCCGCCGCGCTCAGGCCGCGGCCGGGGATGGCGGACGGCTCATCCCGCCGACCACTTCTGCAGGAACACGCTGAGGCCGGCGGCGACGACCCAGGCGACGCCGGCCATCGGCATGTCGGAGACGAACGTCCACACCACCGCGTTGATCAGGCATAGCAACACGGCGAACAGGAGCAGCAGGACGCTCGAAGCGGAACGGGTCTGGGCCATCGCGGCGTCGGACGGTCGTGCACACGGGCGAGGCCCGCGGCCGCACATTCTGCCCGGTTCGCGGCCGCGAGGCCACCCGGCGTCGCCCGGAGGCCGTCGGACGCCGCCCGGCTACCGGCGCTTGCGAGCGCGCGGATGGGCAGCGTCGTAGACCTTCGCCAGCGCCTGGAAGTCGAGATGCGTGTAGACCTGCGTGCTCGCGATCGACGCGTGCCCGAGCATCTCCTGGACCGCGCGCAGGTCGCCGGACGACTGGAGCACGTGCGAGGCGAACGAGTGGCGCAGCATGTGCGGGTGGACGTGACGGCCCAGGCCCTGGCGCAGCGCCCAGGCGGCGAGCCGCGCCTCGATCGCGCGCGGCGAGAGCCGGCGTCCCCCTCGGCCGACGAACAGCGCCGACTCGCCGGAAGCGGCGATCGCCGCGCGATGACGCAGCCACTCGCCGACCGCGGCGAGCGCGGCACCGCCGACCGGGACGATGCGCTCCTTGGAGCCTTTTCCGATCACGCGCACCTCGCCCGCCTGCCGGTCGAGCCTGCCGACGTCGAGGCCCGCCAGTTCGGCGAGCCGCAGGCCCGACGAATAGGCGAGCTCCAGGATCGCGCGATCGCGCACGGCGAGCGCGTCGTCGGCCTCGATCGTCACCAGCTTCGCGGCCTCGTCGGGCGAGAGCGCGCTCGGCAGCCGCCGCGGCGACTTCGGCGGCTTCAAGCCCGCCGTCGGATCGCGCCGGACCGCCGGATCGACGTCCATGCGCCAGCGATAGAACGCGCGCCACGCCGAGAGCATCCGCGCGAGCGAACGGCCCGACAGTCCGCACGCGTGCAGCGTGGCGAGGTGCCGAGCGAGTTCGGGGCCGCCGAGCGAGGCGAGCGGCTTGACGCCGGCGAGTCGCGTGAGCGTGGCGACGTCGCGCGCGTACGCGGCGCGCGTGGCCGCGGGCCGCGTGGCGAGCCTCGCCTCGAAAGCGTCGACCAGCGCGGCGTTGGGCGCCGATGCGCCCGCCGCGGTTTCGGGGCCGGGGGCGCGCGGCATCGGGATGGCGGCTACTCGATCGGGAGGTAGCGCGCGGTCGCGACGCTCGCGAGCTCCGCCAGGCGCACCAGGTAGACGATGCCCACGCCCGCGCGGAAGCGCTCGCGATCCGGGCTCGCGAGCGCGAGCACGCCGAAGGTCTGCGCCGTGCGCAGCGGCAGGAACGCGAACGACGAGAGCGCCTCGCCGGCGTCGAACCAGTCGCGCGTCTCGTAGGGCGCCTCGGTGCCGCACGCCGGCGCGGCCAGCGTATCGGCCCACTCGCGCAGCTCGGTCGACGTCGCCGCCAGCTCGTGCAGGTACGACTGCTCGGGAACGCGGCCCCACAGGCGGGAGGCGACCGCCGGCACGCCGAAGTCCTCCTTGAGGCTGTGCTCGAGCACGGCCAGCGTGGTCTCCAGGTCGGGCGCGGCGAAGAGCGCGAGCGTCGAACGATGCAGCTTCTCGCCGATCGCCTCGTTGTCGCGCGCGTTGGCGACCAGCTCGCGCAGCTTCGCGTCGACGTCGGCGTTGCGCTCGCGCAGCGTCAGGATCTGGCGCTCGGCGATCGGGATCGCGTGGCCGCCGTGCGGGTGCGGCACGAAGATGTCCGCCAGGACGTCGGCGTAGTCCTCGAAGAACTTCGGATGCGCCTTCAGGTAGTCGGCGACGGCCTTCGCGTCCATCGGTTCGGCAGCTCCCCTTGTGCGGCGCGCGCCGCGGATCGTCGACGTCCGCGCGGCGCGTCGCTCCGCGCGCGGCCCGGTGCTCAGCTCGCCGGGACGGGCCAGCGTCCTTCGAATACCGTCGCGGCCGGACCGGTCATCCGCACCGGAGTGCCCGGCCCGTTCCACTCGACCGACAGCGCGCCTCCGCGCGCGTGGACGCGAACCCGCCGGTCGATGAGGCCCCGGCGGATGCCCGCGACGACCGCCGCGCACGCCCCGGTGCCGCACGCGAGCGTCTCGCCCGCGCCGCGCTCCCAGACGCGCAACCGAATGGTAGCGCGATCGACGATCTGCATGTACCCGGCGTTCGCCCCCTGCGCGAACCGCGGGTGCCGCTCGATGCGCGGTCCCTGGGTCGTCACCGGGGCGGCGTCGACGTCGGCGACGACCTGCACCGCATGCGGATTGCCCATCGAGATCGCCGAGACCGACACGACCGCCCCGTCGACGTCCAGCGGTTCGGCGGCGGCGCCGGTGCCGCCGGCGAACGGGATCGCCCGCGGGTCGAAGCGGGGCTCGCCCATGTCGACGGTCACCTCGCCGTCGTCCGCCAGACGCGGAACGATGATCCCGGCGGCCGTCTCGACGCGGATCTCGCGCTTGGCCGTCAACCCCCGGTCGCGGACGAAGACGACGAAGCAGCGCGCGCCGTTGCCGCAGGCCTCGACCTCGTCGCCGTCCGCGTTGAAGATCCGGTAGCGGAAATCGTTGCCCGGCTCGCGCGCGTTCTCCACCACCAGGACCTGGTCGCAGCCGACGCCGAAGTGCCGGTCGGCGAGCGCGCGGATCTGCGTCCGCGTGAGCGCGAAGGGCTCACGCGTCGCGTCGACGACGACGAAGTCGTTGCCCAGCCCCTGCATCTTGGTGAACCCGCGCGTGGTCACGGCCGCCCTCCGGAAGTGTCGCCGCGGCGCAGGAACGGCAGGCGCGTGCCGTCGGCGAGCCTGGCCTCGCCGGCGATCTCGTAGCGCAGCGGCCGGCCGGCCCCCAGCGCGCGACCGAGCGAGGCGAGCGCCGCGGCCGCGTCGCCGCGCGCGGACAACGCGACACGCGCCTCCCCGTTCGCCGGCAGCGTCACCGGCCGGTCGAGCGTCGCGGCGGCGACATGCTCGCCTTCGAGCGCGACCCGCGTCGTGATCGCGTCGAGCGCGATGTCGACCGCGTTGGGATTGGCGAGCGTGAGTTCCACCGCGAGGCGCACGTCCGGCAGGCTGACCGACACCACGCGCACCGACGAGGCGACGATCTTCGGCGCTTCGAGGCGCGGGGCGAGCGCCGCGCAGGCGGCGAGCGCGAGCATGAGCGCGATGGAAGCGCGTCGATTCACTCCTGCCTCCGCACGGGCGGGCGGTTCTCCTGCCAATAGCCTTCGAAATCGAACGACAGCTCGCGATGATGCCAGATGGCGAGCAGGGCCACCGACGGGGGACGCGTCGACGGGTCGAGCGCGTAGAGCATCAGGTAATCGCCCGCGACGACCGCGCGGACCTCCTGTCCTCCGAGCGTGCCGCGCAGCGCGGCGTCCCGGTCGCGCGCTTCCAGCGATCGGGTCGCGCGGGCGAGGAAGTTCCGGCCGAGGCGAGGATGACGTTCGAGTGCCGCGACGGCGCGATCGAGCTCCTCGACGAGGCGGCCGAGGGCCTCGGGAGCCCCGCGACTCCGCCAATACGCCTCGATGGTCGCGAGGGTCGCCTCGAAATTGGCCGTGACGCGTACGCGCGCCAGCCCCATCACGCCCGCTTCAACGCTTGCGCGTCCCGCGCCGCGCCGCGGAGACCGCCACCTTGTCGCGCGCGAACTCGGCGAGCGCCTCCCTCGCGTCCCGTACGCGACCCGCCGTCACGTCGGCGAGCCCCCGCTCGACCTCGTCGAGCAGGAGCAGGTGTATGCGCTCACGCTCCAGCCGGTGGTAATAGTCGAGCCGGTCCGCGTCGATCAGCGCGACGTAGCTCTCGCCGTTCTTCGTGATGATCTTCTCGACGCCCGCCTTGACCTCGTCGGCGAGTTCGGAGAGGTTGGCGCGGGCCTGGGTGAGCGGGATGATGTCCGAAGCGGTCAGGGCCATGTCGGCAGTAGCGCGTGAATTCTGTACAGAATACTGCCGCCTCATCCCTTCGTCAATCGACCGGTCGGAGACGCGGCTCCGGCGCGGTACTTGCTTGCAGCGGGATCCCCCTGCTTGAATCCGAAAGGCGGGGAAATGAAAAGCCCGGCGGGTTGCCCCGCCGGGCGGATACGCATTCGACCTTTCGATCGATGCTTATTGTAGCAACGGCTCTCACCCCGGATAGCTACAACGTT
>JADZDA010000188.1 GCA_020851255.1 Burkholderiales bacterium | reverse complement strand
GTCTGACCCCAATTACCCCAATGACCCCAAAGGCGAAATTCGAGTCTGACCCCAATTACCCCGACTAACCGGATTATCCCGGATCAACGCTCGCCCGCGCGATACGGCTTCATCAGCGCCTGCGGATAGCTCGCGCGCCGGGCGACGGCAACGAGCGCCACGATGGACAGGGCGTAGGGGAGCATCAGCCACGCCTGGTACGGAAGTCCGCCGACGTCGGCCTGCTGCAGCCGCAATTGCATGGCGTCGAAGAACGCGAACAGCAACGCGCCGGCGAGCGCCTTGCCGGGCCGCCACCCGGCGAACACGACCAGAGCCACGCAGATCCAGCCGCGGCCGTTGATCATGTTGAAAAAGAACGCGTTGAACGCCGACAGCGTCAGGTACGCGCCGGCCACGCCCATCAACGCGCTGCCGGCCACGATCGCGCCGATCCGCACGAAGTTCACCGACAGTCCCTGGCCCTCGGCGGCGGCCGGATTCTCGCCGACCATCCGGACCGCGAGACCGAGCGGCGTCCGGGTGAGGACCCACGACACGACCGGCACGATCGCGATCGCGACGAGCGTCAAAGGCGTCTGCGCCGCGAGCACCGGCACGCCGAGCCAGCGCATCTCGGCGAACGGCTGGATCGTCGGCGGCGTCGACACGTTCGGGAAGCCGACGCGGTACGCGAAGTAGGCGACGCTCGTGGCGAACATCGTGATGCCCAGGCCCGCGACATGCTGCGACAGCCCGAGCGGCACCGTCAGCACGCCGTGCAGCAGGCCGAAGACCGCGCCGGTCGCCGCGGCGACGACCACGCCGGTCCACAGTCCGGCGCCCGCGTGGACGGCGAGCCAGCCGGCGAGCGCACCGGCGACCATGATGCCCTCGATGCCGAGATTGAGCACGCCCGCGCGCTCGCACAGCAGCACGCCGAGCGTCCCCAGCACCAGCGGCGAGGCGATGCGCAGCACCGCCGCCCAGAAGTCGGGGTTGGCGAGCATCGTCGCGAGCGCGTCGATCACGCGTCGTCTCCGCCCTACCGCCAGCGCAGCCGGTAGCGTGTCGCCTGGTTCGCCACCAGCATCGCGAGCAGCGCGACGGCGACGATCACGTCGGCGATGTAGGTCGGCACGGCGACCGCGCGGCTCATGCTGTCGGCGCCGACGAGCACGCCGGCGACGAACACGGCCGCTGCGACCACGCCCAGCGGATTCAATCCGGCGAGCATCGCGATGACGATGCCCGTGTAGCCGTAGCCCGGCGACATGTCGAGCGTGACGTAGCCGGTGCGGCCGGCGACCTCGATCGCGCCGGCGAGGCCGGCGACGGCGCCCGACGCGAGCGCGACCAGGACGAGCGTCCGCTCGACCGGAACCCCGGCGAAGCGCGCGGCGCGCGCGTTCGCTCCGACCGCGCGCACCTCGAACCCGAACGTGGTCGCGCGCAGCGCGACCCACGCGATCACCGCGAGCGCGAGCGCGTAGAGCAATCCGGTGTGCACGCGCGTGCGCGGCACGAGCTTGTCGAGTTCGAGGTCGCCCGCGAGCGTGACGCTCTGCGGCCAGCCCATCGCCGCGGGATCCTTCATCGGACCGTCGAGCATCATCGACACGAACAGCAGCACGATGAAATTGAGCAGCAGCGTCGTCACCACCTCGTCGACGCCGAACCGGGTCTTGGCGAGCGCGGGCAGCGCCATCAGCGCCGCACCGGCCGCCATCGCGCAGCCGAGCATCGCGGGGAACAGCACGACCGCCGGCAGCTCGAATCCGGTCCCGCCGTGCAGACCGCCGACCGCGACCGCGGCGAGCGCGCCGGCGTAGAGCTGGCCCTCGGCGCCGATGTTGTACAGATGCGCCCGGAACGAGATTGCGGCGGCGAGGCCGGTCAGGACGAGCGGCGTCGCGCGCGTCAGCGTCTCGCTCCATGCGAAGCGGGAGCCGAAGCCGCCGTCGAAGATCAGCGCGACCGTCCTGCCGACCGGCGCGCCCGCCCAGGCGACGAACAGCGCCGCGACGGCGAACGTGAACGCGAGCGCTGCGAACGGCGCGGCCACGAGCATCGGCCGCGACAACCGGTCGCGCGCCTCAAGCCGCATCGGGCAGCGCCTCGCCGGCCATCGCGAGTCCGAGCGTCGCGAGCGTCCATGCCTTCGTGGGCCGCGCCGCCGTCAGACGTCCCGCATGGATCACCGCGATCCGGTCTGCGAGCGCCAGGATCTCGTCCAGGTCTTCGGAAACCAGCAGCACCGCCGCGCCGCGCGCCGAGGCGTCGAGCAGTTGCTGGTGCACGTAGCCGACGGCGCCGATGTCCAGTCCCCAGGTCGGCTGACTGGCGACGACCGCCAGCGGCACGAACTCGCCCGGCCGCGGTGCACCGCCGGACAGCGCACGGCCGAGGATCAGCTTCTGCAGGTTGCCGCCGGACAGGAGGCGAGCCGGCGTGTCGATGCCGCCGCCGCGCACGTCGTAGCGCTCGACCAGCTTGCGCGCGAACGTGCGCGCCGCGGCTCGCCGCACGACCCCCAGGCTCGCGTACGGCCGGCGATAGCGCTCGGCGATCGCGTTCTCCCACAGCGGCAGGTCGCCGATCGCGCCGACTTCGCGGCGATCCTCGGGTATGCGCGCGACGCCGGCGCGCAGCCACTCGCGCGGATCGGCGGGCATGATCCGGCCGGCGAGCGTCACCCGGCCGGCGTCGGCCGCGCGCAATCCGCACAGCAGTTCGACCAGTGCCGCCTGGCCGTTGCCCGACACGCCCGCGATCGCGAATATCTCGCCGGCGCGCAGGGAGAACGACACCGCGTCGAGGCGCGCGCCAGCGCGCTCGGCGCCCACATGGACCCGGTCGACATGCAGCACGACGTCGCCCACCGTGTGCGGCCGGGGCACCGGCGGAGGTACCGCGCGGCCGACCATCGCCTCGGCGAGTCCGGCCTTGGTCGCGCCGGCGGCCAGCCGCGAATCGACCAGCCTGCCCGCGCGGAGCACCGCGATCCGGTCCGACACCCGGAGCACTTCGTCGAGCTTGTGACTGATGAAGATCACCGCGAGACCCTGCGCGGTGAGACCGCGCAACGTCGAGAACAACGCTTCGCTCTCCTGCGGTGTCAGCACCGCGGTCGGCTCGTCGAGGATCAGGACGCGCGCCTCGCGGTAGAGCGCCTTCAGGATCTCGACGCGCTGGCGCTCCCCGACCGACAGCGTGGCGACCCGCGCGTCCGGGTCGACGCCGAGCCCGAAGCGCTTCGCGGTGTCGACGAGCCGCGCGCGGCCCGCGCGGCGACTCGACAACGGGCGCCACAGCGGCTCGGTGCCGAGCATCACGTTGTCGAGCACCGACAGGTTGTCGGCGAGCGTCGAATGCTGGTGGACCATCCCGATGCCGGCCGCGAGCGCGGCGGCCGGGTCGCCGGGGACGAGCGGCGCACCGAACGCCTCGATCGATCCCTCGTCGGCGACGTAATGACCGAAGAGGATCGAGACCAGCGTCGACTTGCCGGCGCCGTTCTCGCCCAGCAGCGCGAGGATCTCGCCGGCCGACAGCTCGAGCGAGATCGCGTCGTTCGCGACCAGCGCGCCGAAGCGCTTGGTGATGCCGGCGAGGCGCAGGACGGGCGCGCGAGGGTCCACGTTCGGTGACACTCCTGCGCCCTCTCCCGCGGGCGGGAGAGGGAGTGCTTCGGCGTCGCGTCGCGGCGGCTACTTCGCCGTCGACTTGGGCTCGGTCTCGACGACCTTGACGGCGAACTTGCCGTCCTGGATCGCCTTCTCCCTCGCGCGCACCTTGTCCATCAGGTCCTTCGGCACCTTCGCCTCGAACGTGCCGAGCGGCGCGAGCTCGCTGCCCTTGTGCTTCATCATCGAATACGAGCCGTAGTCCTCGGCCTTGAACTTGCCGTCCTTCGCCGCCTTGATCGCGCGGTCGATCGTCGGCTCCATGTTCCACAGCGCGCTCGCCACGACCGTGTCCGGGTACTGCGGCTGCGTGTTGATGACATTGCCGATCGCGAGCTTGCCCTTCTCCTTCGCCGCGTCGGAGACGCCGAAGCGCTCGGCGTAGAGGATGTCGGCGCCCGTCTCGACCATCGCGAACGCGGCCTCCTTCGCCTTGGGCGGATCGAACCACGAGCCGATGAAGGTGACGGTGAACTCGACCTTCGGGTTCACCTCCTTCGCGCCGGCCATGAACGCGTGCATCAGCCGGTTGACCTCGGGGATCGGGTAGCCGCCGACCATGCCGATCCGGTTCGACTTGGTCATGCCGCCGGCGATCATGCCGGTCAGGTAGGCCGGCTCCTGGATGTAGTTGTCGAACACCGCGAAGTTCGGCGCCTGCGGCTTGCCCGAGCTGCCCATCAGGAACGACACCTTCGGGTAGTCCTTGGCGACCTTGCGCGCGGCCGCCTCGACGGCGAACGACTCGCCGACGACCAGCGTGTTGCCCTTCTCGGCGAACTCGCGCATCACGCGCTCGTAGTCGGCGTTGGCGACCTTCTCGGAGAACATGTACTCGATCTCGCCGCGGTCCTTCGCGGCGTTGAGCGCCTTGTGGATGCGGCTCACCCACTGCTGCTCGACCGGCACCGTGTAGACGGCGGCGACCTTGAGCTTGTTCTGCGCGTGGACGGCACCGGCACCGGCGGCGAGCGCCGCGGCGGTCAGGAGCGCGGCGGACTTGAGCATCGTGCGTCTGCTGAGCATGTCGTGGATTCCCCTGGGTCTTGGAAAGTGCGGGTTCGGTCGCGCGGCGGAGCGCGCGGGACGGGCGCGTCCCCGACCGGCGGAACGCGAATCCCCGGCATGCTACCTCAGCGGACCGGGCCGCGGACCGCGCGGGCACCCCGGGTGAGCCACCCGCCGCGCGGCCCGGCATTGCTAGACTGACCGCCCGATGCCCCCATCCCCATTGCCCCTGTCCCCGTTGCCCCCATCCACGATGCCCCGGCACCCGATGCCTGTCCCCGCGTACGCCGTCGCGCTGCTCGCCGCGGTCCTGGCCGTCGGCTGCGGCGGCGGCGGCGGCTCGTCGGGGTCGACCGATCCGATTCCGCCGCCGACCGCGGTGCCGCAGGTGCGCCTGACCGGCATCTCGCCGTTCCCGGACGGCTGCGAAGGACCGGTCGCCTCGGGAACCGCGTACGCAGGCTCGGAGGTCGAGCCGCACGTCGCCGTCGACCCGACGAATCCGAACCACCTGGTCGCGGCCTGGCAGCAGGACCGATGGTCGAACGGGGGCGCGCGGGGCCTGCGCTCGGCCGCCTCGTTCGACGGCGGGCGGACCTGGGCCGGGTCGGCGGCTGCGTTCACGCTGTGCACCGGGGGTGACTCCGCCGCCGGCACCGACTTCCAGCGCGCGAGCGACCCGTGGGTGTCGATCGGCGCCGACGGCGTCGTCCACCAGATCGCGATCGGCTTCTCCGGCGTTTCGCAGACGCCCGGGTCGATCAACGCGGTGCTCGCTTCGCGATCGACCGACGGCGGGCGCACCTGGTCGGCCCCGGCGACGCTGATCCGCGACGAGGGCCTCCCGTTCAACGACAAGGAATCGCTGACCGCCGACCCGACCGATGCGCGCTTCGTCTACGCGATCTGGGACCGGCTGGCGGCCGGACGAGGACCGACCTGGTTCACGCGCTCGACCGACGGGGGCGCCAACTGGGAGCCGGCGAGGTCGATCTACGACCCCGGCCCGGGTCGCCAGACGATCAACAACCAGATCGTCGTACTGCCCGACGGCACGCTCGTCGCGTTCTTCACGCGGCTCATCGCCCTCGGCTCCATCGTCCAGCAATCGCTGATGACCATGCGCTCGAACGACAGGGGCGCGACCTGGTCGGCGCCCGAGGCCCTCTCGGCGGTCCAGTCGCGCGGCACGCGCGACCCGGACACCGGCGCGCTGGTGCGCGACGCCGCGAACCTCGGCACGATCGCCGCCGGCCGCAACGGCCAGTTGGCCGCCGTCTGGCAGGACGCGCGTTTCTCCGCCGGCCTGCGCGACGGCATCGCACTCGCCCGGTCGTTCGACGGCGGCCTCACCTGGACCGTGCCGGTGGCGGTGAACCAGGTCCCGGGTGTCGCGGCGTTCGTTCCGTCGGTCCACATCCGCGACGACGGAGCGATCGGCGTCACCTACCACGATCTGCGCGACAATACGCCCGGTGCCGGGCTTCCGACCTCGGTCTGGCTGGTCGAAACCGCCGACGGGACGACCTGGCGCGAGACGCGGCTCGCCGGCCCGTTCGACCTCGCGGCGGCGCCGAACGCCAACGGGTACTTCCTCGGCGATTACACCGGGCTCGTCTCGTCGGGAGCGACCTTCGTGCCGGTCTACGCGACCACGCAGGACGCGAAGACCGGCGACCAGACCGACGTGTTCGCCTCGCTCGTCTCGCCACCCGCCGCCGGCACGTCGACGAAGGCGGATTCGACGGTCGCGACGATCGGCCCGCCCCGCGAACCGATCGTGCTGACGCCGGAGCTCGAGGAGGCGTTCGCCCGGAGCGTGCGCCTCACCATCGAACGGCGGTTCGCGCGCTGACCCGGCCCCGGTGCGGGACTCCGGAGAATTCCGGATCCCGGGGGCGGTGCGGCCCGACCCGGATCGCGGCGCGAGTGTCGAGCGCCGGCCCGCATCATGCGAGCCGGCTCCCGACGATGTTTTCGTCGCGAATCCCGGCGGGGGCGGCCCCGCCGGGTTCGACGACTGGTGACCGCCGTCCACGCCTGTCGGCGCGAGCGGCGGCGGCGACCCCGATCCCCGGTGAAGCGCACCGCGCACAGTGCGCAAGATCGCCGTTCCTGCGGTGAAGGCGCCGGTGACGTTCCGCCTGTCGGCGGAACACCCCCGGGCATGTCGATCGCGCCGCACGCGCCTTCGTTCCCGTGCAACGCGTCGTCCGGCCTTCGGGTTGACCGGACGAATCCGTCGAGGTTCACTCAGGCGCGCGCCTCCCGATGCCGCGTCGCGCTCATCGCCGCTCGACGCCGCTCGCGACCAGCGCGAGCAGCAGCCCGAGGAACGACAGACGTTCGCGTTCGACCTCCGGCGCGCGCTCGGCCGACGCGAGCCGCAGCTCGAGCCCGTCGTGTCGTCGCCAGCAGACATCGTCGCGTCCCACCCGCAACAGCGCGAGTTCGTCGCGGCCGCACGGTCGTTCCCATTCCCTGATTCCCATCCGTTCCATTCTGGGTGCCTCGCATGTCGTGTTCATTGCAGCGGGCGCGGTCTCCGGTCGTCCGGGCCGCGGGCCGGTTCACTCGGGCGAGGCTCGCTTACCGCGCCGATCAGCGCGTTGCGTCTCTCCCGATCGCCCGGCCGGGCGTCGCGTCGATGCCGGGGGCGCGATCCCCGTTGCGGTCGGTCAGGTTCACTTGTCGTCTCCTTCGCGTCGTGCATGCGGCGATCACGGCCGCACGCGGGCGTGCAGAAGCGCTGCACTCGGCCTTGCGCGGCCGGCGGAACGACGAAGGGCGGGGATTCGACCTCCATCGGTGCCGCCGGCTACCCCGGCGGACCGATGTCCGGTCGGGGCTACTGCGGGTTGCCGATGCCGGTGTGGACCGGCAGGCACAGGCTCGGCGTCATGAACGACGACGACACCATGCCCTGCGCGGCGCGGGTGGCCGGCATCGGGGTGGTGTTGGGTTTCGTCGCGTTCATGTCGTCGGGTCCTGCGGAAAGCGCTCGTGGAAGCGAGGAACGGAGTCTAGACCAGACCGCGCGCGGCGTGCCAGCGGACGATCGCATCGCGGGCGCCCGGCGTTGCGCGAATGCAACACCGCACCGGCGCCAGCGCGCCCGGCGGAAAGCCGCCGCAGCGAATCCGGGTCATAACGCCAGCGCGACCCGCGTCCCCTGCTCGATCGCCCGCTTGGCGTCGAGTTCGGCGGCGACGTCGGCGCCACCGATCAGCGTCGGCTTGACGCCGATCGCCTCGAGCGTGGCGACCAGTTCGCGCCGCGGCTCCTGGCCCGCGCAGATGACGACGGTGTCGACGTCGAGCACCTGCGGCTCGCCGCCGACGACGATGTGCAGTCCCGCGTCGTCGATCCTCGCGTACTCGACGCCCGCGAGCATCTTCACGCCGCGCTGCTTGAGCAGCGTCCGTCGTATCCAGCCGGTCGTCTTCGCGAGCCCGTCGCCGACCTTCGACGCCTTGCGCTGGAGCAGCCACACCTGGCGCGGCGGACGTTCCGGCTGCGGCGTCGTCACGCCGCCGGCCCGCGCGTACGAACCGTCGATGCCCCACTCGTGGCGGAAGCGGTCGAGCGCGCCGGACCCCGCGTCGAGCGCGCTGGGCGCGACCGGCGCGCGATCGCGGGGCAGCAACGGCCCCGGATGCGAGAGCAGTTCGGCGACGTCGAAGCCGATGCCGCCGGCGCCGACGATCGCGACCTTGCGACCGGCCTCGCGCTTGCCGGAGACGATGTCGACGTAGCTCGCCACCTTCGGATGCCCGATGCCGGGAATCGGCGGCATGCGCGGAACGATGCCGGTCGCGAGCACGACCGCGTCGTAGCCGGCGACATCGGCCGCCTCCGCGCGATGACCGAGCACGGTCTTCACGCCCAGCCTGTCGACCCGGACGCGAAAGTAACGCAGCGTCTCCTCGAACTCCTCCTTGCCGGGTACGCGCTTGGCGAGGTTGAACTGCCCGCCCAGTTCGCGCGCGGACTCGAACAACGTGACCGCGTGCCCTCGCTCGGCGGCGGTCGTCGCGCACGCGAGCCCGGCCGGACCCGATCCCACGATCGCGACCCGCTTGCGCACGGTCGCGGGCCTGGGCGCGAACTCCGCCTCGCGGCACGCGGCCGGATTGACGAGGCAGCTCGCGCTCTTGCCGACGAACAGGTGATCGAGACACGCCTGGTTGCAGGCGATGCAGGTGTTGATCTCGTCGGCCCGGCCTTCGGCCGCCTTGCGCACGAACGCGGCGTCGGCCAGGAACGGTCGCGCCATCGACACCATGTCGGCGTCGCCGCGGGCGAGGATCGACTCGCCGACCGCCGGATCGTTGATCCGGTTGGTCGTGACCAGCGGCAGCTTCACCCGGCTCTTCATTCGCGCCGTGACCCACGCGAACGCCGCGCGCGGCACCATCGTCGCGATCGTGGGCACGCGCGCCTCGTGCCAGCCGACGCCGGTGTTGATCATCGTCGCGCCCGCCGCCTCGACCGCGAGCGCCAGCTCGACGACCTCGTCCCAGGTGCTGCCGCCGTCGACCAGGTCGAGCATCGAGAGCCGGAAGATCACGATGAAATCGGCGCCGACGGCCGCGCGCACCGCGCGTACCGACTCGACGGCGAAGCGGATCCGGTTCGCGTAGGAGCCGCCCCATTCGTCGGTGCGCTGGTTGGTGCGCGCCGCGACGAACTGGTTGATCAGGTAGCCCTCGGAGCCCATGACTTCGACGCCGTCGTAACCGGCGCGCCGCGCGAGCGCCGCGCAGCGCGCGAAATCCGCGATCGTCCTGCCCACGCCCGACGGGGAGAGCGCCCGCGGCCTGAAGCGCGAGATCGGCGCGCGGATCGCGGAGGGCGCGACCGACAGCGGGTGGTGCGCGTAGCGACCCGCGTGCAGGATCTGCATCGCAATGCGGCCGCCGGCGGCGTGCACGGCGTCGGTGATCGCGCGGTGCTTGCCGGTCTGCCACGGATAGGAGAGCTGCGACGAGAACGGCGCGAGCCGCCCGGCCAGGTTGGGCGAGATGCCGCCGGTGACGATCAGCGCGGCGCCGCCGGCCGCGCGCTCGGCGTAGAAGCGCGCGAGCCGCTCGAACCCGCCCTTCTCCTCTTCGAGGCCGGTGTGCATCGAGCCCATCAGCACGCGGTTCTTCAGCGTGACGAAGCCCAGGTCGAGCGGAGCGAGCAGGTGCGGATAGGCGGTCATCGTGTCGGCGGATGCGCGGGCGCGGGACACGCCCGGTTCGGAACCGTCATTTTACCGGGGCGGCCCGCGGTCGCCGCCGTCCGCCCGGGCGTCGCGCGCCGGGACGAACGGCATCGCGAGCAGGCGTCCCAGTCCCAGCCGGGACACGTCGCGTTCCTCCGGGAGTCCGAACACGATCGCGTCGCCGGCCCGCGCCCGCTCGCGGAACGTCCCGCCCATCCGGTCCCACCACGAGAACACGGCGCCGAAGTTGCTGTCGGTTTCGTCGCGGACGACGCTGTGGTGGGTCGCGTGCAGCGCCGGGGTCACCAGCACGCGCCGCAGCGCGCGCTCCACGGACGGACCCAGCCGCGCATTGCCGTGCGCGAACAGGCCCGCCGCGAGCGTCAGCGCGTCGGACGCGACCACCGCCCACGGCGGGGCACCGAGCGCGATCGCGACGCCGGCGAGCGCGAACGCCGACACGACCGCCTCGAGCGGATGGAAGCGCAGCGCCAGCGTGCAGTCGTAGTCGACGTCGCTGTGATGGACCCGGTGCAACCGCCACAGCGGCTGGAAACCGTGCAGCGCCCGGTGGAGCAGGTAGCGCGTGACGTCGAACGCGAGGAGCGTGACGGCGAACGCCACGACCACGGGCGCAGCCACGAGGTTCGCCAGTCCCCAGCCGCGGTCCTGCGCGAGCCAGGCCGCCGACGCGGCCGTCACCGGCACGAGCCAGGGCACGACGATCTGGTTGACCGCGAGCAGCGTGAGATTGGTGGGCCAGCGCTGTCCC
>JADZDA010000187.1 GCA_020851255.1 Burkholderiales bacterium | reverse complement strand
GTCGAGCTCGAGGACGAGGCGCAGCACGCCGTGGGCCGCCGGATGCTGCGGCCCGAAATTCATCGTGTAGTTGCGGATCTCGGCCATCGCGTCAGCGCCCGCCGGCGTAGTGGGGCTCGCGCACGATCCGCGGCGTCACCTCGCGCGCTTCGATCGTGACCGGCTGGTAGATCACGCGGCCCTGCTCCGGGTCGAACCGCATCTCGACGTGGCCGGACAGCGGGAAGTCCTTGCGGAACGGATGGCCGACGAAGCCGTAGTCGGTGAGGAGCCGCCGCAGGTCCGGGTGCCCGGTGAAGACGATGCCGTACAGGTCGAACGCCTCGCGCTCGAACCAGTTCGCCGCCGGCCAGACATCGATCACCGACGGCAGCACCGGGAGGTCCCCGTCGGGCGCGTCGCAGCGCACGCGCAGCCGCGCGTTGTTGGCGAGCGAGAGCAGATGGTAGACGGCCGAGTACCGGGGCCGCAGGCCCGCGACCAGCGCGTGCGCCGACCAGTCGACGCCGCACACGTCGATCAGCGTCTCGAACGACAGCGCCGGACGGTCGCGCAGCGCGCGCATGGTCTCGACGAGCCGGTCGTGCCCGACGACGACGTTCACTTCGCCCAGCGCGACCTCGACGCCGGCGATCGCGTCGCCGAGCGTCCCGGCGAGCGTCTGTGCGAGCGATTCGGCGGCGGAGGCCATCAGCGGGCGATCGTGTTGGTGCGCCAGATCTTGTTCTGGAGCTGCAGGATGCCGTAGAGCAGCGCCTCGGAGGTCGGCGGACAGCCGGGCACGTAGACATCGACGGGTACGATCCGGTCGCAGCCGCGCACGACCGAATACGAATAGTGGTAGTAGCCGCCGCCGTTCGCGCAGGAGCCCATCGAGATCACCCAGCGCGGCTCGGGCATCTGCTCGTAGACCTTGCGCAGCGCCGGGGCCATCTTGTTGCACAGCGTGCCGGCGACGATCATCACGTCCGACTGGCGCGGGCTCGGGCGGAAGACGATGCCGAACCGGTCGAGGTCGTAGCGCGCCGCCCCGGCGTGCATCATCTCGACGGCGCAGCAGGCCAGTCCGAAGGTCACCGGCCACATCGACCCGTTGCGCGCCCAGTTGATCACGCTGTCGAGCGTCGTCGTGACGAAGCCCTTCTCGAAGACGCCGTCGATGCCCATGTCAGTTCGCCCGGCCCCGCCCGGCCGCCTCGTTGGAACATCTGCGCGAGTCGCAGCACCGAGCGCCGCCGGCGGCGCCGATTCGGCTCGTCGCATCCCCGCTCCACGGGGCCCCTGCTTCCGGCCTCACGTCGCTACTCCCACTCCAGCGCGCCTTTCTTCCACTCGTAGACGAAGCCGACGACGAGGATGGCGAGGAACAGCATCATGGCGACGAACCCGGCGAAGCCGATCTCGGGGATCACGACCGCCCAGGGGAAGAGGAACGCGATCTCCAGGTCGAAGAGGATGAACAGGATCGCGATCAGGTAGTAGCGGACGTCGAACTTCATCCGCGCGTCCTCGAACGCCTCGAAGCCGCACTCGTAGGGCGAGAGCTTCTTCGCGTCGGGCTTGTCCGGGGAGACCAGGCGACCGACGGTGAGCAGCACGCCGCCGAGGACGAGGCCCACGGCGATGAACATGAGTACGGGGAAGTAGTTGTCGAGCATCGTCGCTGTGGTTTCGCTTGCGCGGGTCCGTCGCCTGATGCCGGACCCGGCGTCACGCCGTGCCCGCTCCTGCCACTACCGGTCCAGCTTCCGGCGCCGCGCGCCGGTCAAACCCTGGTGCCGACGGGGAGACTCGAACTCCCACGGCTTTCGCCACTGCCCCCTCAAGACAGCGTGTCTACCAATTTCACCACGTCGGCACGTCCCACGACCTTGCGGCAACTCAATTTCCCGGCACCCGGCGCCGTCCGCGCGCCGCTTTTCCTACTTCGGCACCTCGCCCGCCTTCGATCCGGCCGGCGCCCCGGCCGGCGCCTGCGGTGCCGCGGGCGTTTCCGGCGCCTTCGACGCCGGTTTCGCCTTGTCCAGCACGCTGCCCGCCCGCCCCATCACGCCGTCCGGCGATTTGTGGGTCGTCGCGTACCAGGTCAGCGCGACGCTGGTCACGAAGAACACCGCCGCGAGCACCGACGTCGAGCGGGACAGGAAATTGGCGGACCCGGCGGCGCCGAACAGGCTGCCCGAGGAGCCGCTGCCGAACGCGGCGCCCATGTCCGCGCCCTTGCCGTGCTGGAGCAGCACGAGTCCGCAGATCACGACCGCGACCGCGACGTGGACGAGCAGCAGGATCGTTTCCAGCACATTCATGTTGCGATCTCCCCGATCGGCGCCCGTCAGGCGAGCGCGATCGCCAAGAATTCCTTCGCGTCCAGCGACGCCCCGCCGATCAGGCCGCCGTCGACGTCCGGCATCGCGTAGAGCGCCGCGGCGTTCGCCGCCTTGACGCTGCCGCCGTACAACACCGCCACGTCCCGCGCGCCGGCGCCGGCGAGCCGCGCACGCAGCGTGGCGTGCACCGCCTGCGCCTCGGCCGGCGACGCCGTCCGCCCGGTGCCGATCGCCCAGACCGGCTCGTAGGCCAGGACGATGCGCCCCAGGTCGCCGCCCAGCGCGTCCGCCACCGCGGCGAGCTGGCGAATCACCACCGACTCCGTCGCGCCGGCGTCGCGCTCCGCGAGCGTTTCGCCCACGCACACGATCGGCGTCAAACCGGCCGATAGCGCCGCCTTCGCCTTGGCCGCGACCGTCCCGTCGCGCTCGCCGTGCAACTGGCGGCGCTCCGAATGCCCGACGATGGCGTACCGGCACCCGAATTCCGCGAGCATGCCCGCCGACACCTCGCCCGTGTACGCGCCGCTCGCATGCGCGCTCACGTCCTGCGCCCCCCAGGCTACCGCCGACCCCGCGAGCGCGGACTGCACCTGCGCGAGATACGGAAACGGCGCGCACACCGCGATCTCGCGTCCCGCCGGGGCTTTCCAGCCGCCGGCGAGCCCTCCGAGCCGCGCCGCGTTGTCCGCGAGCCCGCCGTTCATCTTCCAGTTACCGACGGTGAGCTTCGTGCGCATGGGAGGGTCGACGATCCGGACGCTCGTGCCCGGGCACGGCAAATCCGGTCGATTATACCGCGGCGCGGCAACGCCCGCCAAATCCGGGCGCTTACGGGCGGATTCAGGCGCCCGCGGCGCGCTTCAGGCGGCGGATCGCCGGGGGCAGGAACCAGGCGGCGAGCGTGAGCGCGCCCAGCGTCGCCGCCACCGGCCGGGAGAAGAACGCCGCGAGGCTGCCGTCCGACTTGATCATCGACGTGATGAAGTTCTCCTCGAGCATCGTGCCGAGCACGACGCCCAGGATCGCCGGCGCGACCGGGAAGCCGTTCTCCTCGAGGATCCAGGCGATCACCCCGGCGACGAGCATCACGCCGACGTCGAACACCGTGTTGTTGATCGCGAACGTCCCCACGATGCAGAAGAGGAGGATCACCGGCATCAGGATCTCGCGGGGGACCTTGAGGATCTTCTTGGCGACCCGGATACACAGGAAACCCAGCGGGATCATGATCAGGTTGGCCAGGATGAACAGCAGGTACACCGCGTAGATGTTCTGCGGGTTCTGCGTGAACAGCGTCGGGCCCGGATTCATGTTCTTCATGTAGAGGACGCCGATCACGATCGCGGTGATCGAGTCTCCGGGTATGCCGAAGACGAGCGCGGGTATCCACGCGCCGGCCAGCGCGCTGTTGTTGGCCGCCCCGCTCTCGACGATCCCCTCGACGTGCCCGGTGCCGAACTTCTCCGGCTCCGTCGACGTCTTCTTGCTGATCGCGTAGCTCATCCACGCCGCGATGTCGGCGCCCGCGCCGGGCAGCGCCCCGACGAGCGTGCCCAGTGCGCTGCCGCGCAGAATCTGCTTCGGGTACTTCACCGCGAGCGCCCACATGCCTCGGAAGACGTTGCCGATCGGCTGCTCGTCGACGTCGAAGCGCTTCCCGCTGTCGGCCGCGTAGCGGAGGATCTCCGAGACGGCGAACATCCCGATCATCATCGGGATCATGCCGATGCCGCCCATGAGTTCGGTGCTGCCGAACGTGAAGCGCGGGTGGCCGGCTGGATTGCCCAGGCCCACGCACGCGACCAGCAGGCCCAGGAGCAGCGCGACGATCCCCTTGAGCGGACGCTCCGAGGTGATGACGATCGCGCAGGTGAGCCCGAGCAGCACCAGCCAGAAGTACTCGAACGACGAGAAGCGCAACGCGAAGTCGGCGAGCGCGGGCGCCGAGACGATCAGCACCGCCGTGCCGAAGAGCCCGCCGATCGCGCTAAACACGAGGCCCGCGCCCAGCGCGAGTTCCGCCTGCCCCTTGCGCGCCATCGCGTACGCCTCGTCGGTGTAGGCGGCCGACGCCGGCGTGCCGGGCATCCGCAGCAGGCACCCGGGGACGTCGCCGGAGAAGATCGCCATCGCGGTCGCGGTCACGATCGCCGCGACCGCGGTGATCGGCGGCATGAAGAACGTGACCGGCACGAGCAGCGCGGTCGCCATCGTCGCGGTGAGTCCGGGAACCGCGCCGACGAACAGGCCGAACAGCGACGCCCCGAGCATCACCCACAGCGTCTTCGGTTCGAAGACCAGGGCGAACGCGGCGAGCAGCGGTTCCATCGCAGCCGGGCGTCAGAACGCGTGGTTCTTCAGCACGCCCCAGGGCAGCGGGACACGCAGCAGCTTGTAGAACACGTACCAGATGACCAGCGAGGCGACGACGGCGAGTCCCGCGGCGTGCAGCGGACGTACGCCGAACACGACGAACAGTCCGACGAGGATCGCGGGCGCGACGACCACGAAACCCAGGGCGTCGCCCAGCAGCACGTAGGCGGCGATCGCGACGATCACCGCGGCGACCGACGCGACCCCGCGGACCGTGCGCGACCAGGCGCCCGCGACGAACCAGGGTTGCGCCGCGCGGTGCCTGATGCCGCTGGCGATCAGCAGCGCGCCGCAGACGGCGAGCCCCGCCGCGATCAGCCCCGGGAAAAGCCCCGGCCCGACCGTCTGCCCAGGGATCCGGGGGAATCCCTGGACGTGGACGACCACCGCGAGCCCGAGCACCACCAGGATCGCGCCGATGACCGCGTCGTTGAGCTTCATGCCGGCCGGCGGCGGTCGCGTTCAGGCGCAGCGACCGCCGCCCGCCGAAGTCCGCGCGCCGGGCCGAGCGGCCGGTGCGCGCGCGCCCGTCACTTGGCGAGGCCGAGCGCCTTCATCACTTCGCCCATGCTCCGGTCCCCCTTCGCCATGTACGCGACGAAGTCCGCCTGGGCCGCCCAGTCCATGCCGTAGCCCTTCGACGTGGCGAAGTCCTTGAACTCCTTGCTGTCCCAGACCTTCTTGATCGTGGCGACGAGCTTCTGTTCGACGTCGCGGGGCAGGCCCTTGGGACCGGCGATCCCCCGCCACGCGGACACGGTCCAGTCGCTGCCGGCGGCCTGTTTCATCGTCGGCACGTTGGGGAAGAGCGCCGAGGGCTTCGTGTCCATCACGGCGAGGGGCTTGGCCTTGCCCGCGTCGATCAGCGCGCGCGCCTCCGGCAGCGAGCAGGTGACGATGTCGACGCCACCGGCCGCCAGGTCCTGCATCGCCGGCGCCGCGCCGTTGGACGGCACCCAGGGTATGGCCGTCTGCGGCAGCTTGGTGTCGTTCATGAGCCCGGCGAGCGCGAGGTGCCAGATGCCTCCCTGACCGGTGCCCGACGCCTTGAGCTTGCCGGGGTTGGCGCGCGCGTGGTCGAGGACCTCCTTGACCGACTTGTACGGCGAATCGGCCTTGACGGTGAAACCCGCGGGGTCGGCGTTCACCAGCGCGAGCGGCGTGTACGACGTCGGATTGAGCTCGGTCAGCCCCTGCCAGTGCATCATCGTGATCTCGACGGTGATCATCCCGATCGTGTAGCCGTCGGCCGGCGCCTGCGCGATCGCGCTGTGGCCGACCACACCGCTGCCGCCGGTGCGGTTGACGACGTTGACCGGCTGCCCGAGTTCCTTCTCCATCGCGGCGGCGAAATACCGGGCGGTCGTGTCGGTCCCGCCTCCGGCGCCCCAGGGGACGACGAACGTGATCGGACGCTCGGGATACGCGGCGCTCGCCGCGCCGCAGACGAGCGCGAGCGCGAGGGCGGACGCGACGGCGCGCAGGGTCGACTTCATCGGGATCTCCTCGGGTGGACAGCCATGGCGGATCAGGCGCCGGCGCGCCCTCAGGGCGGAAGCGCCGGCTCGACCGCGGACGTTAGCGCAGCGCCGAAGCTCCGGTCAAGTGGTCTGACCAGTGAATGGCGTCGACGACCCGGTTGCGGCGAATCCGGGCACGGGCGGCGCGGGGACGTCGCGCGGATCGTGCCGGGGTGCCCGGACGCGTCATGCCGGCGGCGCGAACGGCGCTTCGTGGAGCCAGCACGCGACCCGGCGTCCCGGCGCGATGTCGACCAGCGGCGGGGCGGCCTCGCGACAGCGCGGCATCGCCCGCGGACAGCGCGGATGGAAATGGCATCCGGGCGGTGGTGCGAGTGGCGAAGGAATCTCCCCGACCACCGGCCGGTACGCGCGTTTCCTCGCCTCGACCCGCCCCGCTTCGGCGATGAGCGCCCCGGTGTACGGATGGGCCGGACCGGCGAAGAGCGCGTCGGCGGTCCCGCTCTCGACGACGCGGCCCAGGTACATGACGACGACCCGGTCGGACAGGTGCCGGACCACGCTCAGGTCGTGGCTGATGAACAGGTAGGTCAGCGCGAGCGCCGAGCGCAGGTCGATGAACAGGTTGAGGACCTGCGCCTGGATCGAGACGTCCAGCGCCGCGACCGACTCGTCGCAGACCAGGAACTCGGGCTGGACCGCGAGCGCGCGGGCGATGCCGATGCGCGCGCGCTGGCCCCCCGAGAACTGGTGCGGGTAGCGGCGCATCAGCGTCGGATCGAGACCGACCCGGTTCAGCATCAGGCCGACGTACTCGACCTGCTGGCGCTTCGCGATCCTGCCGTGCGCGACGACCGCCTCGCCGACGATGTCGACGACGCGCTGGCGCGGGTCGAGCGACGCGTACGGATCCTGGAAGATCATCTGCATCCGAAGCTGCTGCTCGCGCGCACGGGCGGCGGGCAGACGATCGATCGGCTCGCCGCGCCAGCGCCGCTCGCCCTCGGACGGCGGCAGCAGTCCGACCGCGAGCCGCCCCAGCGTCGACTTGCCGCAGCCGGATTCGCCGACGAGTCCCACGACCTCGCCGGGCTCGATCGCGAGATCGACGCGGTCGACCGCGTGCACGACCTCCTCCGCACCGCCCGCGCCGACGAGGCCCGCGATCCTCGCGGCGAGGTCGCGCCGCCGGACGAACCGCCTGGACACGCCCGCGAGTTCGACCAGCGGTGCGGTCACGGCGCGTCGTCCAGCGGATGGTGGCAGCGCGCACCCCGGTCCGGATCGCCGGGCGTGCCGCGCATCGGCGGATCCGCGACGCAGGCCTCGTCGGCGCGCGGGCAGCGCTCGCGGAACGCGCAGCCGTCCGGCAGCCCGAGCGGCGCCGGCGGCATGCCGGGGATCTGCCTGAGCCGCGCGCCGCGCGCGTTGCGCGCCGGCACGCTGTCGAGCAGGCCCCGCGTGTACGGATGGGCCGGCGACTCGAGCACCTGCGCCGTCGTGCCCTGCTCGACGATGCGCCCGGCGTACATCACGCAGACCCGGTCGGCGAGACCCGCGACCACCGTGAGATCGTGCGTGATCCAGACGAGCGCCGTGCCGGTTTCCCGGGCGAGCGTCTGCACCTCGTGCAGGATCTGCCCCTGGATCGTGACGTCGAGCGCGGTCGTCGGCTCGTCGGCGATGACCAGGTCGGGCCGGTTGATCAGCGCGATCGCGATGGCGACCCGCTGGCGCATGCCGCCGGAGAACTGGTGCGGATACGCGCGCAGGCGCTCGTCGGGCGAGGCGATGCCCACGCGCAGCAGCGCGTCGCGCGCACGCTCGAGCGCGAGCGCCTCGCCGACGTCGTCGTGCGCGAGGATCGTCTCGGTCATCTGGCGGTCGATCCGCAGCACCGGGTTGAGCGTCGCCATCGGATCCTGGACCACCATGGAGATCCGGTTGCCGCGCAACCGGCGCATCGCCTCGCCGGGCAGCGTCGTCAGTTCGACGCCGTCGTAGCGGATCGAGCCGGCGACGACGCGCCCCGGCGGATCGACGAGGCCGAGGATCGAGTAGCCGGTGATCGACTTGCCCGATCCGGATTCGCCGACCAGCCCGAGGATCTCGCCGCGCCGCAACGAGAAGCTGACGCCGTCCACCGCCTTGACGACGCCGGCCCGCGTCGGGAAGTGCGTGCACAGGCCGTCGACCACGAGCAGCGGCTCGTCGCGCATCGCGGCCGTGGCGCTCATCGCTGCAGCCTCGGGTTGAGCACGTCGCGCAGCCGGTCGCCGACCAAGTTGATGCTGACGATGGACGCGAGCAGCGCGAGTCCGGGAAAGAAACTGATCCAGTACTTGCCCGACAGCAGGTACTGGTAGCCGTTGGCGATCAGCAGCCCGAGCGAAGGCTCCGTGATCGGCAGCCCCAGTCCGAGGAACGACAGCGTCGCCTCGAGCGCGATCGCGGCGGCCACCTGGACGGTCGCGACGACGATCAGCGGCGGCAGGCAGTTGGGCAGCAGGTGCCCGGCGACGATGCGCAGCGGCGACAGCGCGAGGCAGCGCGCGGCCTCGATGTATTCCTTGCGTCGTTCGACCAGCGCGGCGCTGCGCACGGTCCGCGCGTAGTAGGCCCACTGCACGGTCACCAGCGCCGCGACGACCTTGCCGGTGCCCTGACCCAGCACGGCGATCAGGATCAGCGCGATCAGGATCGCCGGGAACGAGAGCTGGATGTCCACGACGCGCATGACCAGCGTCTCGATCCGCCCGCCGGCCCAGGCGGCCGCGAGTCCTGCGACCACGCCGATCGCGAGCGCGACGATCGTGCTCGCGACGCCGACCGAGAGCGAGATGCGCAGGCCGTAGAAAATCGCCGACAGCATGTCGCGCCCCTGGTCGTCGGTGCCGAGCCAGTAGGTGCCCCCGGTGGCCGCCGCGGCGCCCGGCGGGAGCCGGCCGTCGAGCACGTCGATCTGCGCGAGGTCGTAGGGATTCTGCGGCGAGACCAGCGGCGCGAAGAGCGCGAGGGCGACGAGGAGCGCGAGCAGCGCGAATCCGAAGGTCGCGACCGGGTCGGCGAAGAAATCGGCGGCGACCCGGCGCAGTGGCGAAGTCGGGACGCCGGGGTCGCGCACCGGCGCGGCGGACGCGGGCATCGGCTACCGCCCCGGGCCCCGGCGCGCGGCGACCGGCGCCGCGCTCATCCGCGGCTCTCCGTGAGCCGCACGCGCGGATCGAGCGCGGAGTAGAGCACGTCGACCACGAGGTTGATGGTGATGAAGATCGCCACGATCACGAGCAGGTAGGCGACGATCACCGGCCGGTCGAGCAGGTTGATCGAGTCGATCAGCAGCTTGCCCATCCCCGGCCAGGCGAACACGCTCTCGGTGACGATCGCGAAAGCGATCACCGAGCCCAGCTCGAGCCCGGCGACGGTGACGATCGGGATGAGGATGTTGCGCAGCACGTGCACGCCGATCACCCGCCGCTGCGGGAGTCCTTTCGCCCGCGCGAACTTCACGTAGTCCTGCAGCAGCGCCTCGCGCGTGCCGGCGCGGGTGAGCCGGATGAGCAGCGCGAGCTTGAAGAGCGCCAGATTGGTCGCCGGCAGGATCAGGTGGCGCCAGCCGTCGACGGTGAGGAACGACACGCCGATGCCCAGCACGTCGACCGTCGGCCCGCGCCCGTTCGACGGCAGCCAGCCCAGCATCACCGAGAACACCATGATCAGCATCAGGCCGACCCAGAACGTGGGCAGCGAGAAACCGAGGATCGATCCGGCCATGATCGCGCGCCCCGACAACGCGTCGGGTTTCAGCCCCGCCCACAGCCCGAGCGGAATGCCGAGCACGACGGCCAGGAGCATCGCGACGAACGCGAGTTCGAGCGTCGCCGGCATCTTCTCGACGATGAGGCCGAGGGCGGGCGTGGCATGCACGAACGAGCGGCCCAGGTCGCCGGTGACCGCGCCCCGGAGGAACGTGACGTATTGCTCCCACAGCGGCCGGTCGAGGCCCAGCGCCGCGATCGCGCGCTCGCGCTCCAGCGGTTCGGCCTGCGGGTTGATCAGGATGTCGACCGGATTACCGATCGCGTAGACGCCGACGAACACGATCAGCGACATCGCGAACAGCACGACGACGCTCTCGATCAGCCGGCGGATGACGAACGCGGTCATCGGAGGAGCGCGTGACCGGTGCCGGCGGCGATCGCGCGACCCTCCGGTTTCCGGGCATCGGACGGTACGGACCGATCGATGATGTCCTGGTGCATGCGGTGACCCGTCGATCGCCGCCAGGCGCGCGAGTCGCGCCGCGCGGCGGAGGGGCGGTGCCGGCCATCTTGCGGGACCCGGGTCGGATCGTCAAAACGGCGCGGGGCGGTTCCCGGGGAAACCGCCCGGCCGGATCGGCGTGCCCGCGCAGCCGCGCGGCGATCAGCGCCGTCCGGCGTCCGGCCTGCGGCGGGCGGCGGGATCGCCCGGACGACCCCGCGACCGGGTCCCCGGCCCGCGCGGCCCGACCGTAAGCATCGGAAACTTCCCGGTGACCCGGTCGGAGCGCGGCGGTTTCGGATCCCATCCGATCTCGACCCGGCCCAGCCCCATGCCGCCGAGCATGCGCGCCAGCGCGGCGCGCGCGCGGCGCCAGTCCTCGCGGCGGCCGCGCGACGGCTCGCCCGGCAAACGCAACGCGATCGCCTCGTCGCCGAGCCGCACGATCTGGAACCCGTGGATACCGGTCGCCTCCTCGACGGCGGTCTCGATCGCGAGCGGCGGGATGTCGACGCGGCGGCCGCGCGCGTCGAGGAGCGTGAGGATCTCGCCCGAACGACCCTCGACGCGGATCGCCGGCAGCGGACTGCCGCAGGCGCAGGCGTCCGGCCGAACGACGATCCGGTCGCCGAGATCGTAGCGGATGACCGGCTGGACCCGGTTGGCGAGATTGGTGAGCAGCGAGGTGTGCGATCGGACTCCCGGAGCGACCGGACGGTGGTGCGCGTCGACGGCCTCCAGCACGACCCAGTCCGCGTTGACGTGCAGCCAGCCGTGCGCGCAGCCGGCGGCGATGCAAGGGCACTCGGAGCTTCCGTACTCCTCGACGACGATCGCGCGGAACGCGCGTTCCAGGGCACGACGCGTGGCATCGCCCAGGTGCTCGCCGCCGGACCAGACGATGGCCGGCGAGATCACGAGGCGCCCTTCGACCTGCTCGCGGGCGAGCAGCGCGAGCGCCGACGGATAGCCGGCCAGGTACGCCGGCTGGAAATCGTTCAATTCCCCGACCCACTTACGCACCGGCGCGAGTATCGAGATTTCGCGCCGGCTGGCGGGCGGCAGCCACCGGACGTACGAGCGCCAGGTCACGACTCCGGCGAACGGCTGGTCCACCGCGGCGACGAGCGCGCAGCGCCCGGCGTGTGCGAGCGCACCCAGGCCCAGCGCGGCGAACACCGGCGGCGACTGGGCGAGCGCACCGGCGAGCGCCCCGTAGGTGGCTCGCGCGGAGGCGTCGTGGACGAACAGCCCGGGCTCCCCGGTCGTCCCGGAACTGCGCCACGCGGCGTACCGGCCCAGGTAGTGTGTCCCGATCCGGGCGCGATCGGCGAGGAACGCCGAGACTCCCGCGCGGGTGAGCGCCGGATCAGTGACCCAGTCGTCGAACCGCGCCATCAGCTCGGCTTTCCCGGTAACCGGCATCCGATCCAGTCCCGCGTCCGCGGGCAGACCGGCGCAGCGTTCCCGGAACCAGCGCGAGTGTTCGCGCGCGTGGCGGATGAGCGCGATCGTCCGCTCGCGGCGTGCGTCCTCGATCGACGGCCGGCCGCCCCAGCGCGTCCGCTGCAGCGCCAGCACGCCGAAAACCGATCCCCACAGCTCGTCGGGATTGTCCATGGCGGAGCGCCGGGGCCGTGTCGGTCGACGGCGCCCCGGCGTCAATCGTCCAGTATCGCGCCGACGCCCATGAGACCCTTGCCACAGATCAAGCCGGGATCGGCGACCGGTGCCGGGATGCGCACCCCTGCGCGAACCCGCCGGACGCCGGCCCCGATCCGGGGTCGTTTCCGGCGGCGCATGACGCAGGTCATGCACGGCGACCGCGACGGCGCCGATACTCGTGCTGTTCGGTCGTCGACGACAGGTCGGATGGCTCCCACCGCCAGGGTCTCTCGCTCAGGCGGCCGGTCCGCGGGCCGCGCCGCCGGCTCCGCGCGTCCGAAGCCCGTCACGCGCAGCGCAGCGCGACCGCCGGCGCCGCCGATCGCGCCGATCGTGGCGCGGCCGATCCCACCGACCGACGACGACCACGACGGCCTGCCGTTCGACCGCGATTCCGCGTCGCTCACCGCGATGCCGACGGTCATCGACCGCGCGATCCGCGCGAGCCTCGCGTCGTTCACCGGCGGGCTCTCGCCGATGGCGATGGCCGACGCGACGTTCAGCTGGTGGATCCACCTCCTCGCCTCGCCCGGAAAGCAGATGCAGCTCGTGCGCAAGGCGCTGCGCAAGGCCGCGCGCTACCAGGCCTACGTCGCGCGCAGCCTGCGCGACGGCCCC
This sequence comes from Burkholderiales bacterium, assembly GCA_020851255.1. Taxonomy (GTDB): domain Bacteria; phylum Pseudomonadota; class Gammaproteobacteria; order Burkholderiales; family Casimicrobiaceae; genus VBCG01. The sequence continues at coordinate 4,383 of JADZDA010000187.1, read as the reverse complement.
GGCGCGGAGCCCGCCATCGAGCCGCTGCCGCAGGACCGGCGCTTCGGCGACGCCGCGTGGCGGACACCCCCGTTCAACTACCTCCATCAGGCGTTCCTGCTGCAGCAGCAGTGGTGGCACAACGCCTACACCGGTGTACGCGGCGTGACTCCCCGCCACGAGCAGATGCTCACGTTCGCCGCACGCCAGGTCCTCGACGTGTACGCCCCGTCGAACGGACCTCTCACCAATCCGCTCGTGCTCGAACGGACGGTCTCGGAGGCCGGCATGAACTTCGTGCGCGGCTGGCAGAACTGGCGCGAGGACGTCGAGCGGGCGAGCGGCGGCCACCGGCCGGTCGGCGCCGAGCGCTTCCTGCCCGGGCGCGATGTCGCGGCGACGCCCGGAAAGGTCGTGCTGCGCAACGAATTGATCGAACTGATCCAGTACGCCCCGGCGACGTCGACGGTCCACGCGGAGCCGGTGCTCGTCGTGCCGGCGTGGATCATGAAGTACTACATCCTCGACCTCTCGGCCCACAACTCGCTGGTCCGCTACCTGGTCTCGCGCGGCCACACGGTCTTCATGATCTCGTGGAAGAACCCCGGCGAGGGCGACCGGGACCTCGGCATGGACGACTATCGGCGACGGGGCATCGGCGCCGCGCTGGACGCGATCGGCGGGATCGTCCCCGGCCGTCGCGTGCACGCCGCCGGCTACTGCCTCGGCGGAACGATGCTCGCCATCGCCGCCGCGGTCATGGCGCGCGACGGCGACGACCGGCTCGCGAGCCTGTCGCTGTTCGCGGCCCAGGTCGACTTCACCGAGGCGGGAGAACTCACGTTGTTCATCAGCGAGAGCCAGGTCGCGTTCCTCGAGGACATGATGTGGGCGCAGGGCTTCCTCGACGGCCGGCAGATGGCCGGTGCGTTCCAGATGCTCCGCTCCAACGACCTCGTCTGGTCGCGCCACGTCCACGAGTACCTGATGGGCGAGCGCGCGCCGCTGACCGACCTGATGGCGTGGAACGCCGACGCGACGCGGATGCCCTATCGGATGCACTCGGAGTACCTGCGCCGGCTGTTCCTGCGCAACGACCTCGCGGAGGGCCGCTACGTCGCCGACGGTCGGCCGGTCGCACTCTCCGACCTCGCGTTGCCGATGTTCGTCGTCGGCACCGGGAACGACCACGTCGCGCCCTGGCGTTCGGTCTACAAGATCCACCGCGACGCCCCGGCCGACACGACGTTCCTGCTCGCTTCCGGCGGGCACAACGCGGGCATCGTCTCGGAGCCGGGGCACGCGGGGCGGACCTACCGGATCGGCCGGCCGCGCGGGCCGCGCTACGTCGACCCTGATACGTGGTTCGCCGCCGCGGCGTCCCGGGCGGGTTCCTGGTGGGCCGAATGGGCGGATTGGCTCGAACGCAGATCGCGTGGACGGAGGATCACCGCGCCGCGGTCCGCCGGGTCCGCGCGGCATCCGCCGATCGCCGACGCGCCCGGGATCTACGTGCTCGCCGACTGACCATGCGCCCGCGCGTCCTCGCCGGCGCCGGTCAGCGTCCGCGCTTCGCCCAGGCCGCGGCGATCTCGCCGACGATGCCGCGCCGGAACGCGAGCACGCAGACGACGAAGATCGCGCCGGTGATCACGGTGACCCACTGCCCGCGGTCGGCCAGGTAGTGCTCGAGCGAGATGATCGTGAACGCGCCGACGACCGGGCCGAAGATCGTGCCCATGCCTCCGAGCAGCGTCATCAGCACGACCTCGCCGGACATCTGCCACTGGACGTCGGTGAGCGATGCGAGCTGGAACACGATCGCCTTGGTCGCCCCGGCGACGCCGGAGAGCGCGGCCGAGAGGACGAACGCGACCAGTTTGTAGCGGTCGGCGTCGTAGCCCAGCGAGACCGCGCGCGGCTCGTTCTCGCGGATCGCCTTCAGCACCTGGCCGAACGGCGAGTGGATGATCCGCCGGATCGCGAGGAAGCCGGCGACGAAGATCGCCAGGACCACGTAGTACATCGCCAGCGGATTCGCGAGGTCGACCACGCCCAGCAGGCGTCCGCGCGGCACCGACTGGATGCCGTCCTCGCCGCCGGTGAACGGCGCCTGCAGGTAGAAGAAGAACATCATCTGCGCGATCGCGAGCGTGATCATCGCGAAGTAGATGCCCTGCCGCCGGATCGCGAGCACGCCCGAAACCAGGCCCAGCAGGGTGGACGCGACCGTCCCCGCGAGGATCGCGAGCTCGGGCGAAAGACCCCACACCTTCGCGGCGTACGCCGACACGTAGCCGGCGGTGCCGAAGAACATCGCGTGGCCGAACGACAGCAGCCCGACGTAACCGACCAGCAGGTTGAACGCGCAGGCGAAGAGCGCGAAGCACAGCGCCTTCATCAGGAACACCGGGTAGACGCCGACGTGCGGCGCCGCGACCAGCGCCACGACCATCGCCGCCGTGGCGATCGCGAACGCGCGCGACGGCGGATCCGCCGCGGGTGGCGCACCGCCCGCCGGCGGCTCGAGGGCGGCGGGTCCGGGCGTCGCGGGATCCGGGGCGACCATGGGGATCAGCGTTCCCGGCCGAACAGGCCGGCGGGCTTGACGAGCAGGACGATCACCATGATGACGAAGATGACCGTGTTCGACGCCTCCGGATAGAACACCTTGGTCAGCCCCTCGATCACTCCCAGCCCGAACCCGGTCACGATCGAGCCTGCGATCGAGCCCATGCCGCCGATGACCACGACCGCGAACACGACGATGATGAGGTTCGCCCCCATCAGCGGATTGACCTGGTAGATCGGCGCCGCCATGACCCCGGCGAGCGCGGCCAGTCCGACGCCGAAGCCGTAGGTCAGCGTCACCATCCTCGGCACGTTGACGCCGAACGACTGCACCAGCGCGGGATTCTCGGTCGCCGCGCGCAGGTAGGAGCCCAGCTTGGTGCGCTCGATCACATACCAGGTCGCCGCACAGACCACCACCGAAGCGACGACGACCCACGCGCGGTAGCGCGGCAGCATCATGAAGCCCAGGTCGAACGCGCCGGCGAACTCGGAAGGCAGCCGGTAGGGCAGCCCCGAGGACCCGTATTCGTTCTGGAACAGGCCCTGGATCACCAGCGCCAGGCCGAACGTGAGCAGCAGCCCGTACAGATGGTCGAGCTTGTACAGGCGCGCGAGCATCGTCCTCTCGACGACGACGCCGAACGCGCCGACGGCGACCGGCGCGATCGCGAGCGACCACCAGTAGCCGACACCCAGCCTGTCGAGCAGCAGCCACGCGGCGAACGCGCCCATCATGTACTGCGCGCCGTGCGTGAAATTGATGATGTTGAGCAGCCCGAAGATCACGGCGAGGCCGAGCGACAGCATCGCGTAGAACGCGCCGTTGATGAGCCCGATCAGGAGCTGCCCGAGCAGCGCCTGCATCGGGATGCCGAAGATCTCGATCATCGGGGCGTACCGCTGCCGGTCCGGTCACCCGCTCGCGCCGGCGGGCGCGGCAGCCGCACCGCCGCGCCTCGCCGCCGCGACCGGATCGGCTACTTGACCAGCGGGCAGCCGCCGTCGGCCAGCGGACGGAACGCCTGGTCCGCCGGGATCGTGGCCCGGATCTTGTAGTAGTCCCAGGCCCCGCGCGACTCGGCGGGCTTCTTCACCTCGACCAGGTACGCCGGGTGGATCTTGCGCCCGTCGGCGCGGACCGAACCCCTGCCGAACAGCGGGTCGTCGGTCGGCATCGCCTTCATCTGCGCGACCACCTTCGTGCCGTCGTCGCTCTTGAGCGCTGCGACCGCCTTGAGGTAATGGGTGACCGCGGAATACACGCCGGCGTGGATCATCGTCGGATGGATGCCCTTGTCGCGCTCGGCGAACCGCTTCGCGAACGCCCGCGTCTGGTCGTTCATGTCCCAGTAGAACGTCTCGGTGAAGATGAGGCCCTGCGCCGTCGGCAGCCCCAGCGCGTGGATGTCGGTCAGGAACACCAGGAGCCCCGCGAGGTTCTGTCCGCCCTTGACGATGCCGAACTCGGCGGCCTGCTTGATCGAGTTCGTGGTGTCGCCGCCGGCGTTCGCGAGCCCGATGATCTTCGCCTTCGACGCCTGCGCCTGCAGCAGGAAGGAGCTGAAGTCCTGGTTGTTGAGCGGCACCTTGACGCCGCCGAGCACCTTGCCGTTGTACTTGGCGACCACCGCGGCGGTGTCGCGCTCGAGCGCGTGGCCGAACGCGTAGTCGGCGGTGATGAAGAACCACGAGTCGCCGCCGGCATTGGCCAGGCCGATCACCTTGGCGCCCGAGGACTGCGCCTGGAGCAGGAAGGACGAGAAGTCGGTGCCGGGGAAGGGATGGCGCACCGCGCCGAGCACCTTGCCGCCGGAGGCTTCCACCACCGCC
>JADZDA010000186.1 GCA_020851255.1 Burkholderiales bacterium | reverse complement strand
GGGCACCAAGTACCGCGGCGACTTCGAGCAGCGCCTCAAGGCGGTGCTGAAGCAGCTCGCCGAGAATCCGAAGTCGATCCTCTTCATCGACGAGATCCACACGATCATCGGCGCGGGTGCGGCGTCGGGCGGCACGCTCGACGCCTCGAACCTGCTCAAGCCGGCGCTGTCGCAGGGCACGCTGAAGTGCATCGGGGCGACGACCTACACCGAGTACCGCCAGATCTTCGAGAAGGACCACGCGCTGTCGCGGCGCTTCCAGAAGATCGACGTCCCCGAGCCGTCGGTCGCCGAGACCATCGAGATCCTCAAGGGGCTCAAGAGCCGCTTCGAACAGCACCATGGCGTCAAGTACTCGCCGGCGGCCATCACCTCCGCCGCCGAGCTCGCCGCGCGCTACATCAACGACCGGCATCTGCCCGACAAGGCGATCGACGTCATCGACGAGGCCGGCGCCGCCCAGAAGATCCTGCCCAAGTCGCGCCAGAAGAAGATCATCGGCAAGGGCGAGGTCGAGGAGATCGTCGCGAAGATCGCGCGCATCCCCGCGCGCACCGTCTCGTCCGACGATCGCAACGCGCTGAAGACGATCGACCGCGACCTCAAGAACGTGGTGTTCGGGCAGGACCGCGCGATCGACGCGCTGGTCGCGGCGATACGGATGGCGCGCTCGGGATTGGGCAATCCGGCCAAGCCGATCGGCAGCTTCCTGTTCTCGGGGCCGACCGGGGTGGGCAAGACCGAGGTCGCGAAGCAGCTCGCCTACTGCCTCGGCGTCGAGCTGATCCGTTTCGACATGTCCGAGTACATGGAGCGCCACGCGGTGTCGCGGCTGATCGGCGCGCCGCCGGGTTATGTCGGTTTCGACCAGGGCGGCCAGCTGACCGAGGCGATCACCAAGCATCCGTACAGCGTCCTGCTGCTCGACGAGATCGAGAAGGCGCACCCGGACGTCTACAACATCCTGCTGCAGGTGATGGACCACGGCACGCTGACCGACAACAACGGCCGCAAGGCCGATTTCCGCAACGTCACGATCATCATGACGACCAACGCGGGAGCGGCCGACCTCGCCAAGGGCTCGATCGGCTTCACGAACGCCAAGGAGTCCGGCGACGAGATGGCCGAGATCCAGCGCCTGTTCACGCCGGAGTTCCGCAACCGGCTCGACGCGGTGATCTCGTTCGCCTCGCTGGACCACGAGATCATCCTGCGCGTCGTCGACAAGTTCCTGCTCGAACTCGAGCACCAGCTCGTCGAGAAGAAGGTCGAACCTTCGTTCACGGGGGCGCTCAAGGCCTTCCTCGCGAAAAAGGGCTTCGACCCGAAGATGGGCGCGCGTCCGATGGCGCGGTTGATCCAGGACACGATCCGCAAGGCGCTCGCCGACGAACTGCTGTTCGGGCGCCTCGCCAGCGGTGGCCGGGTCACCGTCGACCTGGGGCCCGACGAGAAGGTGAAGCTCGTGTTCGAGGAATCGCGCGAACCCGAGCCGGTCGCCTGACCGCCGGTACGCCTCGCGTGCCCCCGATCGGCGCCTGCGGGCGCCGATCGCGTTTTCCGGAACGCCCGGTTTCGCCGGCCGGAAAACAAGACGCCCCGGCTCGTCACCGGGGCGTCGCGGCCGGGCCGTCCCGGGGTGCGCCGGAGCGCGCCCCGGGCGGGCGAACCGTCAGGTGGTCATCTCGACCAGGATGTTGTTGATCCAGCTCTTCGCGTAAATCGCCTCGGTCTCGGAGAGATCCGGCGAGACACCGCCGCTGTTGGGAACCGAGATGATCGCGCCGCCCTTCACCGCGTAGACGCCGGCGACGCTGACCGCCTCCTTCTCCGAGACGAACGAATAGCAGGTGTTGATGCCCGACATCTCGATGGTCTCGCGGCCGTTCATCAGCGCGACGACGTTCGCCGCGCAGACCTTGGCCTCGGAGTTCGCCGAGTAGCCGGACTTGGGCATCGCGCCGGCGATGCAGGCGTCGCCGATCACGTGGACGTTCTTCGCGACCGTCGACTCGAACGTCGTGGCGTTGACCGGGCACCAGCGGTTGTCAGGACCGGTCAGCTTCGCCGCGCGTGCGATGTCACCGGCGCGCTGCGGCGGGATGACGTTGATGACGTCGCCCTTGACGTCCTCGAGGCCTTCGATCGAGACGGTCATGTTCCGCGGATTGACGCCGGTCACCCGCTTGGCTCCGCGGTAGTCGATGATGCCCTGGTAGTGCTTCGCCCAGGCCTTCCGGAACAGCCCGGCCTTCGAAACGATGTCCGGATTGGCGTCGAGGACCACGACCTTGGACCCCGGCTTCGACCGCTTGAGGTACATCGCGATCATGCTCGCTCGCTCGTACGGACCGGGCGGGCAGCGGAACGGCGTGGCCGGGACCGAGATGATCACGGTGCCGCCCGGACGCATCGCTTCGAGCTGGCGGCGCAGCAGGAGCGTCTGCGGCCCGGCCTTCCAGGCGTGCGGCATGATCTCCGGCGTCGTCGCCGGGTCGTAGCCTTCGAGTTCCTCGAAACGGAAGTCGACGCCGGGCGCGACGATCAGCCGGTCGTAGTCGATCGTCCCGGTCGACCCGGTGACCGTCTTCGCCGCGGTGTCGATCCCGGTCACGGTGTCGTAGACGACCTTGATCGCGTGATTCGCGGCGAGCTTGTCGTAGCCGACCGTCAGCGTCGACAGGTCGTTCAGCATGCCGCCGACGACGAGGTTCGAGAACGGGCAGGAGACGAACTGGCGGTTGCGCTCGATCAGCACGACTTCGATCGAGGCGTCGAGCATCCGGACGTACTTGGCGGCGATCGTGCCGCCGTAGCCGCCGCCGACGACGACGACGCGGCGGCCGCCGCTCTTCGCCATCGAGAGCCCGCCGCCGGGGGTCGCGCATGCGGCCAGAGACGCGGCCGAGCCGACCCCGAGTGCCTTGAGGAAACTTCTGCGGTCGAGTGTCATGTTCGGCTCCCTATTTCACGCTGGCGTAGAAGTGGAGCAGCGCTTCGAGGTCGGCGCGCGACAGCGGCTTGACCTTCTCCTCCATCTTCTCGGGCATCTTGCGCTGCCCGGACAGGTACATCGACATCTGCATCTGCAGGTAGGGCAGCCACTGGCTCGCCATCGCCGGCGTGTCGTCCTTGCCTTCCTTGCCGTCCTCGAGGTGGCAGCGCGAGCAGTTCGCCTCCTGCAGTGCCGCGCCGCGCGCGACCAGCGCCGGGTCGAGCGCCTGCCGGGTCGGGTGCAGCTTCTGCCGGGAGAAATAGTCGCCCATGGTCGCGAAGTCGGCGTCGGTGTAGCCCTTCGCCAGGCGCCCCATGATCGTCGACGGGCGCTCGCCGCTCTTGAACTTCTTCATCGCGTCGACGATCGCCTCCTTCGACTGCCCGGCGAGGCTCGGCATCGACGGGCCGGCGCTGCCGCCGTTGGTCCCGTGGCAGCCGGCGCAGGCGTTGGACAGCATCGCCGCGGACGGCGGCGCGGCGACCGCGGCGCCGGCGCACAACGAGACGAGCGCCGCGAGCGCCCATGTCGCAGACCTTTGGATCATCGTTTCCTCCGATGTTGGACCGGGAACGGAACGCCGTCCCGGTGTTCGTCGTCTACTGCTTCGAGACGTTGATGTAGTACTTGACGTCTTTCTGTTCCTTGTCGAGGCCGAACTGGTAATTGAGCGACACGTAATGGAATCGCGCGTTCGTGTAGTCCTCGTGCAGCGCGAAGCCGAAGTTGTAGACGGTGCCGGCCGCGATCGCGTGGTCGCCCTTGCCGCCGCCGGCGAGCGTTCGCTCGAACACGACGACCCACTTGTTGCCTTCCTTCTTCCCCTCGGCCTTGACCAGCGACTTGCCGCCGTCCATGTGGCGCGATTCGAGCACGTACCCGTCGGCGGGCTTCTCGCCCTTGCCGCTGCGGAACTGGATGAGATCGTAGAACTTGCCGGCCTTGAGCGCGGCGTCGATGTCGGCGTCGGACTTGAGCTTGTCCCAGCCACCGCGCGGCTTCGCCATCGAGACCGCGCTGCGCGACTCGGCGACGTATTTGGTCGCCCCGTCGTCCCATCCCAGCGCCTTGGCCTTCGCATGGCCCTTCGCGGCGTCGGCGGCGTCGGGCATCGTGCGCAGGTCCATGTGGCAGGTCGACCAGCAGCCGTTGAGGGCCGCGCCATCGACGGTTCCGCCGCCGTCGAACATCATGGTCAGCTTGACCTCGTTCTTCGGGTCGAGCTTGCGATCGCCGTTGGCCGGCGGCGTCCACTCGAAGCGGAAGTAGATCTTCTCGCCGTCGTGCGCCGCCTGGAACTGGACCGGCACCGATCCGGGCTTGCCCTTGGGCGGTGTGGGCTCGAGCACGGCCTTCGAGCTGCCGACCGGCTTGCCGGCCACGATCTTGTCGCCGATCTCGCTCGCGTCGCCTTCGTGGCAGCGCGCGCACCCGCGCTTCTTGTCGACGATGTCGGGCACGGCCGAGTGGTCGGGCTTGTTCATCACCCACTCGTACCCCGCCTGCCCCGGATAGAACAGCGTCATCTTGCGCGCGGGCACCTTCGACCAGTCCGGGGCCGCCGCGACCGCCCCCTGGGCGATCAAGCCGGCCAGTAACGCAACGCCTGCACTCCTCATCGACGACCTCCTCGTGCAATTCCGGCCGCCTGCCGCGGCCGCCCGTTCACCGACCGACATTGTCGCCGCGACCCGGGCCGCGGTCGAGCCCGCGGCCGGACCGCGTCGCATCACGACTTGGCCTTCTGCTCTTCGAGCCCCTGGTGCACGGGCTTGTGCGCGATGCCCTTGTGGCATTCGATGCAGGTCTTGCCGTCCTCGATCGCGCCCTCGTGCTTGACCACGGAGCGGTCCTTCTGCTTCTCCGCGTCCATCGTCTTGAAATCGTGGCAGTTGCGGCACTCGCGCGAGTCGGATTCCTCCATCCGGGCCCAGACCCGCCTGGCCATGACGAGGCGCTGCGCCTCGTATTTCTCCGGCGTGTCGATCGTGCCGAGCAGGTGGCCGATCACGTCGCGGGCGGCGACCACCTTCATCGTCATCTTGCGCGCGTAGTCGACCGGGTGCTTGCTGCTCGCCACGTGGCAATCGGCGCAGGAAACGGTGGTTCCGCTGCGGTTCTTGTAGTGGACCGTCTTCTTGAGTTCCTCGAGCGGAATGGTCATCTCGTGACAGGACGTGCAGAACTCGGTCCGGTTGGTCCACTCCATGCCCGTGTTGAGCGCGCCCCAGATCGCGATGCCGGCGACCACGCCGACCGACAGCATCGTGGCGAGCGAACACCGCGGAGGGCGGCGCAACCATTCCCCCAATCGTCGAAACACGGATCTCCTCCGATCCACCGTCCGGTTGGTCAGGCGCACGGGAGGCGCGGCGCGCATGCCTCGGGCCAGCGCCCGGGATGGGTCTGCGCTGCGACGGCCTCCTCCTCGATGGCAGCCCGCGGGGCAGGCCACCACCTGGCCGATCAGGATAGCGGCCGGACCCGGGCGACGATATAGCCCTTGTTGGTAGGATTGAATTGGTCAGGCCGGTTCGGATGCGAGCCGCGAGCGGGCCGGTCGCCCGTCGTTCGCGCGGTGCGCCGCTCCGGGCACGGCGCCCGGGGTACGATAGGCTTGCCGTTCTCCGCCGATCGCCACCCGCATGACCGTTCCCGTCCCTCGGAGCCCGACCACGGCGACCGAGGACTCCCGGCCTCCGGCCGACGCCCCTCCCGGCGATGTCACGCTCACGTTCCTGGGCGGAGCGAGCGAAGTGACCGGCAGCGCGTACCTGGTGGAGACGGGGGCGGCGAGGTTCCTCGTCGATTGCGGCCTGTTCCAGGGACTGGAAGCGGAAGCGAAGAACGCCGCCGCGCTGGATGTCGATGTGCGCGCGATCGACTTCGTCGTGCTGACGCACGCGCACATCGATCATTCCGGCCTGCTGCCGCTGCTCGTCCGGCGCGGGTGGCGGGGTGCGATCCACGCGACGCCCGCGACCGCCGACCTGCTGGGCGTGATGCTGCCGGACGCCGCCCATATCCAGGAGTGGGCCGCCGAAGGGAGCCGCGGCCCGGCTCGCGCCCGATCGCCCGGGCGCGCGGCCCGGGGGGGGCGGGCGCCGAACGACGCGCGCCGTGGCCGGCCGGCCGGGCGAGCGCTCGATCGCGCCGACGGCGAGCCGCTGTACACGACCGCCGACGCGCATGCCGCGCTGCGCCGGCTGGACCGGATCGGCTACGACGACCCGCGCGAGCTGGCGGCGGGCGTGACCCTGCGATTTCGCGACGCCGGCCACATCCTCGGATCCGCGACCGCGGAGATCGTGCTCGGCCGGGGCGCGCACGCCCGCACCATCGTGTTCTCCGGCGACCTGGGCCAGCCCGGGCGCCCGGTGCTGCCCGATCCGGTGAAGATCGCGCGCGCCGATGCACTGGTCGTCGAGTCGACCTACGGCAACCGGCTGCACCGGTCGCTCGCGTCGACGTACGACGAGCTGGCGCAGGTGCTGTCCCGCACGCTGCCGCGCGGCAACGTGATCGTGCCGGCGTTCGCTGTCGGCCGGACGCAGGAGGTGCTGCACGTGCTCGCCGAGCTGGCGCGCGCCGGACGCGTGCCTCCGCTCACCGTGTTCGTCGATTCGCCGCTCGCGACCGCCGCGACGGCGATCACGCGCCGCTACGCACCGCTGCTCGACCGGGAGACCGTGGACCTCGCGCGCTGGCAGGCCGAGCACGCCGACCGGATCCGCGTGCTGTTCACGGAGTCGGCGCAGGACTCGATGCGGATCAACGCGATCCGTGCCGGTGCCGTCGTCGTCGCCGCGAGCGGAATGTGCGAGGCCGGGCGCGTCCGCCACCATCTGAGGCACAACCTGGCGCGCGAGGAATGCGCGGTCGTGTTCACCGGCTTCCAGGCCAGGGGCACGCTGGGGCGAATGCTTGTCGACGGCGTTCGCGAAGTCCGCCTGTTCCGCGAGTCGGTGCCGGTGCGCGCGTCGGTGCATACGATCGGCGGGCTCTCGGCGCACGCGGACCAGGACGGGCTCCTCGACTGGCTGGGCGGATTCGAACGCGCGCCATCGCGCGTGTTCGTCGTGCACGGCGAGCGTGAAACCGCGCTCGCGTTCGCCGAGGCGATCCGCGACCGGCGCGGGTGGCCCTCGGTCGAAGTGCCGTGGCGCGGTGACCGGGTGGCGCTGCACTGGCGCTAGCGCGACGGCCGGGGCCCCGGTCGCGAAAATTATTGCCGCATCGTGGAATTGCAGGTGGCCATCAAGCCATTCGTTTGAAATTCACATAATGTCGGTGAATCAACGTATTAGTAGCATACATTCGTTCGAATTCTCCAGAATATCGACCAAATGCATATGCGCCGCAGCATGCCAGACCGATATTTCGTTCGACTGAATTCCGACTGATGGAAATACATTTTAATGCATTGAATTAATGTTGTTTTTCGTCTACTGCGCCGCGCAAATCCCTCTTGTGCCGACGCGCACCGTTTGGTAGCTTCGAGGGGTCACGAGCGGCTGCCGCGTGGAAACCGTCGCGCCGGTAGCCGTCAAGCAGGGCTTGGTCCGCACCCGTCTTCCATGCCCGCCCCGCCGTAGGGCGATCCCCGCCGGCGACGTGGCGTGACCCGACCGCAGCCTGGGGCCGCGGCCGGAGTCACCGGTGTGCGCGCGGCCGCCTCCAGCCGGAGGCGGCTGCTCGCACCGAATCAACGCCGGCCGTGTGTGCCGGCCTGGTCCGACGACACGATGGGAGAACGACGATGAATTACGATCTGGAAGCGGCGAGGCTGAAGAAGGACTGGGCGGAGAACCCGCGCTGGAAGGGCATCAAGCGGGGCTATACGGCCGAGGACGTCGTGCGCCTGCGCGGCTCGATCCCTATCGAGCACACGCTCGCGCGCCGCGGCGCCGAGAAGCTCTGGAGGCTCATCAGCGAAGAGCCGTTCGTCAACACGCTGGGCGCGCTGACCGGCAACCAGGCGATGCAGCAGGTCAAGGCCGGACTGAAGGCGGTCTACCTGTCCGGCTGGCAAGTGGCCGCCGACGCGAACATCGCCGGCGAGATGTACCCGGACCAGTCGCTCTATCCGGCCAACTCGGTGCCGATGGTGGTGCGGCGGATCAACAACACGTTCATCCGCGCCGACCAGATCCAGCACGCCGAGGGCAAGGCGGACGTCGACTACTTCGCTCCGATCGTGGCCGACGCCGAAGCCGGCTTCGGCGGTGTGCTGAACGCGTTCGAGCTGATGAAATCCATGATCGAGGCCGGCGCCTCGGGCGTGCACTTCGAAGACCAGCTGGCCTCGGCCAAGAAGTGCGGCCACATGGGCGGAAAGGTCCTGGTGCCCACGCGTGAGGCGGTCTCCAAGCTGGTCGCCGCGCGCCTGGCCGCCGACGTCATGGGCGTGCCCACCGTGCTGCTGG
>JADZDA010000185.1 GCA_020851255.1 Burkholderiales bacterium | reverse complement strand
GGCCCGGCGACCTCGATCTTGCCCAGCGTCGAGACGTCCATCATCCCGACCTTCTCGCGCACGAGCACGCTCTCGCGCCACCAGGCGTCGCGGAAGGTCTCGCCGGGCTTGAAGTAGGCGCGCGGGCGCAGCCACTGGCCGACTTCGTACATGAGCGCCCCGTGGTGCACGTGCCAGTCGTGCAGCGCGGTGCGCCGGATCGGCGCCGAGTGCTTGCCGGTGTCGTGGCCGACCATCGCACCCAGCGCGATCGGCGTGTACGGCGGGCGGAACGTCGTCGTGCCGACCGCGGGGATCGGGTCGCCGCGCAGCGCCGCCATCAGCGCGCGGCCGACGACGTTCGACGTCTTGCCCTGGTCGGTGCCCATCCCGAGCGTCGTGTAGCGCTTGAGATGCTCGACCGAGACGTAGTTCTCGCGGTGCGCGAGCTCGACGTCCTCGACGCGGACGTCGTCCTGGAGGTCGACGAAACGCTTGCCGCTGCCGAACTTCGAGGGCACGGCCCAGTACGGCTGCAGCGCGTAGTCGCCGGTGAACTTCCCGGCGGCGGCGCCGGCGCACACGATCGCCTGCGGGCAGGTGTCCGGGACGAAGGTCGCGTGCCGATCGTCCCAGGCGAGCTTGCCGCCGGCCTGCGACCACAGGTGCACGGTCGGATTCCAGCCGCCCGAGGTCGCGACGACATCGCAGCCGACGGCCGCGCGGGCTCGTCCATCGATCCCGACGATCCTCGCGCCGCTCACCGATTTCGCGCCGTCGACGCCGGCCACGACCGCGCCCGCATGGACCGCGATGCCGGCCTGCTTCGCGGCGTCGACCAGCGCGGCGGGCGGGTTCTCGCGCACGTCGACGACGCTCACCTCGGCGCCGGCCGCGCGCGCGCGCTGCGCGGTCGTCCAGGCGTCGTCGTTGTTGGTGAACACGACGATGCGCCGGCCCGGCAGCACCGCGTATTGGCCGATGTAGGCGCGCACGGCGCCGGCGAGCATGACGCCGGGACGGTCGTTGTCGGGGAAGACGATCGGGCGCTCGATCGCGCCGGTCGCGAGCACGATCTTCTTCGCGCGCACCTGCCACAGCCGCTGGCGCGGCTGGTGCGGCGGGCACTGGACGCGATGATCGTTCACGCGCTCGATCAGGTTGACCATGCCTTGGTCGTACACGCCGAAGGCGGTCGTGCGCGCGAGCACGCGCACCTCGGGGTGACGCGCGAGCTCGGCGGTCCGGGCGGCCAGGAAGTCGGCGGCCGGCGTGCCGTCGGGCGCGTGGGTCTCCCACAGCAGCGACCCGCCGATCTGCGCGCGTTCGTCGACGAGGAAGACGCGGCCGCCCGCGCCCGCGGCGTCGCACGCGGCGGCGAGTCCCGCCGGTCCGCTGCCGACGACCAGCACGTCGCAGTGCGCGTAACGCGGCTCGTAGAAGTCGGGGTCCGGCTCGGTGGATGCGACGCCCATGCCGGCGGCGGCGCGGATCTGGCGTTCGTAGGCCATCCACGCGCGCGCCGGCCACATGAACGTCTTGTAGTAGAAGCCCGACGGCATCATCCGGCCGAAGATCTGGTTGACCGCGCGCAGGTCGAAGCCCAGCGACGGCCAGCGGTTCTGGCTCTCGGCGACCAGTCCGTCGTAGAGGTCGATCTGCGTGGCGCGCAGGTTCGGCTCGGCGCGGGCGCCGGTGCGCAGCCGCACCAGCGCGTTCGGCTCCTCGGCGCCGGCCGAGGTGATGCCGCGCGGCCGGTGGTACTTGAAGCTGCGGGCGACCAGCCGCACGCCGTTGGCCATCAGCGCCGAGGCGAGCGTGTCGCCGGCGTAGCCGCCGTAGGTCTTCCCGTCGAACGTGAACGCGAGCGGCCGGTCGCGGTCGATCCGGCCGCCGGCATCCAGCCGTCGAGACTGGTCGGTGCTCATCGGTCGTCGGCCCCGATCACGATCCCGGCGCCGCGTGCGTTGCCAGCACCGCGTGCGTCATGGTGTCGCGCTCGACGCGGATCCACTGGCCGCAACCGTAGGTGTGATGCCACCACTCGTCGTGCGGGCCGCGCGGGTTCTCGCGGTCGTAGACGTACGCCTGCCAGGCCTCGGACGGCGCGTCGAGCGCGGGCAGCGGCGCGACCTCGCGGCCGTACGCGAACTCGATCGAGTCGCGCAGTCCACAGTGCGGGCAGCGGATGCGGAACATGGCGTGGGCGGCGGTCGGTCGGCGTGGACGGCGTGGACGATGCGGAGGGCGTCAATGCGCGTTGGGCATCGGCCCCGCGCCCTTGTCGTCGATCAGGTGGCCGGCCTTGAAGCGCTCGAGCGTGAACGCGGCGTTGAGCGCGTGCGGCGCGCCGTGCGCGAGGGTGTGCGCGAACACCCAGCCGGATCCGGGCGTCGCCTTGAAGCCGCCGTAGCACCAGCCGCCGTTGAGGTACAGCCCCTCGACCGGCGTGGTGCCGATGATCGGGCTGCCATCCATCGACATGTCCATCACGCCGCCCCAGTGTCGCATCAGGCGCAGCCGCGACAGGCAGGGGAACATCTGCATGCCCTGGACGATCGCGTCCTGCAGGATCGGGAAGTTGCCCTTCTGCCCGTAGCTCGGATAGAAGTCGAGGTCGCCGCCCATCACCAGCTCGCCCTTGTCGGACTGGCTCACGTAGAAATGGCCGGCGCCGTAGGTGACCACCGAGTCGATCAGCGGCTTCAGGGGCTCGCTGACGAACGCCTGCAGCACGTGCGTCTCGATCGGCACCGTGATCCCGGCCATCGCCATGACGCGGCCGGTGTTGCCGGCGACCGCCACACCGACCCTGCCCGCGCCGATCTCGCCGCGGGTCGTCTGCACGGCGCGCACGCGGCCGCCCTCGATGCGGAAGCCGGTGACCTCGCAGTTCTGGATGATGTCGACGCCGAGCTTGTCCGCGGCCCGCGCGTAGCCCCAGGCGACCGCGTCGTGGCGCGCGGTGCCGCCGCGCCGCTGCAGCAGGCCCCCGACGATCGGGTAACGGGCGTCGTCCGAGGTGTCGAGGTAGGGCGCGAAGTCGGCGACCTCCTTGCGGTCGAGCCACTCGGCGTCGATCCCGTTGGCGCGCATGGTGTTGCCGCGCCGGAACATCTGGTCGCGCTGCGCGTCGGAGTGCGCGAGGTTGAGCACGCCGCGCGGGCTGTACATCACGTTGTAGTTCAGGTCGGCCGACAGCCCTTCCCAGAGCTTGAGCGAATGCTCGTAGAAGTGCGCGTTCGCGTCGAGCATGTAGTTCGAGCGGACGATGGTCGTGTTGCGTCCGGTGTTCCCGCCGCCCAGCCACCCCTTCTCGACGACGGCGACGTTGCGCACGCCGTGCAGCTTCGCGAGGTAGTAGGCGGTGGCGAGCCCGTGTCCGCCGCCGCCGACGATCACGACGTCGTAGTGCTTCTTCTGCGCGGGCGTGCGCCAGGCCTGCGGCCAGCGGCGGTGGCCGGCGAGCGCGTGCCGCGCGATCGAGAAGACCGAATATTTCACCGGGCGGATTGTGCGAACCGGCGGGCGGGGCTGACAAGGCGCATAAGCCCATGGCATTCTGAGCATTAGCATCGCTTATACTAGGGCCTCGCACCCCCCGCCGCGGACCAGGCCGACGCGCCCCGCCCGACATGCCCCCGAACCCGACCCCGACCCGCCGCGGCAGGACATCGCCCGCCACCCCTGCGCGCGCCTCCGCGGGGCGCGTGCCGCGCCCGGGCGCCGACCCCGCGCGCCGGCAGGAGCTGCTGCCGATCCACGTGCTGCAGGCGGTCGCCGCGGTCGGCGAGACCGGCTCGATGTCGGCGGCCGGCGAACGACTCGGCATGACGCAGTCCGCGGTGTCGCAGTCGATCAAGCAGGCCGAGGCGATGCTCGGCGTGGCGCTGTTCGACCGCGACCGACGTCCGATCCGGCCCACGTCGGCCGGCCATCTTCTGTGGCGGCGCGCGGAGACGGTGCTGCACGAACTGCAGGTGCTTCCATCGACGCTGCGCAGCGCGCGCACCGTGCCGGAACTGCGTCTCGCGCTCTCGGACTCGTTCGCCGACACCATGGGCCCGTGGCTGATCCGCGCGGCCGCCGAGATCGCCCACAACCTCTACGTGTCGCAAGGGTTCACGCCGGAGCACGTGCGCGAACTCGCCGAGCGCCGGGTCGACATCGTCGTCGCCGCCGACTCGCACGACGAGATCGACGGACTGTCCCGCTACCCGCTGCTGCGCGAACCGCTGGTGCTGCTGCTGCCGGCCGGATCGCAGTCTCCCGGTGCCGGCGCCGGCGTGGGCGAGGCGGCGGCGCGCGGCGGCGCGGCGGTCGCGCGGCCGGAACTCGTCCGGATGGCGCAGAAGCTGCCGCTGATCCGCTACTCGGCGAAGTCGACGACCGGAACGCTCGTGGACCGGTTTCTGAGACGGCTGGACGTCGGGTCGGCACGGCGCATCGAAGTCGACAACGCGTCGGTGATGTGCGCGCTCGTCGGTTCGGGTTCCGGATGGGCGGTCACGACGCCGCTGCACGTGCTGCAGGGCGCCGCGCACCTGGACGGCGTCGTCGTCCGTCCGGCGGCGGCGCAGGCGCCCTCGCGCGAGGTCACGCTGATCACGCGCTCCGGCGAGCTGGAAGCGCTCGCATTGCGTCTTGCGCGCGAGGCCCGTAGCATCCTGCGTGAGCACGGGCTGCCGGCGATCCGCCGGCACGTGCCCTGGCTCGGCGACGAGATCGCCGTGCTGGGGGTCTGACGAGATCGCCGCAACATCCTCGCGGACCCGACGACCGATTCAACCCGACCCCGGGACGACGACGTCCGCGCGAACGCGGACCACGGAGGTAGCGATGCTGCGCATGGCAAACGACGGCCGGTCCGCCGGCTGGAAGACGATCGGTTGGGCGCTCGTGGCGATGCTCGCGTTCACGGGCGGCGCGTTCGCGCAGACCGACACGATGGCGAAGATCAAGGAGAAGGGCGTGATCGTCGTCGGCGTCAAGAACGACTACCGCCCCTGGGGCTTCGTCGATCCGTCGGGCCAGATCGTCGGCCTCGAGATCGACATGGCGAAGGAAGTCGCGCAGCGGCTGGGCGTCAAGGTCGAGATGATTCCGGTGACCGCCGCCAACCGGATGGAGTTCCTGCAGCAGGGCCGCATCGACCTGGTCATCGCGACCATGGGCGACACCGCGGCGCGGCGCAAGGTGGTCGGCATGGTCGAGCCCAACTACTACGCCGGCGCGACCAACGTGATGGCGAAGAAGTCCTACGCACTCAAGAACTGGACCGATCTCAAGGGCAAGAAGGTCTGCGCGGTCCAGGGCGCCTACTACAACAAGCGCGCGACCGACCTCTACTCGATGGACCTGGTCACGTTCCCGGCGGTGCCCGAGGCGTTCAACGCGCTGCAGCAGGGCGCCTGCATCGCGTTCATCTTCGACGACACGCTGTTCCAGTCGACGCTCTCGGCCGGCGACGCGCGCTGGGCCGACTACGAGATGCCGCTCAAGTCCGAGGATCCGTCGCCGTGGGCGGTCGGCGTGCGGCTCGCCGACCTGGACGCGCCGTTCGGCAAGTTCATGAAGGACATCTCGGTCGAGTGGCACAAGACCGGCAAGCTCCTCGACCTCGAGAGGAAGTGGGGGATCAAGGAAAGCCCGTTCCTGCGCGAGATGAACACCAAGCTCAAGTAGACGACCGATCATGTCGGTCACGCACGTCCGGGTCGCCGTCGTCGGCGGCGGGGTGGTCGGCGCGAGCGTCCTCTACCACCTCGCGCGCGCCGGCTGGAAGGATCTCCTGCTCCTCGAGCGCGACGAGCTCACGTCGGGATCGACGTGGCACGCCGCCGGGGGATTCCATCCGCTGAACGGCGACCCGAACGTCGCCAAGCTGCAGAAATACACGATCGAACTGTACAAGGAGATCGAGGCGGCCTCCGGCCAGTCGGTCGGCATGCACCTGACCGGCGGCCTCGATCTCGCGTGCACGCCGGCGCGCGTCGAGTTCCTGAAGATCGCGTGCGCGCGCGGCCGCTACCTCGGGCTCGATTTCGAGATGGTGACGCTCGAGGAAGCCGCGAAGCGCCTGCCGATCCTCGATCCGAAACCCTTCCTCGCGGCGCTGTGGAGTCCGTACGAAGGACACGTCGATCCGTACGGCGTCACCCACGCGTACGCGGGCGCCGCGAAGAAACTCGGCGCCCGGGTGCGGCTGCGCACGCGAGTGCGCGCGGTCTCGCGCGCGCCGGACGGCCGCTGGGATCTCGCGACCGACGAGGGCACGATCCGCGCCGAGCATGTCGTCAATGCCGGCGGCCTGTGGGCGCGCGAGGTGGGGCGGATGGTCGGGCTCGAATTGCCGATCCTCGCGATGGAGCACCACTACCTCGTGACCGAGGAGATCCCGGTGGTCCGCGACGCGGGCTACGAGATGCCGCACGTCGTCGACTTCGACGGCGAGATCTACATGCGCCAGGAAGGCAAGGGCATGTTGATCGGCACCTACGAGAAGAACGGCGTGCCGTGGTCGCCGCGCACCACGCCCTGGGATTTCTCGTACACGCTGCTCAACCCGGACATGGACCGGATCGCGGAGAACCTCGCGGTCGGGTTCACGCACTATCCGGCGCTCGCGACCGCCGGCATCAAGAAGACGGTCAACGGCCCGTTCACCTTCGCGCCGGACGGCAATCCGCTCGTCGGTCCGATCCGCGGATTGCCCAACTTCTGGGTCGCGTGCGGGGTGATGGCGGGCCTCTCGCAGGGCGGCGGCGTCGGCCTCGCGCTCGCGAACTGGATGACCGAGGGCGACCCGGGCTTCGACATCTGGGCGATGGACGTCGCGCGCTTCGGTGACTGGACGACGATGGCGTACACCGACGCCAGGGTGCGCGAGAACTACGGCCGCCGATTCCGCGTCCGCTTCCCCAACGAGGAGTTGCCGGCCGGCCGGCCGCTGCGCACTTCGCCGGTCCACGACCGGATGCGCGAGGCGGGCGCAGTGTTCGGCGCGTCCTACGGCCTCGAGGTGCCGCTGTGGTTCGCGCCCAAGGGCGCGCGCGCCGAGGAGGAGGTCACCTACCGGCGCTCGAACGCGCACGGCCCGGTCGCCGCCGAGGTGCGCGGCGTGCGCACCGGCGTCGGCTTGATGGACACGACGAGTTACTCGCGCTTCGAGGTCGCCGGCCCCGGCGCGCGCGCGTGGCTCGCCCGCGTCTTCGCCGGCCGCATACCCGCGCCGGGACGCATCGCGTTGAACCCGATGCTGAACGCGCAGGGCCGGATCATCGGCGACTTCACGATCGCCTGCGCCGCCGACGAGCGCTACGTGCTGTTCGGCTCGGGCGTGGCGGAGGACTACCACCTGCGCTGGTGGGAGCGCCAGTCGCCGCCGTCCACCGTGTCGATCCGGTCGCTGCGCCGCGACTGGACCGGGCTCGCGATCGCCGGTCCGCGCTCGCGCGAGCTCCTCGCGCGGCTCGTCCGCGACGACATCTCCAACACCGCGCTGCCGTTCCTGTCGTTCGCGAAGCTCGACGTCGGCCGCGTCACGGCGCAGGTCGCGCGGCTCTCGTTCACCGGCGAGCTGGGCTACGAGCTGTGGGTGCCTTCCGACCTGCAGCTCGCGCTGTTCGACCTCCTGCGCGAGGCCGGCGCCGACCTGGGACTCACGCTCTTCGGTTCGCGCGCGCTGCACTCGATGCGGCTGGAGAAGGCCTGGGGCAACTGGGCGCGCGATTACCGGCCGATCTACGGGCCCTGCGAGGCGGGCCTCGACCGATTCCTCGACTTCGGCAAGGGTGAGTTCGTCGGGCGCGCGGCGGCGATCGCCGAGCGCGACGCCGGGCCGAAGCGCCGGCTGGTCGCCTTCGAGGTCGACGACGCCGGCGTCGACGCCTCCGGTGACGAGCCGGTCTGGCACGCCGGAGCGGTGGTCGGCTGGGTGACGTCGGGCGGCTACGGCCACCACGTCGGACGCTCGCTCGCGCTGGGCTACGTGCCGGGCGCGCTCGCGGCGGCGGCGTCCGGCTTCGAGATCGAGGTGCTGGGCGAGCGGCGGCCGGCGCGGATCCTCGCGCAACCGCTGCACGACCCGCGCGGCGTACGGATGCGCGGGTAGGCGAGGCGTCCGGACCATGTCGGTCGCCGAGTTCTTCCGCTGGCTGGCCGATGCGCATGGCGTCAATTTCTCCGTCTTCTACGACCAGGCCGACAGCGTCCGATTCCTGAAGGGCATCTGGGCGACGACCTGGATCTCGGCCGTGTGCATCGCGCTGTCGACGGCGCTCGGGATCGCCGGTGCGTGGCTGCGCGGCGTGGAGTCGCGCTGGGTCCGCTACGCGCTCACCGGCTATGTCGAGTTCTTCCGCAACACGCCGCCGCTCGTCCAGCTCTATTTCTTCTTCTTCGCGATCGGCAGCCTGTTGCCGCTCGCGCACGACGCCACCGGCAATCCGGCGCCGCTCGTCACCAACACCGGCTGGGCGATCATTTCGTTCTCGCTGTACGCCGCCGCGTTCAACATCGAGATCTTCCGGTCGGGCATCGAGGCGGTGCCGGCCGCGACCGTCGAGGCGGCCGAATCGCTGGGCATGACGCGCACGCAGGCGCTGTTCCGCGTCGTGCTCCCGCTCGCGTTGCGCATATCGCTGCCGGCTTTCGGCAACAACCTGGTCAACCTGGTCAAGACGACCACGCTCGCCTACGCGATCGCGGTGCCCGAGACCCTGTACGTCGCCGCGGGCATCTGGTCGGACCAGTTCAACGTCCGCGAGATGATGAACGTCGTGCTGGCCGTCTACCTGATCCTGATCGCGTTGCTGGTGTGGGTGCTGAACCGCTGGGAGCGCGCGATGCGCCTGCCCGGCTTCGGGCAGGCATGAAGGCGCTCGCGCCCACGCAGGCCACGCCGCGGTACTGGACCGGCGCCGGTCTCGCGTTCGCCGCCGCGCTCCTCGCGGCCGCGCTCGCGCATTCGGCGCTCGCGGCGACGAGGACCGAGGCGACCGCGTTCCAGGAGCTCGTGCGCTGGGGCCCGCTCATCTTCACCGGGTTCCTGTTCAACCTGCTGGTGGCGACGCTCGCGATGGCGCTGGGGACGTTCGCCGGCGCGGTCCTCGGGCTGGGCCAGGTCTCGCCGGTGCGCGCGCTCGCCGTCGGCAGCGACTGGACGACCCAGTTCTTCCGCAACGCGCCCTGGCTCGTGCTGCTCTTCTACTGCATCTTCCTCATTCCCTACGAGGTGCGGATCGGCGGGGTGACGATCCCGTTCCCGGCGTGGGTCAAGGCGGTGATCGGCCTCGGACTGCCGGTCATGGCGAACGTTTCCGAGATCGTCCGCGGCGCGGTGCTGTCGATTCCCACCGGGCAGTGGGAGAGCGCGGCCTCGCTGGCCTTCAACCGCCGCCAGACCCTGTGGCGGATCATCCTGCCCCAGTGCGTCAAGCGGATGCTGCCGCCGTGGATGAACCTCTACGCGATCCTGACGACGTCCTCGCCGCTGATCTCGATCGTCGGCGTCCAGGACGGCATGACGCAGACACGCGCGGCGCTGACCGCGACCAACCGTCCGGACCTGATGCTGCCGTTCTACCTGTTCCTGCTGCTGCTCTTCTTCCTCTACTGCTATCCGATCGCGCGGGCGACGCGCGCGCTCGAGGCGAAGTTCGCCGTGAAAGGCTGACCGCATGGACGCGCGCCGACCGATGAACGCAGCGAGCGCGGGGAGGCGTCGATGAGCCACCCGACCGGCGGCCCGATCGTGGTCATCCGCGACCTGGTCAAGCGCTTCGGCGAGGTCGAGGTGCTGAAGAACCTGTCGATGGACATCGCGCGCAGCGAGGCGGTGTGCATCATCGGCCCGTCGGGTTCGGGCAAGTCGACGCTGCTCCGCTGCATCAACGGGCTCGTGCCGATCTCGTCCGGCTCGATCAAGGTCGAGGGGCGCGAGGTCAACGACCCGAAGCTCGACGTGCTGGCGCTGCGGCGCAACGTCGGCATGGTGTTCCAGCAATACAACCTGTTCCCGCACAAGACCGCGCTCGACAACATCATGATGGCACCGCTGATCGTGCTCGGGCAGGATCGCGCGGAGGTCGAAGAGCGCGCGCGCAGGCTGCTCGCGAAGGTCCGGCTGACCGGCAAGGAGAACGCGTACCCGGGCGAGCTCTCCGGCGGGCAGCAGCAGCG